>CAZBOY010000043.1:0-2673 GCA_964493655.1 Candidatus Woesearchaeota archaeon | reverse complement strand
AAATTTATAGTTTTATCCCTACAGCAAGCTGTAGGGTATTAGGAGAGAATAAAATCACTTCGACTGGTGAGCGTAATTATTTATCTTGGCAACTTCTGAAAAAATTTTCACTTATCTTTTTTATTATCTGTGAAAATTTCCGCAACATCTTTGCAGAACATTAAGCAAAAATCTCTCACAAGAATTTTCATCAAATTCATAAATTTTAATAGCAATCCAAAACCCTTTTATATCCTCAAACCATATAAATTCATGAACAAAAAACTAATTCTAGGCATCTTGTCAATTATCGTGGGCATAGTTCTGATGTTCACAGGTTATTCAATCACCGGAGCAGTTGTTGGTTTTTCAGGAGAAAATTATCTTGGGGTGGTGGGGATAATTGCGATTATTAGCGGCGGAGTTTTGGTTTCTAAAAAGAATTAAAATAAGACAAACAGATTTAAAAACAATCCCCACAACATAATAAAAGATGACTAGTTATCTGGAGAATCTTCAGAACTATCTTCATCTTCAGAATTAAGAGAGATGTTCTCCTTACTGCACTGAGGGTAGATAAAATTATCTGGATTTGGCATCTAATATTCCAAATAAAAACCCATATTTAAAACTATCGAATGGAAAAAAACAAAAAACATAAAGTAAAAGAAAAAATAGATTTCAAGTACAATCTTAAGATATACTTCGGACTACTTGGAAAATATAAATGGCTTTTTTTCTGGACTCTTTTCGTAGGACTTATACTTGAAGCATCAAAAGCAGTTGACAAATTTTTATTTAAGATAATAATAGATAATGGAACAGAATTTGTAGCTGAAAATCTCGCGAGAAATGTTTTTGTGCAAATTCTTTTCTGGGTTGCAGTAGCCTATACAATTCTTATAATTGTAAAATTTGTATTTGATTGGATTCACATTCACCTAATAAATCGTTTATCTGCAGATATCATTATGGACTTGAAAAGAAAATTCTTTAATCATATAATTCAGCTTTCTCACAAATTTCACACAACTCACAAAACAGGAAGTTTAATTTCAAGATTAACTCGGGGAGGAGGAGCAGTTGAACGAATGACAGATGTGCTGATATTCAATGTGTCACCACTTTTATTCCAGCTTGCAATTGTCTCAATATCTTTAATTTATTTCAGCACCCAAGCAATCCTCGTTGTCTTTGCAACAGTAGTTGTCTTCCTTACCTATAGTTTGTTGCTTCAATCAAGACAGCAAGAATCAAATATAATTGCAAATAAAACCGAAGATAAAGAAAAAGGAAACATCTCAGATATTTTCACAAACATAGATTCTGTAAAATATTTTGGAAAAGAAAACAGAATAAAATCAATCTTCGCTAAATTAACTAATCTAACCAGAGACGCATTTGTAAGAACCTGGGATTATTTCAGGTGGCTTGATGCAGGCCAAACTTTAATCTTAGCTCTAGGAACTTTCTTTGTTGTTTATTTTCCCTTAATGGAATTTTTAGACAAAAAAATAACCATCGGAACACTTGTATTTATCTACACAATCTACGGAAATATTTTCTGGCCTTTGTTTAGCTTTGTTCATGGAATAAGAAACTTCTACAGGGCAATGGCTGACTTCCAGGGATTATTTGAATATGGAAAAATTGAAAATGATATTAAAGATAAACCTAATGCTGAAATTTTGAAAATAAATCAAGGGGAAGTTGAATTTAAAAATGTAGATTTTAGTTATGGAAAAAGAAAATTATTTGAAGACTTCAATCTGAAAATACCAAAAAACAAAAAAGTTGCGCTAGTCGGGCATTCAGGATGCGGAAAAACAACACTTGTAAAATTACTTTACAGATTTTATGATGTTAATTCTGGAGAAATTATAATTGATAATAAAAATATCAAAGAGTTTAAACAAGAATCTCTAAGGGGTGAAATGTCAATTGTTCCACAAGAAGCTGTTTTATTCGACGACACTGTTTATAACAATATTGCATTTTCAGATCCAAAAGCATCAAAAAAAGAAGTTTTGAAAGCAATTAAATTTGCACAGCTTGACAAAATTATCCAAGAGTTTCCAAAAAAAGAAAAGACAATTGTAGGGGAGCGTGGAGTCAAACTTTCCGGAGGAGAAAGGCAAAGAGTTTCAATAGCGAGGGCAATCTTAGCAAACAAAAAGATTTTGGTTTTAGATGAAGCAACATCTTCTTTAGACAGCGAAACAGAATATGAAATCCAGGCAGATCTTGAAAGATTAATGCAAGGCAAAACCTCGATTATAATTGCCCACAGATTATCAACAATCATGAAAGCAGATAAGATAGTTGTCCTTGATAAAGGCAAAGTTGTCCAACAAGGAACCCACAAACAATTAATCAGTCAGCCAGGGCAATACAGAAAATTGTGGAATTTGCAGAAAGGCGGTTATATTAAATAGTGTTGGTTATCAAGAACTTTATATAAACTAAGTTTAGTAATTTTCAACATCATCGACGGATAAGTAGAATTTATCTATTTGGCGACGGCTGAAGAAATCTAAACTCATTACATAGGACTGTTTGGATTTCCGCGAAAGTTTCTCAAAGCAATAACCCTAATTTATTACGAAATCTTATTAGATTAATAGACTTTAATTCATTTCTAAGTGAAACTCCCCACAGCAAGCTATGGGGCATCTAAAAATTAGTTAATTTTAA
>CAZBOY010000042.1:0-2842 GCA_964493655.1 Candidatus Woesearchaeota archaeon | reverse complement strand
TGGTCGTAGCCCAAAAGAGTGGGGGTATATTCCGCTCGGGCTTCATTTAGCCAGACCTCTTCTACCACCCTCATCTTCCTATTCTTCTGGTTATAAGTCAGAAGATGAGTTAATTCGTGAGCCAATAAGCTCCGGATATAATTACTCGGCAGATAATTAGCGTTCAAATAAACCATTTCCCGCTCATTAGAACTCGGGCTTTGTAATTTCTCTTGTTCATCAAGCGGCCGGAAATAACCGCCGCCCTCCTCTTGTAAAGGATGAAAAAGGACAGTCAGGCGCAAATCATTGTCCAGGCCCGGTTTCCATTCAGAACCATAAACAGAAGTCAAACCAGGGTAAATTTTTTCGTCAAACTCCGTTCCTAAAGACCGTAAAAAAGTTTCATTCTTTTCCTGTTCCTCGGGGGAAAGCTCGTTCTTCCATTCCTGGTCAACAACAAAGTAAGCGTGCTGGGAACGATAACTTAACTCGCCCAGGATTTCTTCCCTTCCCCTCTCGTCCATTGAAGAATCAACAAAAAAAGAAACCGCTTCTGGTTTCTCGGCGGCTAAAGCAACAAAGCTCGGCAGCCAAAGCCCCCAAATTCCTAAGACGAGAAAAAGAAAAATATTTTTCCGAAAATGTTTCATAACCAAAACTCAAAACCTAAAAGAAGCCTTCTAATTATTATCCTAATAATTCAATCTCCTTCACTATCATACCATAATAATAAATAATAATGTTAAATTCAACGAATCCAGAAAAACAAAATGTTCCTTCCGGCTTTTCGCCAAAGGCGATAGCTCCAAAAGGAACATTGTCAGTTTAGCCCCTCTTAAAATCTTGTCAAGAGTGCTCTGGGAGTTTGGGAGCAGCGACAGCCAAAATTGACTTGATAGCTACTACTAGACCAGCGGCGGCAATAAAGGAAACAAAATTATTGAGCATTAACTGAACAGTAACGGAAATTTCTTGGCTTAATAAGCTAATCTGCAAACCGCTCATTCCCACCAACAACAGAGCAATTACCGCTACTAAAAATTCAGTACTCTGTTCACTGGTAATATTCAAAAATCCAACAATTAATCCTAGGACAAAGAGAACAATCGGAATCCAGGTAGCGTTGATGAACCCAGCTAAAATCGCCAGAATCAAGCCCAGAATAAAGGACCAGCGTCCAGCTTCTTTATAATTGTCTTTAGCCATATATCCAGAAGAAAAATTAATTTCTAACTAAAATCGACCTTTGTTTCAAAACTCTTTCTCCCCTTCTCTTTCCCCCTTGCCCTCCCCCGGAGAGACAGGTTCTGTTGTCAATTGTTCTTTCTCTTTTTTCCTCCGCCAACTGAAGGCCAGTAAAAAACCTCCTAAAACCAGACTGACAATCAAGCAGCTAAGATACTGAAGACTAGAAAAAACCAAGTTTTGGCTAAGAACCATTCCCAAACCAAAACCGATCAATAAACTCCCTAAAACCCGAGTGAAAACTTGAAACATGGTCTTTTTAGCAAACAAATAATTTATCCTCTTTAAATTTTACTGTTTTCTCCATTCTCTAAAGACTATTTTTAGAGTATTGCCAATTAGGAAAATTGGTAGAAGCCCTTTGAATATTTTTTCCGCCCAGACATCAATCATTTTACTTTTGCTATAATTTACTTTTTATTATTGTACAATTTGTATTATAACCTTTTTCCTTTTCCAAGGAAACCCCTAGGCCTCTTTCTTCTTTTCCGAGGAAACCGCCGTTGCTTCCTCTCCCTGCTTCACTGCCTTCTCTTTCTTCTCTTTCTTCTCTTTCTTCTCCTGGCCTTCAGGCGCTACCGCTTCCGAAGCCGTTGCTGGTTCTTCCGGCTGGCTCTTCTTTTTTCGAGCATGAACAGCTTTTTTCTTCCCGGATAAAATTCCCTCATCAATAAGCCAGTTATAAACTCGGTCGGTTGGTTGAGCTCCGACTGACAACCAATACTTAACCCTTTCCGCCTCTAATCCCCTTTCTTTTGTTAAGGGGTTCAGCCAGCCTAATTTTTCGAATCTTCCCCCTTGAGGAGGAGAATTTCTGTCAACAACGACCAACCTAAAAAAAGGCTGATTCTTTTTACCGATTCTTTGAAAGCGAATTCTTAACATAATTAATTCTTGATTAAGGCTTGTTTAGCCGTTATTAAGGCCTGATTAGCCGCCTCTTCTTCCGCTTGCTGTTTCGAGAGTCCTTCACCTTGGGCAATAAGAGTTTTCTCTAAGTAAACCCCAACCTGAAAGTGTCTAGCGTGAGCTGGTCCAGATTCAGACAAAACCTTATAGTGAGGAGTAAGTCCTAGTTCTCCTTGCGCTTCCTCTTGAAAAATAGTTTTCGCATTCTGGCCAGTACCCTCTGTTATCATTTGAGGAAGATTCTTCAGAAGCCTATCATAAACAAATTTTCTGACAACTTCTAATCCCTGGTCAAGATAAAGGGCTCCGATAAAAGCCTCGAAGGTATTAGCTAAACGATGTCTTCTCGCCTGGTGATTATTTTTTCTCTCTCCATGAGAAAACAAAAGCCAGGAATCAAAATCCAATTTCTCCGCTATAGAGGCTAAGGATTGAGTATTAACTAAAACCGCCCGCCATTGAGTCAGCCACCCTTCCCGCTGCGGATAATGACGGTAAAGATACTCACTAACTACTAGTTCCAAAACTGCATCGCCTAGAAATTCCAATCTTTCATTGTCCTTTAAAGGAAAATCCGCCTGTTCGTTCAAAAAAGAAGAATGAACAAAAGCTTGTATTAATAATTCGGGCCGGTGAAATTTTATTTTTACTTTCTTCTCCAGTTCTAAAAATTTCTTTTCTTTAAAAAATAATTGGAGGTCTTTCA
>CAZBOY010000041.1:0-3093 GCA_964493655.1 Candidatus Woesearchaeota archaeon | reverse complement strand
AAAACTGAATTTGCCTTTTATTTCTTTTTGCTCGTCCATTCTATTTTCCTTTCACTTTTTTTAAACTCAAGTATGCTTTTGCACACTGTCGACGGTGTGCTTTTGCATACCGTCAATCAGTATTTTCAAATTCCGACGGTGTGCTTTTGCATACCTGTTTGACCCTTTTTTCCTTTTTCGACGGTGTGCTTTTGCACACTCCTTCTATATATATACCATCCCTTTTAGGTTTCCTGTACGGTTCCCATTCATGAATGAAAGAGTAAATATTGGTTCTTTTATAAAGTCCGCCTGATTGTTTCTTTTCTATAAATCCCATTTTAATCAATTGTCTAATTGCGCCTGCGAAAGTTCTTTTCTGCATGTACTCTTGTGCATGTGAATACGGAAAAATAACCTCTATTTGTTCCGGCTTTTTAAGTTGCGCTCGTAATAACAAATAAGCTGTTCTGGAAGCATTTGAAAGTTCCTTGTATGCGTCGCTTCTCAACATTAATTGTGTAATATAAACAAATGGTGGTAATCTGTTTTTTTTCTTGCTTGCCATCTTTGCCCCCCTGGAGGCAGTGATTCCCTGGATTATGGATTGTGCCGGGGAAGGAGCGGTTCCAGGGTGCCACCCCGTTCGACCGTTGCCGGTCTATCCCCGAAACTGAAATTTAACGCATCGAATCTTTCGTCAGAACAGGTGATCTAAATAAAAAGGCCTCGATATCTTCAGGACGATAAAAAACCTTCCTCGACATTTTATAGAATTTCGGCCCGCGTTTCTGCGTTCTCCAATTGGCTAATGTCCCAGTGCAACCAAGGACAGGGTATCTCTGGACGGTATCTCTTGGGGATAATACTCGTGGAATCATGGCTCATGCCTCCGCGTTATGTTTATTTTGGAAGCATGATAAATTGTTATGCGGAATGAAGTAAGGGACGAAACTAAGAAAAAATGGACGGGTTTTAGATGGGTATTAAAGGGCCTCCAGGGCCGCTCTAATGTGACGTGACGGATCATGGCATGGAAGATCAAGCGCTGCCAATACTATTTGAACAATGGAAAAGAAAGGGCCGCTCCCCGGGTTTTGAGGGGACGTCTGATATCCCGTGGGCGTCTCGAAGTAGTTTTTAAACCCTACCGCAAGGACTTTTACGAGGTCGCCGGTGGCTGTATTAGTACTTGGTCGGCCGGGTGTGTTGTGCGTATCTTGTATGATTTCGGAAATTCTTTTCATCTGTTGGGACGCGGATATCATCATCCAGCGTAACGATTCTTTCTCCAGCACTTCCGTCGAATCTGAATATATGCTTTCGTCGAAAATGTTGTTTTTCGGTGCAATTGGTATCTTTTTGTCGAGCACCATTTCAAGCTCTTCCGTGGCCTTTTTTAAGCGGTTTAGCATACGTTTTCTTTCGGCTCGCTGGAAAGTTACATCTCGCTCCAAGAGATAGCTTTTGGCATGAAGACAGATCATTTCAAGGTCATCAATAAACTGAGCTACCTTATCAGGTGGAAACTTTGCGAGGGATTGCTCGAGATCGCTTTTTTCCCCTTGTGTGAATCTCCAGGATGTAAAGGTATATTTGACGCCTTTACCTTCAAACTCCGATGCTTTGAATTTTTCCATGCTATCCCTCCGCTTTCTCGGTAATCTTCTCTGTTCCGTTAAATCTCGCTTCAATACCGTTCACGGCATTTTTTTTATGCTCCGGTGATAGGTGAGAGTATCTTTCCGACATGCTAATTGATTTATGACCCATCAATCGCGCAATCGTTAAGATGGGTGTTCCCTGGAGGGCCAGCCATGAAGCAAAACTATGCCTGGACGTATGAAAAACAGCTTTGCTCCGTCTATCGGTCACGCCTTGATTGAATCCCAGACGATCAACAACTTTTTCAAATGCATTAGAAATTTCTTTTATTTTTTGGCCATGTTTATTAGTGAAAATATAGCCGTTAGGATCCGACGGCATCCGGCGTTTCAGCATTTCCCGGACGGCTTCTGTCATGGGTGCATGTCTCGTTTCGGTATTTTTTGTGTCTCTGAGGGTTATAAGACCATTTCTGATGTCAACGTCCTGTACCTTCAGATTAAAGATTTCAGAGGCACGGGCGCCCGTATGGAGGCTCACAAGGGTTATATCGTGAAGCTTTGGGTCTTCCAGTTCCCGGTTTTTATAACGGGGGTTCCGTTTCAGTTCTTTCAATAGCAGTTCGGCTTCTTCCACTGAAAAATATCTATCGCGTGCGTTTTGAACGGTCGGCATAAGGCCTTTTTTTTCGCCCGGTCTCTTTTTCTTAATGGGGTTATCACCTTGATATAGATCCCAATCGAGACCCTTGTTATACATGGCCCGTATTAATCCAAGGCAATGGGAAACCGTTTTCGGAGCTTTTCCCGCCTTTAGCATTTCCTTTTTCATACGCTCAAGGTCAAGGAGCACAATTTCATCAAGCCGTTTAGAGTCAAAACGGGCTCTGAGGTGATTCTCATAACGGCTTTTATCCTCAATCCCGGCGCGGTTCTTATTTTCAGCGGACCATTTAAGGTATTTCTCCGCCAGTGCCTTGAAGGTTAGGGCTTTCTTTTTTTGGTGAGGCAACTCTTCGCCGTGACGTTTTGCCCGGATCCTCTCCGCCCGAACATCCTCCGCCAGCTTCGCGGAGTATCCCTCAGACAGCCAGCCGATCTTTTCCCATATTTTTTTTCCTTCGAAACTGTATGCGATGTCAAAAGCGATATCCGGTTTACCCTTAAAAACCTTCGTTTTTGCCTCCCGCTTATAAACTCCTTTGTATTTTGTTTTGATCCTGCCTGCCATTTTGACCCCCCAGGGTAGCATTTTGGTAGCAAGAAAAAGCCTGAAAAACCCAAAGGTCAATTGAAAATAAAAAATCCGTGCTACCCTCTTGCTACCTTTCACGATTAAAACAGGTTATTTTGAATGAACTTAAACCCAAAGTTTCAAAGGTGTAAGTATCTTAAATGTTATATTGAATTATGTCAAGTTATTTTTAGTGATAAAGGTAGCAAAAGGCATGAAACGGGCTCATAACCCAAAGGTCGGTGGTTCGAATCCGCCCCCCGCTACCAAAATAAA
>CAZBOY010000040.1:0-3235 GCA_964493655.1 Candidatus Woesearchaeota archaeon | reverse complement strand
GCAAGGCGTGACAAGAAAAATCTTTGATTTTTCGCAGAGTTGTTCGAAGGCACTTATATTAATTTTAAAGATGGCACTTCAGGACGGCGGGACGCTGTCTTATTTTATAGGAGATGTGTGCGTCTTTTTTGCTTCTTTCTTTCTAAGAAAGAAGATGAAATAATCTTTGGGGTGGAAAAATTGTTTTTTATATTAACTATCAAGTAGTAAATATAGGAAGGTTTAAAAACGGTTGTTTATTCCGAATATTATGGAATATCAAAAGCATATTAGAACGGATGAAGAAAATAATGTATTTTTACATAGAACCCATACTTCCTTAGTGGACGCTATAATGAGAGAAGGATTAGGATGTTGTGCAGGAGATTTATTAGGCACTGCAACATGGCAACCTAGTGATTTGGAAAATGCAGAAGGATTGTATAGACAAACACATAAGGGGAATAATGCTGTTGTGGTAATTAAAATCCCAACATCGAGAATAAAAGAAATACCTAAGTCTTCTCGAAATTCTATTGCTACAGTAAAAGGCATAGGATATTTTCATCCAAATAGAGCAGAATTTACAATAAGACCTGAATTTGTTGATGGTTGGATTAATAGAGAAACAGATGCTTATACTCCAAATCCTTATGAAAATAGAAAGCCTGTTGAAGGTTATGAACAATTTGAAGATATGTTCGATTAGAAGATTGCTAAAATAATAGTATAAATTACAAAAACAAGATACATAAATAATAAAATACTTGCTTCTTTTTTATCAAGTTTGTGGTCATCTCCAAAGAAATATAAAACTAAAATTGTAGAACCTAAAAGCCCTAAAACAAGGAATCAAAGAATCTACAGTTTGGGGACATTTGATTAATTTGATAGAACATAAACAACTATCAATATGGGAAGTTCTGCCCAGAGAAAAAGTGTATATGATTTTGAGAAGAGTATATAGTTCTAAAGAAAGATTAAGAGATATTAAAAAAAGATTGAAAAATAAACCAATAACATATGATGAGATTGCTTGTGTGGTTGCAAGTATCAAATCCAAAAAGAAATGGAATAAAAATAAAAAATGTCCTGTAACCAAGTAGTGGGTTATTCCGAGCAGACGACCATTGTCATTGTCAAGGTCATTCCTGCCATTAGCATTAGACCTGTTCTCGAGCCTGTTGACATACCACGCCCCAGAGCATAGCTCTTTCACTTATTATGTGCACCACCAATTCACACATTAGGTGTCTTGGTTGTATTTTATGACAACATTGTTGCCCTCGTAAAAGAGCGTATAACCCAGCTTCTCATGTTTCCACGGTTGCCAGGACTTATAAGTTTAACAAACAGGTTTTAAAAATATTTGTAGAATAAAATTAAAGTTTCTTTCTTAAATCTGTAAGAGATTTCAAAACATCTGGATGTAGAGTTCCTTCTAATCCTTTTACTGATTTATCAAATGCTTGTAAATCAGCCATTGTATATCTTTGAACACTTGAAGCACCCTTAGCCGGCGCACTTAGCGCCTCCGGCGCTATACCGAGCAGACGACCACCGCCACTGACAAGGTCAACCCCGCCATCAGCACCAGACCCGTCCCCGAGCCCGTAGACATACCACGCCCTCATTTCAGGTGTATCTCCATTAGCAGAACTTACAAAGATTCCCATTCCATTATCATAACCAAATTTCTCCTTACTTTCTGCAAAAATATAATCAGCATAATCATCTAATAGTGCTTGGTCTCTTGCTAAAACCTTCCAAACTGGATGAGCTTTAACATCTTTCTTAGACATCCAATCTCCAGTTTTTCCTAATTTTCCTTTCTTAAATTCTTCTCCTTCAAGAACATTATAAACATCTTCGCCAATTATTAAAGCTCCACCATTTCTTGGAGTATCGGAAGTCATATCTCTTAAATGTTGAGAATCAAGAACAACCTTAACTCTTCCATCTGGGTGGTAAACAACAGCATCACCAGTATCAAAATATTTATCCATATAGAAAGATTTAACACCAGTATCATCATTTCTTAAATCTAATCTTCTTTGCATTATTTGAGAAACATTTGCAGGAACCCTACCATCAGCTCTTAATTTTGGCATAGCTTTTGTATTCGCTCCTTCATATACTTCAAATCTCTTTATCTCTTCATGAGGTAAGTTGTATTTTTCCATAGAAACTTTAGAGATTTTGGGTTTATAAATCTTTTGGTATTGTTGTTACTGCAAAGTTAATATAACTCATAAGTAATAAAATATTCAATCTTTTCTTAAGAAAAATAATATATCCCTAACAATCCTAGTAACCCTATTGGAACACCCCAAGCAGCCACAGAAGGATACTTTTTATGGAATAGAGTCATAATTATCCCAACTACTGTAAGACCTGTTGATATTTCTTTTAACATTTTATTGTAAACATGGGCCTAGGCAGGATCGAACTGCCGATTGGTCGGTGTAAACGACCTGTTTTGCCACTAGACTATAGGCCCATAAAGATTATTAAATAATCTTAAAATAATAATAAACCTGTGCCTTTTAAAGTTTATTAGTGGTAAACTGAAGGGTTTATTATTCAGTACAATTAAGAACAATATTATTTATTAATTGTAATCCAATAACTTTTGTATGGAACTAAATAAAGAGTGGTTAAAGTCAAAGGGGTTTGAAGGATTTGAAAAAATATCTGAAATGAAAGTATCAAAGAATCGTAAAATTATCCCAACTAAAAAAGGAGTGTATGTTATTATTGATGAATCAGATGAAAATTCTAAAATTGTATATATTGGTCAAGCAGGAGGTAAGAAATCTCAAACAAATCTTAGAAAGAGATTATCTCAATATATGAGGAAAAGTAAAAATCATAGTGGGGGTAGAGATATTTGGAAATTAAAAAATCCTGAAGATTTGTTAGTTGCATGGAAAAGTACATTAGAAGACCCTTATGATGGTGAAACCGACGAACCTGCTGTTTGTGAAACTTGTGGCAAGACAATTGGAGATGTGCTAGAAGCTTATGCCTATCATTGCATTAATGATGATAATTGTGTTGATGTAGAAGAAAAATGTTTTTGCACTAAAAAATGTTGGAAAGAATACTTGAAAAAGGAAATAGACAAGATTAATTAATAATTTTAATTTAAACCATTTAGTTTATTTACCGACGATAAATAAATCTTTAAAGTCCTTTTTACTTTATTCTCTCCTAATACCCTACAGCTTGCTGTAGGGATAAAACTATAAATTTG
>CAZBOY010000039.1:0-3328 GCA_964493655.1 Candidatus Woesearchaeota archaeon | reverse complement strand
TCTACAAAATTCTTTTCTTTTCTTAGGATAAAAATCATAACATCTTTTATTGTTTTATAATCAATTTCTTTTAATTGGATTAATTCTGCTTTTTTTCTTAATCCACTAAATCTTTTTCCCCAAATATCATTTGCAGTTATAATTATTGGGTAAGTTGTTGATTCTATTAAGGAAATTAATTGGGTTAATCCTCCCCTATCAACCACTGAGATTCCATCAACTTCATCTATCAAAATTATCTTATTTTCTTTGGATAATGATTTTTGTTCTATTGCGGGTTTTAAAACTTCATTAAGTTTTTCTTTATTTCTTAAATCTGAGGCATTTAATTCAAAAATCTCTGAATTTATTTCATTTGCAGCAACATATGCCAGAGCTGTTTTACCTGTTCCAGGAGGTCCGTGTAGAATTAATGCTTTTTTTAATCCTCCCCTATGTCTAGCAAATTCTTTTACTCTTTCGACTGCTAAACTTTGCCCTCTAACATCTCCAAAGAATTTTGGTCTATATTTTTCAGTCCATTGTGTCATTTTTTATTTTATTAAATTTAAATCCCCGCTTATTAATATAGGATTTATTCCTTTTAATTCATCAGTGAAAGAACATTTTGGGAGGGGGTTGAAAAAGAATATCTTTTTGTTTAATTCCCATGCTTTAATAATCTCCATGAATGTTCCCCCTCCAATATAATTTGGGATTCCCTTTTTCTCAAAATTAAGTACAAGAACCGCATCATTTTGGTTTATTTCTGGTTCATGAAGTCTCATCATTTTTTGTTTAAATTTTATATGTTCTTCTTTACTTACTTTTTTCATATCTTCTTCTTTAAAGGGTTCTTCATAACTATTTGGTAAGGTTATTTTATGTCCTTTCTCTTCTAGAAGTTTCTTTAAGGGACTAATTTTGTGGTAAAAATATTTACTACAGGCTATAAAAATTTTCATTTTATTTTCCCATGCCAGCCAATACAAAACTTGCTAGAAGGGCTTGCAATTGAATAAAAGGATCTGAGCCTTCTACAATTCTAAACTCAGCTTCACCTGTTTTTTCTGTTAATTTGACTTTTATTTCTGGTTCAACAGGAAGATTCCAGATTTCTTTTTGAATTGCTTTAACAACATCTTGTCCAGAAATACTTTCTCTTAACATAATATCAAAGAGTTTTTCTCTTGCTTTTTGAAAATCTCCTGAAACAGCATAATCTAAAACTATCTTAATATCTTTTGGTTTTGCATCTGATAAAATTGTTGAGACAAGCTCTGCTGTTATAGCAGGTGAAACAGAAGAAGTTGACTGAAGGAGATTAATACAACGTCTACAGTCTCCTTCGCTACCCTCATATATAATCTCTGTTGCCTCGGGTGTAATTGTTAGGTTTTCTCTTAATACAATTTTTTGGATAACTTTTTCAATATCTTTTTTTTCTAAAAGCTTAAATCTGAATAAAGCACATCTTGATTGAATAGGATCAATTACTTTACTGGAATAATTACAAGACAAAATGAACCTGCATGTTGTAGAATAATTCTCCATTGTTCTTCTTAAAGCTTGTTGAGCTTCTGGAGTTAATGCATCTGCTTCATCTAAAAAGATTATCTTAAAAGGGACATTTCCTATTGATTTTGTTCTCGCAAAGTTTTTTACTTTTTCTCTAACAACATTAATTCCTCGTTCATCAGAAGCGTTTAATTCTAAATAATTTTCCTTCCAATTTTCTTTAAATAATTCTTTTACAACTATTAAAGCTAAGGTGGATTTTCCTGTTCCTGCAGGACCTGCAAATAATAAATGAGGAATATTTAAAGAATTTGTTAATGATTCAACTCTTTTTATTATCTCCTCTTGCCCTACAAGATCTATAAATTTAGAGGGCCTGTATTTCTCAGTCCAGATTTCACTTACCATTATAAAATACCTCCCTCATGGCTTATAAATATTGTTATGATTAAATAGAATTATTGCTCTGAGAAATATATTTGGTGTTTATTGTAACTTTATAATAGGAACATTTAAATAGTTTTTATATTTATCTTTTGTATGAAAAATCTAGCTAATTTAGTTAGAAAAATTCCTAGAAAAATAGGTTTGGGCTTTTTAGGAGTTGGATTATATGCTTTGGTTAGTTGTGCTACAATGACTGAAGCACAAGAAACTGCTTTATTAGGACAAACATTAATGATATTAGGTGCACAAGATAATAGTGGCCAAGGCGAATTAGCAGTAATTGGAGGATCTCTTCTTAGTAATTATGGTCAAATGCAACATGAAATAGAGGTTGCAAATGCTGGAAAAACCCAAATAACAATTAATAATAATCCTCCAAACAACCAAAATAATTATCTAAATAATCAAAATGAAATTAAAGATAATTCTACTCCTGTTGGTTTTTTTATGTACAAAAAATGGATTGATTTTGATGCGGATGATCGTGCAGGTAAAGATGAATTTCTTGGTTTCAATGAATCATCTTACAATTTAAGTAATTTATCTGGGCTAACCTTTTCATTTTATGGAGGGGGAAAAAGTATTTATGCTGGGGTAATAAATTTTAAAATTTGGGATATGGATGATGGAAAAATAATTAACTATTTTAATGAAACACATGATCCTTTTACAATACAAAGTTTTATTTGTGAATCTAAATATTTCCTTAAAAGCGGGAAATACAAAGCTGTTTTAAATACAGCTAATAAGGAAACTTTTACTTTGGATTTTGAGATTATAAAATAGAATTATTTACTTCTAGCTCGTCTCATTTTTCTCTTACGCTTTTCTTTTTTAAGTCTTTTACGTTGCCACTTCCAACGCATTTGTCTTTTCTTTTTCCAACGTCTTGAGCTTCTTTTCATAGTTGAAGAAAGAGAAAATCGATTTATAAAATTATCTACTCTTATTTACGTTGATTTTTAGGCAGTATTTATTTATCGGACACTTACTACACCAAGGAGAAATAGGTTGGCAAATTGTTTGCCCAAACTGAACAAAAATAGCATTAAACTCTCTCCAGTGTTTTTTTGGCAATACTTTTTCAAGTTCTGCTTCTGTTTGCTCTGGATTTTTTGTTTTAACCCATCCTAGCCTATTTGAAGTAACGTGGACATGCACGTCAACTGGAATAACATTTTTTCCAAATGCAAATGCTAAAACAATGTTTGCTGTTTTTGGGCCAATTCCTTTTATAGACATTAATTCTTCTCTTGTGTTTGGAACTTTTGAATTAAATCTTTTAATTAATTCTCTTGAAACATGCTGAATTGTTCTTGCTTTCTTTTTATAATGTCCAGAGGAGAAAATTAATTTCTCTAATTTTTTAATTGTAAGTTTAATT
>CAZBOY010000038.1:0-3572 GCA_964493655.1 Candidatus Woesearchaeota archaeon | reverse complement strand
TCCGGACAGAGCATGATTTTGGAAAAATTTATAAACTCAAAACAAATTATCAAATCATGAAAGCCGGCGTGAATTTGAGCTTGGTCTTGGTTTTGCTGGCTGTGGTCCTCATGCTGGTTTGAGGGCGCATCTTTCTTGATGTGTTTTCAGGGTAACTAATAACTAAATTGTTGCGAGGATACTAAAAATGGAAAGAAGAAAGGTTGAACAATGGAGAACCGGGTTTGGTGCAAAGGCAGAAGCCTATCGTGTCTTAAAACCCCAAGGAGATAATGGAAGATGGAATCCGCAAGGAACGTGCTATACTCTAAAAGGTCTTACCTCCCTTGTAACCCAACAGAGAAATAGATTTGAATTTGAGATTCCTCTAGAAATTGCTTTAGAGATTGCAGAGTACCTAGAAGCAAGAGAAGAAAAAGCAAAACCTTACAGAAGGTAAATTTAAAACCTAATAAAACATATAAGAATATGATGAAAGAAAAGACAGAGATTGATTTTGCAAAGATTGAAAAGAAGTGGCAGAATGCTTGGGAAAAGAAGAAGGCTTTTGAGGTAAAAGAGGGGAATGGAAAGAAGTACTATGTTCTTGAAATGTTTCCGTATCCTTCTGCTTCTTATTTGCATATGGGGCATGTGCGGAACTATACTATGGGAGATGTGATTGCCCGGTTCAAAAGGATGAAGGGGTTCAATGTTCTCTATCCAATGGGTTATGATAGTTTTGGGCTTCCTGCGGAAAATGCTGCAAAAAAAGCAAAAGAGCATCCGAAGAAGTATACGGAGAAAGCTATTAAGAAAATTATGGAATATCAGAAAAAGCTTGGGAATAGTTATGACTGGTCCCGGGTGATTGCAACTCATAAACCAGATTATTATAAATGGAACCAGTATTTTTTCTTGAAGTTTTATGAGAAAGGTCTGGTTTACAGAGCTAAGGCTCCTGCTAATTGGTGCCCTGATTGTAAAACTGTTTTAGCTAATGCAGAGGTTGAGGCTGGAAAGTGCTGGAGGTGCGGTACAGAGGTAGAGAAGAGGGAACTTGACCAGTGGTTTTTTAAGACAACTACTTATGCTGATGAATTGTTAGATGATCTAGATAAAATTGATTGGAGTGAGCAGCTTAAAACAATGCAGAGAAATTGGATTAGCAGAAAGGAGTGGATTGATATTGATTATAAGATTGATGAAACAAATGAAACTGTAACTGTTTCCACTACTAGACCAGATACTAATTTTGGCGCTACTTTTGTGGTTATTGCTCCTGAACATCCCTTGCTTTCTAAAGAGAAAGGTTTGGTTCCTGAGACAAATAGAAAAGCTGTAGAGGACTATATTAAGCATGCTAAGAAAAAAACTGAGGAGGAACGGATTGATGAAAAGAGAAAGAAAACCGGAGTTTTTACTGGATTGAACTGCATTAATCAGTTGACTGGAAAGAAAATGCCTTTATGGGTTACTGACTTTGTTATGATGAATGTCGGAACTGGGGTGGTTGTTGGGGTGCCTGGACACGATATTCGGGATTTTGAGTTTGCTCAGGAGTTTAATATCCCTGTGGCTCGGGTTGTTGTTGGTTCTGATGGGGATAAATCTCTTATTACCAAAAAGGAGCAAGTCCAGGAGCAGGAAGGAGTTATAATTAATTCAAAATTTTTAGATGGTCTTGATATTCACCAGGCTACAAAAAAGATTATGGACTATCTTGAAAAAAAGAAGTGGGGAAGACGAACAATTCGATACAAACTTAAGGACTGGCTGATTTCTCGTCAGAGATATTGGGGTACGCCTATTCCTATTATCTATTGCGATGACTGCGGTGTTGTTCCTGTGCCTGAAAAAGATTTGCCAATTGAATTACCGGAGGATGTTAAGTTTAGTGGAACTGGGAATCCTATTTTGACAAGTAAGAAGTTTCAGAAAATGAAATGCCCTAAATGCGGGAAGGGGGCAAAACGAGAGACAGATACAATGGGAGGATTTATGGACTCTTCGTGGTATTTTCTTCGATATTGTGATACTAAAAATAAGAAGGAAGCTTTTTCAAAAAAGAAGGTTAAATACTGGATGCCTGTTGATCAGTATATCGGGGGAATTGAGCACGCTGTCGGGCACTTGATTTATTCTAGATTTTTTGTTAAAGCATTGAGAGATATGAAAATGCTTGATTTTGATGAGCCTTTTTTGAAATTATTTAACCAGGGTGTTTTGTATAAAGATGGGAGAAAGATGAGCAAGAGCTATGGCAATACTGTAACTCAGGAAGATGTTTCGAAGAGATATGGGATTGATACTGCAAGGATGTTTTTGTTATTTGTATCTGCGGGTGATTCTGCAATGGAGTGGACTGATGAGGGAATTGCAGGGGTGAATAGGTTTATTAAAAGAATTTTTTCTATTGAAGCGAAAGAAAAGGCAGATAAAAAATTAGAGCACTATCGAAATAAGATGATAAAGGAGATTTCTGAGGATATTGCTAATTTTAGGTTTAATCTTGCACTTATCAAGTTGATGAAATGGGAGGGTATTTTGCAGGAAGGTTGCGATAGAAAGTCTTTTGAAGATTTTTTGAAGATTATTTCTGTTTTTGCACCTCACATAGCAGAAGAGTTGTGGGAGAGAATTGGTGGCAAGGGGTTTGTTAGTTTGGCAAGCTGGCCTGTTTGTGATGAGAGTAAAATTGATGAGGAGCTGGAGAGGCAGGAGGCGGCTGTGGAGAAACTTGCAGAAGATATTAATCATGTTGTGAAATTGGTTGGGAAGAAGATGAGCAAGGCTTATGTTTATGTGCTACCTAAAGAGTTATCAGTGTATGCAGGGTGTTTGGAATTAGTGAAGAAGAAAACTGGGTTGGATGTTGTTGTGTTTGCTGTTAATGATAAGGATAAGTATGATCCTGAGGGAAAGTCTGGAAAAGCAAAGGTTGGAAAGCCTGCTTTGTTTCTTGAATGATTTTGAATATTACTAAAGCGCGAAGCGCATTTTGGCTTGTCGCGAGACAAGCATATTATGGCGTGTCCTAGCGGACACGTAAAGTCGCCTTCGGCGATTTAGTATCAATGCGTGGCGTGGGTTGGAGATTAGTTAGTGTAGAAATAAAAAGGGAAGGTATCGGAAACCGTAGGTTTCTGATGGTAGGGGTGGCGGGGCGGCTGGGGTGTTTTTGGAATAGTTAATTTGTCAAATTACTGAGAAAATTATAAATTTCTTGATTATACTTTATTGAAAAAGGAATCGTTGCCCCAAGTGCGTATGCTGGCAGAGATTTTAGAATTCCTAATAAATATTCAATATTATCAATTTCTAAATCTACTCCACGACTTTCGAACCAGCCCTTAGCATTAAAAAATTTAATTGCTTCCCAAACAGGAATTCCTGCTGTCAAAATAGGATAACCTGAAGCAAGAACATCAATTGTTCCCCAAAGAGCTCCAACTAATGCTTGTAATCCGCCTCTCGCTAATCTTTCTTTGTTTTCTTCTTTCATAATAAAAATTATTTTGAAAGACTTTTAAACCTAAGTTGTTATGTTTAATAACAACAATTATAAACCCTAACTTCATGAAATTAATATG
>CAZBOY010000037.1:0-3696 GCA_964493655.1 Candidatus Woesearchaeota archaeon | reverse complement strand
CGCCGGACAGCTGACGATGTAACCCCCTTCCTCTGCCTCTTCGAGGGTCACCTTGGGCTTCATGGATGAGAGTTGGCTTCTGAAGTTGAAAACGTTTTCTTGCGGGCTCCAGTAACGAGCGCGTATGGCGATGGCGCCCTATTTCCCCGAAGGGGAGAAGAAGACGGGGAAAGAAGTGCTGTGATCCAGCGAGATGTGTCCGGTTTGTTTGTCAAATTGCAGCGGCGCACCCTGCAGCAGAGCAACGGGATAGTCAGTAAAATAAAACCAAGGACTGCCTCCTTCTTAGAGCATGTGGAAAACAGCCTACTCTATGACCTCCAGCTAGAAATGGTTCGGTGCCATCTAAGGCCAGTGTTACCATATCGCTTTGCTGAGTTATCTGACCAATTTCGATTAATTCTTTCAGCAAGTATATTTCCTATTTCCAAAGCTGAAGCTGACGGGTACTTTTTGAGAATTGCATCAACAATGCGCAGAAATCCATTATCTAATGTCCGATCTGCAATAACTCCCTTAATGCGTTCATCAGAAGTTAAAGATGCATTAGCCAACTCATTTAATGGGATCAAACATTCTCCATCCCATTCAGCAAGCTTTAGGCATCTAAGATCACTCGCAACATTTCTATTTCCGTGTTTTAATATCTCGTCTCGTTTTATAAAGCCGCGATTAATTAAAGTTTTTGCTAGATCCACCGCCCTTTGTGGGGTTGATGAAATCATGAAAACTTGTGCAGTTCGACGCTGTCCTCGGCGCCTATTAATTTCAACCTTACCAAATTCGTCTCCAACTCCTTGCGGTCTTATTATACAATCTTCGAATTCTGAGTAATTGAGTAAGCCTACAAAACGAAACCAAGGTAATAGTCGGTTTAAGTAAATATTTATAGAATCCTGACCAAGATTTGCCGCTACATACGACTCTGCAATAACCTGCCTAAATTCATCCATTGGTAGTCTTTCGCCGGGGTCGATTCTGTTATATATCGATTGCATAACTACGTGTTCCTTCATCTGTTCCACTAAGAAACCTGCTACATCTGACCAATCTGTTTCACGAAGCTCGTGTCTTATCTGATACATACCATTCCCATCTCGGTTTGAGAGAAGAAGATTTTGAAGATCAGTAATTATGTTCATTCCTGTACTTTCTTTATAGCCGAGTTCGTTTGAAAGACCGGCCAAGTCTAAAGGTCCCTCCTCTTTAAGGATATCAAACGCGCGGATTATTGCTGAAATCGATGTTTGTGGTACATAAGTCCAAGGTATTGCCGGTATAGTTCCATCAACCAAGTAATCGCGGAATATATCCCAATAAACAGCATATTTTTGCCCTGCACGGACGATTAGACGACGATTGTAGAGTCGATTTACAATTGCTTGATCAAAGCTATCAATGACATCTGCCATGTCGACAGGGGATCTTTCTGCTACGTAGTGAAGGCATTTAATTTCCAGCTTTGTAAGCGGTTCTAAATCTTCTTCGAATAAGGACTTGATGTTAAGTCGTCTCGAAAGGAGATCTTCCTGTTGGGTACCCGTCATTATTTCTCGATAAATGTGTATACTAAGCTTTTTCAAGAGCCAAGGTAACCCTTGACCCTGCTCAAGCAAACGACGACGAAGGGGTGGCAATAATTTCTCAGAAAGTTCGCGTTCAAATTGAGTTAATAATTGTGAAGATTCTCCGCTTTTAAACTCGCTAAGCACGATACCCTTTCTTAAGTCTTTGAGATCATGCCACATATGATAAGCGGGATTATCATCAGATAGTGTAATGCCTGTTCGCCAGGAAAAGCCTATTACAAGATTTGCCTGGGCACCATGAACTTCAAAAGCCAATTTCTTAAATGTTTCAAATGTGGGTAATAATTCCTCTTTAGTAAATAATTCTTCGAACTGATCAAAGAACACAACAAGAACACGTTTATTTGTTTGAAGTGAATTTAGCGCCAGTTGAATTGATTCGCTTCGTAAGAACGACTCCGTACTCTCAATTGTGATATTTATTGGAGGAGTTTGTATAAATCCATCATCTATAGCCGTTTGTATCGCTGTTTTTAATGCTTTAGCTACGAACAATGGACCTTTTGCAGAACGAACATCTATTGGGTAAAGATATAGCTTGTTCATCCATTTTTGATTGCGAAATCTCTCAGCAAGTTTAAGCACTACTGAAGATTTACCGAAACCTGACGGACCTGACAACGCAAGGATTCTTGTATTGGTCCGATTTTGACGTACTAGCTCAAAAAAGTCCCAAATATTCTTTTGGACATCATGGCGCCCGACAAAATGCTCAGGTTTACAAGGTCTGTAGTCATCAAGTGAATCTGCCACAGGAACAAGTGTGACGATTTCCTCTATATCTGACTTTTCAGTATAACTTGCGTCTTTAGCTAGATTAGCATACACTAATTCAAGACCCTGATATATTGAGTTCTCTTCAAATAAGTTGTTAATTTCTTCGATTTTTAGATCAACATTATCTTTAACAGGTTGAAGAATAGCTCGTTGAGGGATTCCATTTTGATGCTCCTCAAGTACCCAAAAGGGTGGCAATTGTGGTGTAAGGATTAACGTCGCGGAAGCAATTGATGCAATTTTTGATTCTTCTGGTAAGTCCGGCTCTGCATCATATATGTCGACAAACATTTCGGCGATATCTTCAGGACCTACAAATGCAAATTTTGGTGCACCCAAACTTTGCTCTCGTTTAAGTTCATCCATAACACCCTTAGCTTCCTTTCCGAGCGGAGCAGTTGAAAAGAGATAGGCAGTTTCTATATTCTTCCGTACAGCTTTCCCGATAATCAAGTCTATGACATTTGCAGAAAGGGGGTCATGAACGAATTTACATTCAACAAAAATTCGTTGACTAGTATCGACATGATCCGCTATCAAATCGAGTTCCATCCCTGTAAAACGCACTCGTTCGACAACATTATAACGTTGACGTTTGAGTAAACTTCCTGCCACATTTTCAAGAAAAGTTCCATCATTAGATTTACCTGGGACTAGTAAGCGAACAGATTTTTTAATTTCGTTATTCATACATATCATCTCTGTATCACGTTCTATGGATGAACAATGTGTTTATGCACACCAGAACCCCTTTGTTGAGTTAACTCCGCCCACTTAAATAAATATGTCGCCCACTCGTAATATTCCATGATTTTAGTTAGAATTTTTAGCTCGGTCTCCATGGATTCCATCAATTAAGCCACGTGATTTCATAAAATATAGTTTAATCTCAATTCGTAAGAGATTCATGTGTTTTTATTTCACCTCAACTTTCCCACCCAGCGACGCGAACGCGACCACGATGCAGAGCGCATCGAACACAGAGAACACCGCCTTCATGCTAGCCAGAAACTGAGGTGCCAATACGATTCAAAAGTCTTTAAATGAAAAGGAGACCATGATATTGTAACCATGCCCCAAAATCCCACGAAGCCCGAAGACCCCGGCGACGACCTCGGCGACTACCTGACCGAGCACGAGAGAAACCAGCTTCTATCAAACCTCCACAGAACGCTGGTCTGGGTGGGGGTCCAGGACCCCTACAAGCTCAATATCGACGCCGACCTTTTGAGAGAGGAGATGGAAAAGGACCAGATGAAGGCGAGCGACCTCCCGCCCGAGGTCCACCCGATCAAGGGGGTCCTCGACCTCCGCCACCTGATCTGGAGGC
>CAZBOY010000036.1:0-4061 GCA_964493655.1 Candidatus Woesearchaeota archaeon | reverse complement strand
GGAAATCTCCGTTTTCCCCTTGACAAAACTTATCATGGATGTCCCCGGAATAACCCGATTCAAACAAGAGATGACATAATCATATTGCATTAACATGTTGGATCTACTTTCTTGACAGAAATAATAATAATGGGTAAACATAGATCAGTATTTAGTGTCAAAAGTAAAGGGGCTTTTGACCACATTTCTTTCATTTGGCAACGACCTGTAAAGATTTGATACCTTATGAAAAAGTACGGGAACAAAGGAATTGGTTCATCAGGATTACTTTCTTTATATATTGTACTTTTTACCATCCTTGCCATGTCCGGGTCTATGACGAAGCATGTGATGGCTGCTTCGCAATCCACCGGACAGAACTCACAATACAGAATTGATTCATCGAATCCCCATGAACGGGCCGCAGCTCAGCTTTACGAAGCGTTGACTGTCATCGAGGAAAAACTGAAGAACGCCTCAGTCGATAAAGATCCCGATCAAGACAACGACCTTCAGTGGGCCTTGAGTAAATTTTTCATCTCATACAAGCAGTTATACGATCATTCATCGGAACACCAAATCCCGCCACCGAATCTCGACAATATCCGCCTCTACTGCCGGAACTTGTCGGATAAACTTTTACCGTCAAAGCTGGATAAGAAAATCAAGAGGATATGCAGTGAAATTATAAAGACGAAAAAAGAACTGGAGATATCAGAGGCCATCCGAAATAGCTTGACCTTTAAAATTAAAGGCAACATTGCCCTGAACATGACCACGGGACTAATTGAGAGCATGAAGGTAGCTGTTACAGGCGTAGGCTTAATATACTCAGGCGGATTAACGCAAGTAGTGTGCCTGGTCAATGCCGTAGCAGACAAAGTAATGGAGGAAGCTCTCATGCCATCGGAAGTTGATCCGAAAACGGCACTTACTTTGAAAACTCAAAATGAGAGGCTCAGAGAGTACTATAACGATCATAAGAAAGAGATAAATCATCGAGTTGCCCGGTGGATCAGAGATACATACTTTTCTCCTCAGAAGCAGTATATTCCCTGTCGTACCATGAATGAATATATTGAACTCCTTCAGAATAGGGCCGACAAACGGGCAGCCCTTCAGAGACGCTTTTTCGAGGAAGTCAGAGTACAGTTACAAAACGAACACATACCCTTTCTAAAAGAACTCCTGGAGAAACAAAAAAAGGAAGTCATTCGAATACAGGGATCATCACTGTATAGAAAAGGACGTCTCATATACAATAAATATAAAAAAATCTGCCGTAAAATTCTGAGTCTCATACCATGGACAACACCAGCCCGCCCGACCCCGCAGGCACAGCCAGATCCAGGTTATATCGAATTTCAAAAGATAGAATACGCTGCTTCGGAGAATGCCGGTGAGGTAACCATATCGGTAATCCGCAAGGGTGGCACCAGCGGTAGCGTATGGGTCCTTGCGACTCCCTCAAGAGGCAGCGCTACGGAATGGGAGGACTTTGATCCCGTTCCTCAAAAACTGGTTTGGGATGACGGTGAGGGAGGTGTCAAAACATTCAAAGTCTACCTTCGTGACGATACAAAGGTGGAGGAACGGGAATTTGTTTCGCTACTATTGGAAGCACCCCCGGGAGGGGTAAAACTCGGTGTTCATAAATCGGCTAAACTGTGGATTAAGGACAACGACTCCGAGGCCGCAATAAAAAAACAACCGCCTGTGACGGCCGATACATGCAGGTTCCTGGAAATTAAACCGAACCGCATACAGATGAAACCCGGTCAGACTGTAAAGCTGACTGATACGGTTCGGGTTATCGCCGTTATGAATGACCTGAGCGAGCGGGATGTGACAAACGACCCGGGCACATCATGGAGTCCCGGACGGCAATATACTGCCCCTCCTCAGAGCAATTTTAATAAGAGAATTCAAATTACCGCCACTTACCTGACATGCCGAGCTTCCATTATTATTGATGTGGAGTATCCTTTCTGGTCATCGCCGATCAGCCGTGCAGGTGACACAGGTAAAAAAGCCCCCAAACCGGGGCTGGATGAATACCGATGGTGGGTATTCTGTGAAAAGAGAACCGGTACAGTTGTCTATGGTAAGTACCCTGACCGGGGTAAACATATCATTATGGAAGGCCCATTCCCGGGACAACGAACAGCTGAAAAGTGGATCATGGATAATTGTCCGCGGGCGCGTTGTACCGTTGATGGTAAATGCGCCACGACACCGGCCAGGGGCGGTGATCATTGTGTTATCTGCGACAGAGAAACCGGTACGATTACCTTCAGCAGCCATAAACCGAAGTCTCTCCGATATGCCGTGATGGCCGAAGGATTAAGAGGTGAACCGGAAGCACGTCTATGGCTGGAGCAAAATTGCCCGACTAAACTGTGTACACCTGATGGAACCTGTGCAAAATCTTCAAACCTTATCGGTACAGGCCGGGGGGAATATTATGTCATATGTTATCTCCCCGCCGGAAAAATCGAAATCGGCAATAAGCCCATCGATATCCGTACTGAAAAAATTATCAAAGGACCCTTTCCGGGAGAACCTCATGCCAGACTCTGGGTAAAACAGAACTGTCCTGAATGGGCCTGCGATCCGTCGGGACAATGTGTTTCGTGGGGAATCAGCAAAACCAAACGGAAGGATCATACGAAAACCACCACGGTGAAACCCGACGATGGGAGCTGGTTTGATGGTTATAAAGACGAATTAACGCAGCATCGGATCAAAAAATATCAGCGGCAGGAGCAGGTTCGTCAACAACAGTACCGGCAACGGCAGCAGTATGAACAGGATAACCAGGAATGGATGGACATAATGCGTGCCATCAGTAAAAACTTTAAATATATAGCGGAATCAGCTGCAAAAAGCGGACAAGACAGCTACCGGCAACGCAGAGAGGATGAACGGAAGCGCGCTGTCCTTCCTTACATGTCCGGGGGGCCGGCAGATCCCCGCAGCAAGTATGCAAAGTGGGCAGAAGAAGCGAGGATGAAAAAGGAACAGTGCGATAAGATCAAAAAAGAGTTGCAGGCTGCTCTCCGAAGCCGGAATCTTCAGACGTCCAAAAAACTGCTGGCACGGAGCAAGGGTTGCGACTTTTACGAACGGGCCAGGAATATACTGCATGACATGGAACGTGATGATAAATGCAAACAGCTCCGTTCGGAACTCGACAAGACCTACCGGAGCAAGAATATATTCAAATACCGTGTCGCCCTCAATCAGGCGAAGGAGTGTAATTTTTATGATCAGGCATGTGAGAGATTAAAAAAGCTCGAAGAAACCACACGGCCGTGCAATAAGATGACAAAGTGTCAGGAATATGTGCCGGGACGAGGATGGGCGTCAAAAATTGGCAATGCGGTTGTTGGTACCCCATACGGTTCAAAAGAAGTCTCCTGCGGAAATTCTCGCAAGGGTTTGTATCGGTGCTATGACGAGTGCGCGAAGAAGTGGCGCTGCTATGAATATTAACGAGAAGATAAACAAGCGGTGGTAAGGAATATGAAAAGACATGGTGCTATCCTCATATTACTTGTTGGTATAATAGCCGGATGTTCAGCCAATCGACCGGGAGTCGATATGACCAGGTACCGGCAGGTAGAAAACGGTGTAACAACAAAGGGGGAAATTTACCGGATGTTCGGAAAGCCGAATGATGAGGTGCAAACGAAAGATGGAAAAACATTACTCGTCTATAAACGCACCAAAATAGAACAAAGCGCGGCTGGGTACGTGCCTTTCTTTAATGTATTTTATAATCCGATGACTTTTACCTATCAAACTCTCGCATTTCTCATCGGCTGCGATGGAAGGGTGGAAAAGCATATTTTAAAAGAAGATAAGCACAAAGGCAGGGCGGATATTTTCGGCACACCGTGGTAACAACAACCTTAAATGGGGACAGGCTACTTTAATGAAGACTTGGGGCGGGATGGGAGGTCAAATCTTTATTCTTAAAAGTTTTGAATGACTACAATTAAGTGAGTCGCTACTTACCATGTTTGATTTTTACAAAGAATTATATAAACGTTGTTCGGCTTTATCCCTGGGGCTCAACA
>CAZBOY010000035.1:0-4786 GCA_964493655.1 Candidatus Woesearchaeota archaeon | reverse complement strand
TCTCTTCCCCAAAGTGCGGGTGAAATGAAGCAATCTCCAGCTGAGCAGAGGCTTGGCAGAATCCCCGCTCCCCTTCAATCCGGTTGACTCCGCACTCTCTCGGGCAGAGTTTGCAGCTCTTCATTACGTTCCATAATTTTTTCCCTCTTTTCTTCAATTCACCGTTTCGATGCAGTCGCAGATATGCCGGTTCAAAATCAGATTGGAGTTTTACATCTTTTTCATTAGAAGTGATTTTTGAAATGCCGTGATAAGATTTCACAAACCCGCCCCTCTGTTTAAATGTTGAAAAGAATGACGCCAATGCAGAAGCCGGTAACGATAAGCCTAAAAAAAGGAGCGATTTGGAAAATTGCCTCCTTGATAGCTTTTTCATTTATCTCACCCTTATATTAATGTCAATATTGCCGCTTACTTTCATATTATTAAATCATCCATTGAAACGCAAATAATTCTTCGCAAAATAAAAAATTGTAAAACAGAAAACCCGTATTCGTTTCTTATCCCGCTTTTTTCATCCACCAATGTTTCAACTAAACGTCTTTCTGCACCCTTAAATTTTTCATTTGTTTATAGCCTTTGGGCGAAGTTGTAATTTTAACTTGCTAAAGTCATTAGATATTTAATACTGTAAGTTCGATAAATAACATTGACTTGTTCAAAATGGTTTTTTATCTTAAAGCGTTACTGGCAAAAATAAAAAAAGGGAGGCAATCATGTGGAAAATGTTACTAATGATTTTGTTACTTATTGCTGCTTTTTCATTTGCACAGGCACAAACCGTCCTGTTTACCGAGGATTTTGAGTCGGGCACGGCCAGTGCTGACTGGCAGCTTTACCGGGCCGGTGAAGAATACATGCAGGCTGTTGCGATGTCTTCTGCTCCGGTAACTTTATCTAACGGTGGGAGCTATGTTGGTTATCTACAGGACATTGATGCTTCCTATAATGGGGCAGCTATTGCATTAGCTGGAGACACAACTTGCCAGAATTACACTATTGAGGGCGATGTCTACTGCTACAACAATCATCCGGGCGGTTCAGCCTATACCGGGCTGGTAGTTTATGCCGACTCTTCAAAAGGCACATATATTAAACTGGTAGCCGACTTCGACGCCAGCAATCGCCTGCGTTTTTATAATAATCATCTCAATATGACCACTATGCAGTATACCTTTGACAAGAGTATCGACGCCACAAATCTTGATAAAACAGAGGGCTGGCACCACATGAAAATAAAGGTGGAGACCCTTGCTGACGGCACTACTCAATTCACCTGCTGGTACGATGGCTCCGAAATTGGCATTTTTATCGATGATAGTGTAGACAGGATGGCAAGCGGACAGTTCGGAGCCTATGCTTTCCAGATGAGCGCTACCGGTATTGCCGGCTATTTCGATAATATTGTAGTTACGCCAAATCAGGCAACAAGTATAGACCCGGGAATAAAAACATCAATACCGGCAAACTTCAGCCTGTTTCAAAATTATCCAAACCCCTTCAACCCGGCAACCACAATTAGTTTTCAGGTCGATGTTAGTTCAAACATCTCTTTGAATATTTTCAATGTTAATGGAGAGATTGTAAGGAATTTAATAACGAGTCATCTCGTCCCGAATAAATATTCTATCATATGGAATGGTCAAAATAGTCTTGGACAAAGAGTACCTTCAGGCGTGTATCTTTATACTATATCTGACGGTTCGCAAAATATTATGAGAAAAATGCTTCTTATAAAGTAATATAGGATTATTAGTTTGGTGGAGGTGTGGATTATATAAAGCGTATGCCTCCACCATTCATTTTATTAAATGATTAAATTATTCAGACTATTAGTTCTTTTATGCAGTTTTTCAGCAATGCTGTTGGCTGGAGTTGGTGGTAAACTTTCCGGGACTGTCAGAACGGAGACGGGAGAACCGCTTATCGGGGTCAATGTAGTCATTACGGGGCGGGATCTTGGCGCAGCTACCGATAAGGACGGCAGTTATTTTATTTTGAATATTCCGCCGGGTAAATATACGGTTAAATATATGTTCATTGGATATAAAACCCGGGTAGAGCAAGAAGTTACTATTCTTTCGGATTATACTACTAAACTGGATGTTGTTTTGGAACAAACAGTACTCGAATCCGGTGAAGAGGTAATTGTTATATCCAAACGACCCTTAATTCAAAAGGACGCGACCTCTAAAGTGGTAATCATTCAGGCTGACGAAATAGTTAACATGCCTGTGATGGACTTCAAAGATGTTCTGGTGACCAGGGCGGGATTTACGACCGATGAGGGAGGCGGAATCCATGTCCGCGGTGGACGTACGAATGAGATTTTATACATGATTGATGGCATCATAGTAAAAGATCCCATGCAAGGCGATTTTACCGGGTCTATAAATCAGAATGCTATTCAGGAAATGAGTGTTATAAGCGGTACTTTCAATGCTGAGTACGGAGAAGCCATGTCCGCTGTGGTTAATGTCGTAACTAAAGAGGGCAGTGACAAATTTCGCGGGAAATTGGAATATATTTCAGAGCAACTCAATGAATCGCCCTACCACTCCGTCGGCGCTTTTAAAAGTGTTAATGATACTGATTATACTCATATTGATTTGAAGGAAAAACTCTTCGATTATATGAAGAACAGTCCCCCCGGATTCTATCCGAAATCTTTGGTGCCATTATACAATCTGCCGGTTGAAGGCTCGGTAAATCTTACCTCAAGTGGAAAATTACCATTGAAAAACACGCACTATTTTGCATCATGGTTTTACAGTAAGGTGGACAATCCCCTTCCTCATGGCGCTAATATCAGGCAGGATAGCCAGATTAAATTAACAAATAGAATGACGCCGAAAATGAAGTTTGGTCTATGTTTATATAGTTCGGCACAATTATACCAGAATTATTCACATAAATGGAAATACAGATCCGAGCATCAGGCTCATTCATTTAGAGTAAATGACAGAATGTCTTTTACCTTAAATCATTCAATCGGCAAACCGCTTTTCTATATCTTCTCATTATCCCAGGTCAATGTAGCTACTAAAGTGGGGGTTATGAATAAAAAACCTTCCGAATATGAACAACCTCTTACCGATGAATCGGTTTATTTTTATGTTAGCGGGGATCAGGGAAGTTATACGGATAACAAAAGTCGCACTTCGTCTGCGAAATTTGATCTCACCTATCAGCTAAATCAACGCCATCTTCTGAAATCAGGATTTACCTATCAGCATCATAATCTTAACATTTATACAGAGGAACAGCCCTGGACCGGAGGGACAAATTTTAAAGATGATACAACATTTGCTCCGGTTGAAGGTTCGTTTTATATACAGGATAAGATAGAATACGATTTTATTATTTTCAATATTGGCTTACGCTATGATTATATTGATCCAAATGCGGCTATGTGGGAAAATATTCAGCGTTTTGTTTTATGGGACTCAACCAATAATGTTTGGAAAAAGGCTCCGGTTACTGACGTACCTCCAAAGTCCAAATGGAGTCCCCGGATAGGAATTGCGTATCCTGTTACGGAAAACACTGTTTTTCATTTTTCATATGGTCACTTTTTCCAGAATCCGAACTTTAGGTCAATCACTTACAACGCCAGCAAAGACTTGTCATACAGTATGCCTTTAGTAGGGAATCCACGTGTAAAAGCTCAAAAGACCGTTTCCTTTGAAACCGGTATTAAGCAAGCCCTTTCAGAGAATATTGCTTTAGAGTTTACGGCCTGGTCAAAAGATATCAGAGATTTACTATCCTCAGTACAGATGCGCTACCTTTCCAATCAATATATCGTCTATTCCAATACCGATTATGCCAGTGTCAAAGGAATAGATATAAGTATAAGCAAAAGTCAGGTCGGATATTTGACCGGTTCGATCAATTATTCGCTTTCAGTTGCGAAAGGCAATAATTCCAATCCGTTAGGCGGATATTTCTCGGCATATACAAACGAGGAAATCCCTTATCAGGAATTCTTTTTAGACTTTGATCAGCGTCACGATATTTCTGTTAATATAAATTACAGAACTCCCGGTGACAGCAAGGTGTCTTTTCTTGGCATAAAGCCATTTACAAATATCAACGCAAACCTGCTGGTAAATGCGGGAAGCGGTCTGCCTTATACTCCTTATGTGGATCCTTCTATTCGGGTAGATATGAATTCTGCTCGAAAACCATGGACTTTTTCTGCCGATCTGCGGATTAAAAAAACCTTTTCAGTAAAGTCGGTGAATGTAGTTGGCTTTTTAGAGATATTGAATTTAACAAATTACCAGAATGTTTTGTTTGTTTTTTCCCGAACAGGTAAACCATTCGATTCGGGTTGGCACGGGGTAGGCTCGTCGGAAGATTCCAATCATAACCCGTCGGCTGTCGGTCAGGGACGAACAATTAAGATAGGAACTTATATTGACTGGTAGAAATAGAGAAAAATGTAAAAAGAACCTGAACTTTGAGAGAATAGTCTCTGTTCCTGCAAACTTTCTAATTTGCTCTGTTGTGCTCTTAATTCTTAGTTCTACATTAGTTGGAAATGATGATAAAAACCATAAAGAGCAAGATCGCCGTCCGCTATATAAAACAGCCGGATTCAGCGAAAAAGCGGTCGGTGTGATGGATAAGGGACAGTTGCAGAACAATACGAGTAATTTTGGCGATCTGGCGAGTTTTCATGTCTGGTTTACCAACGCTGTTCACTGGCCCCGCACTGCCGAGAGTAACCGCCAATATGCCTTTGGCTTAGGGCTTGTAGTAGCCATTAATGACACCAACG
>CAZBOY010000034.1:0-4832 GCA_964493655.1 Candidatus Woesearchaeota archaeon | reverse complement strand
TCCCTTCAGAGTTATACACGATAATACAGGAAACATACTTAAACCATTTTGGATAGTTCAATGCATTCCCTCCTTTCGAGCCTTTTCGAATCTTAATTCTCTTTGAGCATAGACCTTAAAGTATGCTTCAAACCGATCTTTGTCCCAGTTGACTATCCCTTTTCGGATCTCGTTATAGCGACCTCGGAACTGCCTATCCCGTTCTTCCCTTGCTAGTTTAGTATAGGGCGCCTGGGATTGCTGAAGCTTATCTCCTCTGGTCGGGTTCTTGGTTCTCCCCCAGGGAACGTAATCATCCGAGTTATAGAAAGAAACAGTGCGTGATTGAAGTAACCTTAAAAGAGAAAACCTTTTCTGAGAAGCCCAATCTTTATAAAAAGATATTGGGTGCATTACCCAGGCACGATCTGCATCTCTTAAGGCTAGTCGGACAGGGTTTTGGGTGTGGATTCCTAAATATCCATTATCGTGACTGCCCACGTCTGCTACGATCCTGCCAATCTCACTGGCTGTAAATCCTCCTACTTTAGTCAGTATTTCCGCTGTAATCCCTGCACTCTCTTGCTGATGAATAATTCGGGCTTCGGGGGTTCTCCAGCTCGCTGGATCAACTAAAGAAGAGTAGTAGCCGACATCGTGCACAGATATTTCTGATACGATCAATGGTGAAACTGACTCTGGGTTACTTCTTACTAACTTAATAGCAGCAAGGGTACCATGAATTACGTGGTATAAATCATACCACCTCGTAGACAGATGCTCTAGTTTGTTTGGGTTCAAATAATAGTCCTTGTGAACACGATCGAAAACTGCCAGGTCCCTTCCTTTGAGCATACTTCTGACTAATTGGCGAAGTTGGGGCGAGAACTCTTCAACTATCCCTTGGAACACAGGGATTACTTCACTTTTCTGCATTTCTCTCATCCTCCCTTTTTTTCCTTATGAAATTTTTAATATCCTCCACTTTAACAAATCTTCCATAAAAAATCAAGCCTTAAGAAGGTTTGTCTATAAAATTGATAAGACTCTAACGAAAGTTTTTAGTCAAATAATCCTTGATACCCTGCTCTAAAGAATAAATAGGTTTGAAACCCCAGCTTAATTTGGCTCTGGTATATTTCTGATAAGCGCCCTTGTAAGGATTTTTGATGTAAATAGGTTTTAAATTGGTTCCCAGTGCTTTCTGAACGTTCTTCAAAACTGTATCAAAAGTAACTGCTCGACCAGTTCCTACATCATAAATGCCGTTTTTCTTCTTGATGGCTATTTTCAGGGCGCGAACCACGTCTTTAACATAAACATGATCCCTTTTAGCATCCTCTTTCCCAAAAGCCTTTGGCCTTTTGCCTTTTTTAATCTGCAGCGCCCATTGGGTTATCATGCTGGCCATCTTGCCCTTTTTCTTTTCATGTGGCCCGTAAACATTGAAAAACCTTAAACCAACCAAAGGCAGCTTATTTAAAAAGTGCTTGGCAATTTCATCATTGATTATCTTAGATTCAGCGTAGGCTGTTTTTTTATAACTGCCGTACATGGCAGCGGTTGAAGCGTAAATAAGCTTTGATTTGCCTTTTAGGGCGAAATCTAAAATATTTAAAAATCCGAGAATATTATTGCGATACATCTTAACATCATCAGGATATCTAGTGTTAGTATTGGTAGCCAAGTGAAAAATAATATCAAAATCATTCTTTATTCTAATTTCTTGACAAACATCTTTATTATAAACCACCACCCTGTTCTTAGAATCTTTTTTTAACTCCTCAACCAAGTTTGAACCAATAAATCCTTTGCCACCAGTTATAAAAATCTTGAAACTTTTTTTCATAATTAATTGGTGCCAATTAAAGCAATAGCTGCTTCAAACACTTCTTCTGAAGTAATTTCTCCCAAGTGTTTCAGGCATTCTTTTTCGCAAGCAGGAGTAATAGGAGCAAGAAATGGACAAGAAACAGGAAACTTCTGCAAGACCTTACTTTTACTGCCCGACGGAGCTTGCTCTCGAATATCATAGAACCCACCAATATCTATTACCGGCGTACCCACAGCATCAGCCAGGTAAACAGAACCAGAATCCACGCTAATAAACAATTTCAGCTTTTTAAAGAAAGCTGGCAACTCATGCAATTTAAAATAACCTGAACTATTAATACTATCATTCTGCATCATTTTTTGAACATTTTCAATATGAATCCTGTCGTTAGCGGTTCCTGTAAAAATTACTTTAGCATTTAACTTCTTTACTAATTGATCAGCTAAATTGGCATATTTCTCCTGGTCCCACTGTTTAAACTTATTTCCGGGAACTACGCTAATACCAATCAATATATCATTGATACTCAAATTATTCTGCTCCAAAAAATCTAAGGTTTTTCTTTCTTCTCCGGGCTGAATAAAAATTTCTTTTTCTTCCGAAGTTTCTTTTATGCCAATGAATTTCAATAAATTTAAATAATGTTTTACTACCGATGTATAATTTTTGTATTCTAAGCGATAATTGTTAGAAAGAGATAATAAACCAATAATCTCTCCAGACCTTTTATGAGTAGTGACTACTCTATGAGGAACACAAGACCAGAAAGGAATTATGTTGTTAAAGGAGCCGGGAAGAAGATTAAATGCCCAGTCGTATTTTTCTTTTCTTAACTTACTAAGCAATCTAAGCTTACCGCCAATACCGGCATAATCCGTGATTAACATTACTTCATTTATACGAGGATTGTTTTTTAAAATATCTTTAGTGTGGGAAACAACCAAAGCTGTTAAATAAGAGGATGGAAATTTCTTCTTTATTTCTCGAAAAACAGGAGTAGCACAAACCAAATCGCCAATTTTTGCGGTATAAATAATCAGAATCTTTAATTGTTCTCTTTTTTTCTTCCTTCTTAAAAAAATTCGAAAATAAAAATATGGAGTTAATAAACAGGTTAAAAACAGCCAAAAAAAATTGTTTAGATATAATTGAGCTTTTTTAAATTTCATATAAATTTTTTGTAATTTATTATCTAACTCTGGTAGTCAGCCATTTTTTAATAGTTTTTCGATGTTTGAATAAGTCTTTCAGAAGATAGATTGGATGCCTTAAAAAATAAGCCATTTTAGCCCTTTTAACATATTGAAAAAGCTGCTCATAAGTCAGATTTGGCTGTTCAAAAATAGGCATATGAGGGCAATCGTCTACCAGGGGCGGATATTGTTTGTCTACAATATAATATTTGCTCCAAGAAAAATCTTTAGGAAGAGTGCCCATCTCTTTGGCAATTTTCTCTAATTCTGTTCCAGGATAAATTATGGTTATTCCTTGGGTTGCTCCGTCCGCTTTTAATTTATGGCACAAATACCTACTTAAAAAAACCGTTTTCTTGATATCTTCATACGTCTCTCCAGGAAGTCCGTGCATAATGAAGATTTTAAGGCCAATGCCTGCTTTTTTAATGACTTTTACTGCTTCAATCGCCTGCTCTACAGTAATATCTTTTTTAATATTTTTGAGAATTTTATTGCTTCCCGACTCAACTCCTAAATCAATAAACTCGCAACCCGCTCTTTTCATCGCTTGAACTATTTCTGAATCAATGGTATTAGCTCTGGCCTCGCACTCCCAGACAAAACTAAGCTTTCTTTTAATAATTTCATCGCAAATCTCCAACACCCGTGGTTTATTTATGGTAAAAGTGTCATCAAAAAAACGTATGCCTTCTAAAAAGGGATAATTTTTCAAAAGAAACTCAATTTCATCAACCACATTTTTAGCTGACCTCTGTCTTATTCTGTGCCCCCATTGTTTAGAAACAGAACAAAAAACACAACGATAGGGACAGCCCCGGCTAGTCATTATATTAGTGCTTCTTTTTTTTGACAAGTTAGTAGTCTGCTCATATCTCTCCATAGGCAAAAGGTCTCTGGCTGGCAAAGGCAAACTATCTAAATCCTCAATGGCTGTTTCATCAGGATTATGAACAATCTCTCCTTTTTTATCTCTAAAAGAAATGCCCTTAACATTTTCTAAGGAACCTTTCTTCTCGATCTCTTTTACTAAATTCAGAAAAGAAATCTCTCCTTCTCCTCTAACCACAATGTCAATCTCAGGAATATTTTCCAGAGTATCTTGAGAAGTCAATGTAGGATGAGGACCTCCAACCACAAGAGGAACCCCTGGAAAATTCTTTTTAATCAATCTAGCTAAGTCAAAAGTGCTAAATCTAATTTGAGTGCCAAAAGAAATCCCTATTATGTCTGGGCCTTGTTTTTTCAATAAGTCTATAATGTCTTCGTTAGAATAGCGATTAGCCATACTATCAATCAGAGATATATCTTTAAACCCGTTTTCTCTTAAAACTGCAGCTAGCCAAGCAATGCCCAGAGGAGGCATGCTTTGCTTAGTCTAATAAACATTGGGTGGAAAAATTAAAACTATTTTCATAATATTTATAATTTTCTCAACGCTTCAAATAAAAGCCGAGGTAGGAACTTGAGATTAAATAAAATATTGGTTTCTGCGTCGCAATCATGAGCGCAAAAGCATTTTGTTTTTCTAATGTAATTTTTAACTTTTTGGGCATTAGACGAAAAGAAAAGCTTTTTAAAATTTAAGTCATGATCTCTTAAATTTCCCATTAGAAAATTTTGTTTGTTAGAGCAGTACTGAAGCGTTTCGCAAGGATAAATATTGCCCACCTCATCAATAATAATCCTCAGTTTTCCCGAAAAACAAGGTATCTGATATTTTTTTTCTTTAAAGGTTTTTAAAACGTGCTTAAATACCATGTTTCTCCTGGCAATAAAAAGACTTGAAAAAGGAAATTTAAACTTTGACGACTTTTTACTATCCA
>CAZBOY010000033.1:0-5243 GCA_964493655.1 Candidatus Woesearchaeota archaeon | reverse complement strand
GGCTCCGTAGCTCAGCCTGGTTAGAGCACTGGACTTTTAATCCAGGTGTCGGGGGTTCAAATCCCCTCGGGGCCATTTATCTTATTGAACAAAGTGAAATAAGATTTAGTTTTGATAAAATTTTGAATTCACGACGCCAAGGTGTCGGTGAGCATCTTTGCTTTTTCAACAATTTTATTTTTATTTGAAAAAGTGAAGTGCGAACAAAGTGAGAATCCCCTCGGGGCCATAATCTATATTTTAAATAACATATCTTTTTATAAAAAATAAATCAGAGATTTAAATTCAAACCAGTAGTTCCCACCAAAGTTTCTTTTTCAGAATTTCTAAAATTACCCAACAATCCCAAAACTGTTTTCTTTTCTTCTTCAGACCAAACATCAAATATTACACTCGAGCGGTTAAAGCTAATATCAATATATCTCTCTGGACTAATATTAAATTGATAAACCTCCACACCCCCTTCCTGCAATAAATCCAAACCAAGAGAAATTTCAGATTCATCATAAGTTCTTTTAAAAACAATTCTTTTAATTCCATAAGACAATAGATTCTTTACACAACTAACACAAGGAAAAATTGTAATATAAATGGTAGCCCCAACATAATTTAAACTTGTCATATGTGCTAGAGCATTCATTTCCGCATGAACCCCAATACAATTTCCCGAATTCAAAGTTTCAGAATAACTTTTTCCAGTCTTAGTTTCCTTAAAACAGCTTCCCCTATCCAAACAACTTTTTACACCACTACTAGCCCCATTATAACCAGTCCCAATAATTCTTTTATTAAGAACAAGAACAGCCCCAGCATGAACATTAAAACAAGTTGAACGAGACGCAACATCTAAAGCAAGTTTCATAAAATATTCATCCCAATTAGGTCTTGCTCCAATTTTACCTTCTTCTAAAATACGAACCCTTGAATCCATTAAAACAAGAAACAAAACAAGTTTATAACAATTATTGCAATTTAAAATATATATTCATATTTTTCTAAACCTAATTTCCACTCCAGACACTTGATTTCAAAACACTATCCTGCCCATAGGGTTTCCTATTCTTTAAAGCATCTTCAGCAATCACCAACTCAGTCCCAAGATAAATTGCATGCCCAGTCTCTAACTGATAAACTGAATTTGTAATCTTATCCTTCAATTCATAGGCTGTCTTTCCAACAAACTCTTCCAACAACTTCCCAGATTCTGGATGAACTAATTTAATTTTAATAAAATCATCCTCCACCGAAATCTGAAAATTACCACGAAAATCATTACAAAGCTTCAAATCCGGAGAATATTTATCAAGCATTTGCTCAACTTGCTGATAATAATTATTATATATTTGTGCAGACCCAGAAACAATTGTTAAAATACCACAATCAACTCCAACTGCCTTTGCAATCTCATTCTGAATTGCTGCACAACCATAAGCATTTTCAGGCCAACCCTGAGTCATATCATGACTTCTAAAAAACACAAACAAATTCAATTTCTCATCCTGAATTATTGCCTGCAACAAAACCAAACAAGGAGAAGACTTATGTTTTCTCGTCAACTCTTTCCAAGGATGCCAAGTTATAGCAACACAAGCTTTAGAATAAGGATCTTTTTTCAAAACCTCAATAAGATCTTTAATTTGATTCAGCTCTACATACTCCCCCTCAACCCCCTCAATAAAACCATTTTTATAACAAACATTTTCATCTAACCACGCCCCTTTTCCAAACTCATAATCCCGATACTCAGTCGTCTCAACCAAATTTTTTATTTCCTTAATCCCTGGATAATTATAGGCCCTTAATTCATTTCCATAAGTATAAGCTTTTCCCTCAGGTAGCAAAGAAGATAAAATTTCAGATTGATATGCTTTAATTTTTTCTTCTGTTATTGGAACTAAAAAAGGATTCAAACTTAAATCCAAACTTTGAGAATCATGAACAACAACAACCATGTTATTTATTTCCTTAACCCAACGATCAGTATTCGCATTCATTAAATTTTTTCTCCCATAACGATAAATATTATGAATCATCTTAATCCAAGCATCAGGAATCGTAGAACCATTAACAATTATGGGTCCACCTTCATAGGGAAAATCATCAGAAGCAGACTCATAATCAAAAGTAATTGGAGTACAAAAGCAATCTTTTTTTTCTAAAGTTTTAATTAATTCATTTGCCCGAGCAATCTTTTTATCTAAAGAAGCCCCAAGCATTTCCTTATTCAAATCAATCAACTGTACTTTTTGTCGTACTAATTCAATTAATTCTAAAGAAATATTTTTATCAAAATACACAGAATTCCCAAAACCATCAATTTTTCTATCAGAATTAACACCTGTTTTAAAAAAAGCCCGGATAGCATTTGCACTTGTTAATTCATTTGAATTATCCTCAGAATCTTTTTTTCTAGAAGAGTATTCTTCACCAAACAAAATAATATACCTTATAAACGGGTTTCCTAAAATATTTCTAATCATTCCTTGCAATCCAGAAGGAGTATAAAAATTAGTGGCAATAGCTAAGTTTTCTTTTTCAAGATAAGGCAAAACAGAATCCCTCATAGTCCATAAAAAAGTAAGACCAACATTTGCATCAGTTATTAAAAGTTCATTAGAAGAAGGAAAAGCAATTCTATCTCTAACAGCAACAGGCCAGCCTTTCTCACCATTAGAACCAATTTGGTTTTTTATCTTTTCAATCACCTCATTTTTCTCCATTTATAAAAATAATTAATTTTGTTTATAATTATTATGCAACTCTAAAATATATATCCAACCACCAATCTAAACCCTAATCACAACATCCTCACAACACCCAGCACAAACCTTCTTCAACTCTAACAAATAATCCTCATCAACATCTTCCTCTTTTTTAAAACTCTCGTCGATTAATTTATCTTCTTTCTTAAAACCTTGTAAAACAAACCTCTTAATCTTTCCACCAACCCAGCAACTCAAACCAGCAATCAATTCTTTCATCTCCCGAACATCATGAAATCTTTTTACAACAGTTGTCCTAAATTCATAATCAAGTAATTTCGAAATAATTTTAATACTCTTCTCAATTTTATCTAAATTAACATCCACACCAACAACCCTAGAATAATTTTCCTTACTTGTTTTAATATCCATTGCAACAAAATCAACTAAACCAGATTCAATAAACTCTTGCAACTTTTCAGGAAAGCTTCCATTAGTATCAATCTTAACTTCATAACCTAAATCTTTAATCTTTTTCAAAAATTCTTTTTCTAAAGAAATCAACGGCTCACCTCCCGTAATACAAACACCATCAAGATATTTCTTTCTTTTTTCTAAAAAATCTAAAACCTCTTCTTCAGAATACTCTTTTAAATTATTAGAATCAAGAACAAGTTCAGGATTGTGACAAAACCCACATCTAAAATTACAACCAAAAAGAAAAAGCGTACAAGCAGCCTTACCAAGATAATCAATCAAAGTCAGCTTTTGCAAACCAAGAATTTTCATTATGCCGCCTTCCCAAGTTTAAACATCTTACGCTTACCAAATTCTGCCTGCTTACCAATGTTCCACTGACTAATTGGTCGTAAATAACCTACAACCCGACTATAAACCTCTGTTTTTGTTCTACTCTGAATTTTCTTTTTTTCCATTTAATTACCTCCTTTCATCACCTCTTTATTTATTTGCTTACCCTCAATCCCAGCTTCTACACGATTTGCCAGAGGAATTTTTATCTCTTCCTTCCCCGTTTCTTCAACATACCCAATCTCTTTGTCGCATTTTGGACAAAACTCCCATTCACCAGCCAAATAACCATGAATAGGACAAATTGAAAAAGTTGGAGTAAGTGTAAAATAAGGTAATTTAAAACCCTCTGCAATTTTCTTAACCAAAACCTTTACACCTTCCTTAGTCAACTTCTCCCCGACAAAAGCATGAAAAACAGTTCCCCCAGTATATTTAATTTGCAAATCATCCTGCAATTCTAAAGCCCCAAATAAATCATCAGTATGTCCAACAGCTAGCTGAGTCGAGTTAGTATAATATGGTTCAGCCCCATTTTTCACTTCCTTATTATTCGCAGAAATAATTCTCCCAAACCTTTTCTTATCAATTCGTGCAAACCTATACCCAGTACCTTCCCCAGGAGTCGCCTCAAGATTATAAATATTTTCTGTCTCCTTCTGATACTCCTCTAACTTTTCCCTCATAAAATCTAAAACACGTAAAGAAAACTCCCTACCCCTCTCTGTTGCAATACTCTCTCCAGGCATAAAATTAACAATCGACTCATTCATTCCTAACAATCCAATTGTAGCAAAATGATTTTTCCAATAACACCCAAACCTCTCTTTAATAGACCTCAAATAAAATTTAGAATAAGGATAAAGTCCAATCTCTGTAAATTTCTCAATAGCTTTTCTCTTGATTTCCAAACTCTCTTTAGCAAGCTCCATCAAATCTCCTAATTTCTCAAAATACTCCCCCTCATCAACAGAAATAAACCCCAATCTAGCCATATTAATTGTAACAACTCCAATTGAACCAGTCAGAGGATTGCTTCCAAACAAACCCCCTCCCCTCTTCCTCAACTCAGTATTATCAATACGAAGACGGCAACACATCGACCTCGCATCCTCAGGATTCATATCAGAATTAATAAAATTAGAAAAATAAGGCACACCATATTTCGCAGTCATCTCCCAAATCTTATCATAAACAGGATTATCCCAATCAAAATCCTTAGTAATATTGTACGTCGGAATTGGAAAAGTAAAAACCCTCCCTGAAGCATCTCCCTCAAGCATAACTTCTGCAAAAGCCATGTTCAACATATCCATCTCCTTCTGAAAATCTCCATAAGTCTCTTTCTGTGGCTTACCACCAATAATTACAGACTCATCTTTCATATACCTTGGAACTTTCAAATCCATAGTAATATTTGTAAATGGGGTTTGGAATCCTACCCGAGTAGGAACAGCCATGTTAAACAGAAATTCTTGCATCCCTTGCTTAACCTCCTGATAATTCAATCCATCATATCTAATAAATGGTGCAAGCAAGGTATCAAAATTCGAAAATGCTTGTGCTCCGGCAGTCTCGCCCTGCAATGTATAAAAAAAATTAATAGTCTGCCCTAAAGCTGAGTAATAATGTTTAGGGGGTTTGGACTCCACCTTTCCAGCCACACCCTTAAATCCCGTCATCAACAAATCTTTCAAATCCCACCCAACACAATATGCTCCCAAAGTTCCT
>CAZBOY010000032.1:0-5471 GCA_964493655.1 Candidatus Woesearchaeota archaeon | reverse complement strand
TCTTCTTTCCGGGAGGTAAACCGGATATGGTAAAGCTGTTTGACGTGACGGTTTTGACTTTTTTCGGAAAAAATAAAACCTTTTCATAAATAATATAATGAGATATATCTGCTTCTGTATTTTTTATCCATCTGAGTCCTATTTTCCCCCCTTCAGATTTTATTTCTAATCCTTCAGGGGCTTTCGGCTTCGGCTTGGTCCTGATAGTTATAATATCAGAGAAATCACTTGTCAGTTTATCTTTGTCCTCTGCTTGAATCTTGTATTGATATTCATGTCCGTTTTCGAGCCCTTCGTCAATATAATTTGTTTTTCCACTTATTTTAGCTATCCGGGAAAATTTTCGGCCTTCGTCAGAACTACGATAGATATAATAAAGGACTATATCTTTCTCAGGGCTTGGCGTCCATTTAAGCGGCGCCTTCCTGACTTGTAACTTGACACCTTTAAGCCCCTTTGGTTTTTCAGGCCTTGGCTTGGTCGTGGCACAGATGGTATCAGACATGACACTTTCAACGTTGACCTTATTGTATGAAGTAATCCTGTAACAGTACGCGGTATTGTCTTCGAGTTTCGTATCGACAAATCGATCTTTTCCCCGTCCCGCCAGGTCCTTAATAATGGACCAGGGTCCTTTGACATCATGACTGCGGTGCAGCCTGTAACCTTTGACTTCCTTCTCGTCATTTGCCTTCCAGGTAAACACCACCTTTCTTGCCATACCGCTTTTTGCCTGCATGCCTTCAGGAACAGGGGGTTTTCCCCTTGTTACAGATGAAACCGTTACGGAAGGGGAAGTTTCTGCATCTTTCTCTTCAAACGCTGTTACGTAATAATAATAGGTAATTTTATCACCAAGCCCTTGATCGTCTATAAAACGAATCTGTTTTTTTTTGCTGGAAAATGGGTTATCGATTTTTTTTATTTTATTAAATCCCGTGTTTTTATTAGTACTTCGATAAACATAATAACCTTTTATATGAGACGAACTTGACTGATCCCAGACAAGTTCTGTTTCCCTGATCATCCCTCCCCTGGCTGAAAGATTATAAACAATGGGGGTGCTTGTTCCTTTAACGGGAGCAGAAAAACCGCTTTCCAGGTCTTTAACATTATAGGCCGTAACCTTGTAATAGTAGTCTTCTCCATCAGCAAGGGCCTTGTCAACATAACTTACTTTTAACAACTTATAAAATGTCTTTCCCTGTTTTCCTGACCGGATACCCCTGCCCAGGATATTGGCAACTTTATGATACGGTCCTCCTTCTACTTTCGCTCGATAAAGCTTGTATCCCTTCAACTTGTGGGGGTCTCCACTTCCCGCAGGAGAGGGGGCCCAGGTAATTTTTATACTTTTTACATGAGAGTCGGTACTTAAAATAATAGGCGGACCAGGGGTTGGTGCCGTTTCAACGGATATAATATCTGAAAAATCGCTCCGACGTCCCCTTGAATCATATGATCTGATTTTATAGTAGTAAATCGTTCTAATTTCCAGATATTGATCAAGATACTCCGGTTTTTTCACTTGGGCAATCCTGGCAAATGGTCCCACTTTCGATAGACTTCTGAAAATTTTATATCCCGCAGCTTTCCGGCCTGGAGGGTTCTTCCACGAAAGATATATTCTACTGCTTCCGCTGGACTTCGCTTCTATATTTACCGGTTTTTGCAGACCACGTTTTTTCCTTTTTACCTGCCGATTGAGACTGTTTGTAATAGCCTGGGTGATTAGCGCACTTAACTTGCTGGTTTCAGATATCAGTCCCGCATCGCCGATGGACTTCGATCGGGTATTAAGAATCACCTTCTTCTGGTCAATCTGGATGACTTTGCATTTTATGGTAATAATAGATTCTTTTTTTGCAACAGTACCAACTGCGATTGCATAAAGCCCCAATCGGTTCCCGATGTAGACGACATTTTTAAGATTATCATTTTGCTGAAGATCATTTAATCTAAGGAAGGCTTCCAGTTTTTTGCGACCTATCACTTCAAAATGTGCCGATGATTCAAGCGAAGTCAGGAGCATGTTAGTAACAGTCGTACCATAACCGGCGGCTTCCATATTAAAGGTATTGAAATTAAAGACAGAAATCTTAACCGCAGGATTGGCATCGGCTATTACTGGAAAGAAAAAAAGAAGTGAAAGAAATGCTAACAGAATAAAATATTTTTTCTTTAACATGCGCAATACTCCGTAAAGAAAGCCCGCGGTAAAAACCGCGGGCTTCTGAGTAATTTACCTGTTCTTAATCAGTTTATCAATCATATCAAGAGATCGTTGTGAAACAGGAGTTGAAATCCTCTTTAACTTTTCATCAAAAAGGGCATCCATATATCTCTCAATCGCATCCTCATACCTCCGGCGCTTAAGCTGTACATGGGCTTTATTAAAATATTCAATTTCGAGGCTTTGGAAATGTTTGAGTACTCTCCGACCAACTTCAGACACCTTGGCATTGGATAATTCGTCTAAAACCTCCAATTCCGAAGGAAGATCCAGGGGATCATAGGAAATATTGGCCATGGGGACCTCATCTCGATATTTATCCTCTTTGATCAGTTTCCCGGACACAGTGTCGGTTGAAAGATTTTCACCTGTTTTGGTATCCACCAGCTTATAGGAGATCTCTATCAGGGAATTGATTTTGTTTACACCTGTTTTATAGGAAACCAACTGGTAATTTTTCTTTTCTCTTTCCTTCGGGGGTGCATGTTTCCAGTCTTCCTGGGTTGGTGTACGATGTTGCATCAGCCATAACATGAAATCAGGGTTGGGAACCATTTCGGTATCTATAAGAACCTTAGCCTGATTTGAACTCATATGAGTGTCAGTTTTAACGGAATACTGAAGGACGTCACCTAAAATAAAGGTGTCAATTCCCTTCATCTTTGCCGCCCGGACAGTTTCGAGATCAACCAACCCCGTTTGTCCCAACTGCACCTCTTTTAAGATAGATTTCAAGTTCTCGCGCTCGATGATCTTTACATCTCCGCTGGCATTTGCATGAAGAAATGCTACGAGTTTGTTAGCCACGATTTTGCCTGCATCTTTATAATTACTGGGACTGCCGAAATCAAAGACAGCAATCGATTTCTTAATCCTTTTTGTTATGGCATCCCTGGCTTCCAGAGTTTTGTAAAAGAGGTCTTGATAATCCGGATTCAGCACCTCCAGTTTTTGAAGCCATACCAGAGCATTGCCCCATTTCTTTTGTTTCGAATACTCTTCGGCCCTTTGTACCAGTTTTTGTGAAAGGTTATTGATCAGCTTGTTGAACAGGAGACGATCCTGAATGGATGGATAATACATTCTGGTTAATTCTATCTTTTTGCAGGCCTGATAAAGTTTCCCCTGTTGGGTTAATTTTATGGCCTGATCAAAGTAAATTTTACCCACTTTTGTTTTCAGAGATTCAACTTTTTTCAAGAGAGCCTGGTCGTCTGGTTTGTATTCCAGGGCTTTTTCGTAAAATATGATAGCCTGCTCCCAATTCTTTTTACGTAAAGCTCCGTTACCTCCTTTGATGAAATATTTTATATTATCTTTCGATCTGGCATCTTCATATAATTTTTCAACATCAAGAAAATCGGGGTTGATATCCATTACTGCTTTAAAGGACCGGGATGCCATTTTCCAATCCTCCTGTTTTCCGAAGAGGATGCCCTGCTTGTAATAAAACTTGGCACCCTGCTCTTCAGCCCTGGCGAGTTTATCACCCGTATCCTCATATCCGGGAAAGATCTCGTTAATTCGCCTTAATTTTGTGACGGCATCCATCCACTTCCCTTCAACCAGGTCCGAATCGGCATCATGATATAATGTCTTTATTTCAAAGATAAGTTTCCTTCTTTTTTCATTTAATTCATTATAAAAGGCTGATATGGTTTTGTTTTGGGAATCCAGATCATAAGCACGCCCGGCTTCCTTCAAGATCTGATCCAGGGAAAGCAGGTTTAACTCCGGTGTTGAAGATAATCTCTGCTTTGCCCTTGCATAATGTACCTTGGCGGCTTCTTGTTTAGCCAGTGTCAACTTCTGCCGGTATTGTTTACTTTCGGGATTTTCCTTTACAGCTTTTTCATAATAAATAACAGCTTCATCCCATCGATTACTTTTACTCAGTTGTTCACCCAATTTGTAACTTTCCATACCGGCACATCCGAAAATAACAATCAGCGCAAATAAGCCTATCAATGCCATCCAGTTTCTTTTCATGAACTTCATTTTATCCACTCCCAAGATATTTATTAAGGTAATACTTTAACTTCCAGTTTGTTTTGGGTCATCTCTACTATTTTAATCTTCCGGTTACCCATTTTCATCGCAGCAATATCATCGGCCAGGCTCTGCGTGTTTCCCCTGATCTCTACATCCAGTTCAACACGTCCACCGGCATAAGAACGCTGGAACAATTGCTTAACACCCCTTACCCTGTTTGCGACGATTTCCTTAAATTTTGTAAGATCTCTATACGATTTAAGGCCCGAGGCAAGCAATTTGACCGTTACCGTATTTGTTAATTCCGAGGACCATCGATCTACTATCTGATCCATCATGTTTTCTGCCAGGTTATTTCCTATTTCTTCAATAATCGATTTTTCTGCATCCCCCATTCCAGGTGCTGACCTGGTATCGCTATCCGTAGCAATGACTTCACCTGTGTCAACCTTTACAGCTTTAACAGATGCAATGGCTTTGTTAAACTGCATTTCGACATCATCCACCTTGACGGATCTGCTGGAAGATTCCACACCACCAATAATCATAACTTCCGCACCGTAACGGTGGCCAACTCGCCTTATAGCCTTCTTATCAAAAGCTAACCTCTGAAGGCGCTCGTGTCTCATATTATTTTTAGCAGTTTCTGCATTAATTACCTTAAAACCGTTCGATATAAAATATTTTGCCATAGCAGCTTCGGCAATCAGGTTCGCCTGGTCTTTTTTGTTAAATATGATCATCAAACGAGGCTTTGATTTCCGTGTCATAATGAGATTAACAGCTTCCATTCTGTCCTTGAGCTTTCCAATACCAACGTCGGCTTCGATTGTTATCCTGAAAAGATTGCCTTCTCTCACTTCGGAGAGCACCTCATAAGAATTTATGAAGCCCCTGGATTCGGATAAAATTTGATCTAATTTAACCTCGTAATTTACAACCTCTGTGGTACTGGAAATCATTACCCCAATCGATTTTTCAATCACATTTCTCAAGGCATGGTCCAATGCCTTATCCCTTGCAATATCAATTCGGCTGTCATGAATGAATGATGTTCCCTGTGATGTAACTAAATTTTTTGCGGGAGATGATACCACTGCAACAAGTGAAAAAAACAAAATGGGAATAAGTATTGTGATCTTTTTCACTGTATGTCCCTTTCACTTTAAAGATGCGTTGAGACCTTTGCACAACGTTCCCTTTTGCCCAATTTCTGCGTCAGGCTCAAATTTTAATCCTCGAAATA
>CAZBOY010000031.1:0-5812 GCA_964493655.1 Candidatus Woesearchaeota archaeon | reverse complement strand
TTAAAATTAACTAATTTTTAGATGCCCCATAGCTTGCTGTGGGGAGTTTCACTATGTATGTTTTAGTATAGAGATTTTTATAAACCTTTTATCTTGTTATACTTTATGGCTTCGGGAATTTTTTTAGTAGGGGATGGTTTATCCTTACCAGGATTTGAACATTATGTTCATCCACTTTTAGATAGTAGCCAGGTTTCTATTCCAGATATTTTTCCCACTGGTAGATTTAGACCCTCAGGTATTTTAGTTTCTCTTGTGGGGGCGGTTGATTTAAAATCTATTCTTAATAAGGTTCTTGTTAATGCTGGGAAACAAATTGAAGAAGAAAGAGCTTCTCATCCTGAATGGAACCAAGTTTCTTTTAATCCTGAGTGGGTTTCGTGGGAGCATCAAGTGAGAGATTATCATTGTGTGTTAGATCCTAAAACAAAAAATTATTCGGGGAAATATAAGGTTCATGGGATTTTTAGCGAGGATGGTGCAGCATCTAAGGTTTTTCCAGAAATTGCAGTTTGTTATGCATCTGAATCTGCTCAAGAAAAGATTGAAGAATTGGTTAGAAAGATTAAGAGTGAAATAGGTTCATTGGCTAGAAAACTTAATGGTTAATTTTTTCTGGATGTTAGAGGTTTATAATAAAACTACTCTTCTTATTATTTTACTGGCTTAAACTCTTTCCAAGCAATCTCAAACAACTGCTCGAGAGCCTGAGCAAAGAACTCTGTGTTTATCCAGATTCCAACATCATAACTTGGGTGGACTTCTTTATCATCAAGAAGCATGAACATTAATTGCTCTCCGTCAATTATGCAAAATCTTCCACTTACTTTGTTGTTTGATAAATCTCGTATTTCACCAACTTTTAAAAAATCTTTTGCAACTGCTTTGTTGTTTGCAGTTATTGGGGCTGCGATTCTAATTTTGACTCCCCTTTTTTTTGCTTTTTCTAAGCTGGGCATTAAGGTTTCTAATTTTCTATTTAATCCTTCTTCTGTTGTTATAATAGTTACTGTTTTTTCTGCTTCACGAATTAGCATATCAAGATGATTGTATAGGTTTTGCCTTCCTTTAAGTGAGCCAGATAAATCCGAAGACTCAACAAATTTTATACCTTCAGTAAAAAGAGAACTTAACTCACTTAAAACATCTTCTCCCTTTAGTTTTTCAAGTCGCTTTTGTTTTTCCTTTGCATTTACAATTAAATTCTTTTTTACACGTTCTATTACTTCTTCTGGTTTTAGTGCTACGAATTTTATTGGCTTTCCGAGTTTCATTACAATGAATCCTTTTTTTTCAAGAGATTCTAGGATGTCGTAAGTTCTTGAACGAGGTACATCTGATATAGAAGAAAGTTCGCCGGCTGTTGAATTCCCTCGTGATAGTAGTGCTGTCCAGACTTTAACCTCGTAAAGATTTAGGTCAAAGATTTTTCTCAGCCTACTAAGGAACTCCTCTTTAACAATCATTGTAATTTAAAAGAAGCATAGTATTTAAAGGTTTCTGCAGAAATTCACCCCCTTTTAGGGATTTTGTCGACGGAGGTTATATTTTGCTGAAATTGATTTTTAAGGATTTATCTTTAATTTGTGCTTCTTTGGAGTAACTATGTTTTGTAGGTGATTCTTTAGGGGTGAATGTTATTGATTTAGCTCCGACTTTTTCTTGAATAAATGATTTTTGTTTTTCAAAAATATCTGATATTTCCGAAATAATTTCTACTTTAACCTCGTCGGATTTTATAAGCCCAGCATTTTTTCTTTCTGCCTGAATTTTTCTTGTAAGTTCACGTGCATAACCTTCTGCTTCAAGTTCTGGGGTGAGGGTTGTATCTAGTTTTACTAAAAGTTCTTTTCCTTGGCTTATTTCTACTTTTTTTACATTAAGCTGTCTTGCAATTATTTCTTGAAGTTCTTTTTCTATTTTATTTTCAGTGGTGATTGTCGCTTTTGAAAGAGGCCATTTTAATCCAATTTGTGCTTTGTCTCTTTCTGCTAAACCTATCTCAATTATTTCCAGTGCTTGACTAAATTGCGCTTCTAAATTTTTATTGATTAATTTTGGATTTATTTTTGGCCAGGACGATAAGTGAATACTTTCTTCGCCTAAGAAACCTACTGTTTCTTTGCTCGCAATTTGCTCTTGTGATTTCTTTTTATCTGTCAAGAGCGAATTGCTCGACTTCAACTTCCCTCTTAATGATTGCCAGATTGCTTCTGTTGTAAATGGGATGATTGGGGCGAGGAGGGTTAGGAGTCCTATTCTTATTTGATTAAGAGTTTTATGAGTTTCATCTGCTCTGTCCCGGATTATTTTTATGTATTTTTTTGATAAATCATTAACAATAAAGTTTTCTAATTTTTGTACTACTTCTGGGAAGGTGAATTTATTGTAGCAGTCAGTTATTTCTTTGCATAGAGAGTTAAATCTTGAAATTATCCATTTATCCTCGATTAATTCTGTTTGTTTTGTTTTTGGATTTAATTGGTCTATGAAACTGTTGATGTTTATTAGAACTCTGAATGCTTTTTGTATTTCAGAGAATTCTTTTTCGTCAAATGCAAAATCTTCTCCTTTAGAGGTTTTTGTAAAATAATATCTTAAGTAATCTCTATTATATTTTTTGATTACTTCTTGCGGAGAGATAATATTCCCTAGAGATTTTGACATTTTTACTTTTCCTATGTCTAAAACCATTCCGTGAACTATTATGTTCTTAAATGGCTTTTTGTCAAATTTTATTTGAGATAGAATCATTTGTGAATTCCACCATCCTCTAAATTGGTCTTTTCCCTCAAGATTTAAATCTGCTGGCCAGAATTTTTTAAATTCTTCTTTATTTAGTGCAGCCCAACTTGAAACTCCTGAATCAAACCAAACATCAAGAACATCTTCAACTCTTTTCATTTTTCCCTTGCATTTTTTACAAGGAATTTCAATTTTGTCAATTTCTGGTTTATGCACTTCTTTTACTTTTTCCCCAGAGAGTTTTTCTAATTCTTTTGCATTTCCAATTACTAATTTTTCATTGCATTTTTCACAAATCCAGATTGGGAGTGGTGTTCCCCAATATCTTTTTCTTGAGACTGGCCAGTCTGAAATTCCTTCGAGCCAGGCTTTCATTCTTAGCTTCATATATTTCGGAATCCAGTTTGTTTTTTCATTTTCTTTTAAAATTTTCGAGTGGATTTTTGAAATTTTTAAAAACCATTGTGGTTGAGCGAGCATTAAAAGAGGGGTTTTGCATCTCCAGCAATGTGGATAGTCATGACAATATTTGTGTTTGTAAATAAGATGATTGCTTTCTTCTAAATCTTTGATTATTTCTTGGTCAACAGTTCGTGCTTTTCCCCCCGCATATTTTCCAGCTTCTTTTGTTAGGTTTCCGGAAATATCTACTGGGGAGATTATGTCTAATCCTGCTTTTTGTCCGACTTCAAAATCTTCTTTACCATGTCCTGGTGCACAATGAACAAGGCCGGTTCCTTCTTCTAAATTTACATATCTCGAAGATAAAACAACTTTGTAGGCATTTTTTGTTTTCAAGTTTAAATTTTTTGAAAGCGGGTTTTCATATTCCCAATCTTTTAAATTTTTACCAAGATATTCTTTTTTTGAGGTGTATCCTGTTTCTAGGGTTTCCATTAATTTAGGAACAAGGTCTTTTGCAATTATCCAATTTTCTCCAGATGAAAGTTCAATTTCTTGGTAGGTGAAATCAGGATTTACCATCACACCGGTGTTTGCTGGAAGTGTCCAGGGGGTTGTTGTCCAGATTATTAAGAAAGTGTTTTTCTTATTTTTTAATGGGAATTTTACATAAATGGAAGTGTCGTCTTGTTTTTCATATTCTATTTCATTATAAGAAACTGCGGTTTCGCATCTTGGGCAGACATGAACCGGGTATTGGCCGAGATAGAGGAGGTCTTTTTTATCTGCTACTTTGAATGTGTCCCAGATTGTTTCTACATATTTGTTATCGAGGGTTAAATAAGGATTTTTGAAATCCATCCAAACACCTAGGTTTTCAAATTCTTTGTTCATTACATCTATGAATTGGGTTGCATATTGTTTGCATTTTGTTATGAATTTTTTCACTCCGAATTTTTCAATATCTTGTTTTGATTTTGAACCTATTTCTTTTTCAATTTGAAATTCAATTGGAACTCCGTGGGTGTCGTAACCTGCTCTGTCAAATACATTTTTCCCTTGAAGGCGCTGGGAGCGCATTGCTACATCTTTTAGAATTTTGTTTAGAGCTGTTCCCATGTGAATATGTCCTGTTGCATAAGGTGGCCCATCCATAAAATAGAAAGGTTTGCCTTTGGAGTTTTTTTCTTTTGATTTTTCATAAATCTTATTCTTTTTCCAAAACTCCAAAATTTGTTCTTCTGTTAATTGTTCCATGTTCTTTTTATGTTTTGATTGTTTTTAAGTTTAGTTGTTAAGTTTTGCAGATTAGAAGTTCAATCTGCGATTTATATAATGATTGAGATAATACAAACTACAGTAATTTTAGAGATTTGTCTTTCTGTAGTTTTCATAAATAAATTAGGGATTAGGTGTTTTTAAGATTTTTGCTTTAACATCCCTAACGCTTCCCCCTCAACAAAATGCAATTCACTTGGAATAATAATGCAAAATGGTTGTGAGATTTTCTTTTTCTTTAATTTGTTGATTGTGTCATAATAAACTTTTGAATTTTTAATTCCGAGTTTTGAACAGATTATTATTTTTGATTTTGTTTTTTTGATTTTTTTAGATGAGGATTTACTTTTGTTTATATTTAAGACCCGCCCACCCCCCCTACGATTGTCAAAAGTAAATTCCCTGTCTTTTTCTTCAAAACCTTCTCTTCCCCAAACTTCTTCTAATTGTTCAAGTGCTTGTTTGCTTGTTAGTCCAATATCGACGAGTAAAAGAGTGTGAGCTTTTATTGATTGATTTTGTTTAATTATGTCTGCGAAGCTTGTCGGTTTGTAATGTTCTTTCCATGCTGGAAGTGAAGCAGTTTTTCCAAATTTGTAGAGCTGAAGTCCTGTTTCTGTTATTACTGTGAAAATTGATTCAGAGTGGATTATTTTGTAAGGAATTTTGTTTTTTTTACATGCAAGAATTAGAGAGATGTGGGTTGTTGCTGAAAGTGCGTCGCCATAAACAAGGAGCGCGATGTTTTGTTTTTTAGCTTGCTTGAGAATGTCTTCTGATTCCGTCTGCTCTCTGTCAAGTTGGATTACTTTTTTCTTAATTGTTTTTTCAAGTTGTTTTATTGAATAGGGAAACTCAACTGTGTAGTTTTCTAAATAAACTGCTTTGCATTTTTTGATTGTTTCAAGTGCTTCAAGTGAGGGTGATTTTAGATTGAGGCCTGTGCTTATTAGGTTGAGGGTCATTTTGCTTTATACCAACTTAAGATTATTAGGAATATAAAACTAAGTGTCAGAGCGGCAGTTATGTTTAGGGTGTAGGAAATCGCCGCGGCAATTGCGAGAATCCAGAGCATTGGGGGAAAGTATTTTTTATAAATTGGTTTTTCATCTTTTGTGAGTTTAGCTAGGAGTTTTCCAATTGGGATTGCTACTATTAGTATTATTATGAATAGGATTGTTTTTAGCATAATTTATTAAATGATTTGTTGTTTTTAAGATTATGGAAGATTTGAAAAAACAAGTGCTTGCTGGGAAAATCTTTATTTATCCAACAGATACAATTTATGGGCTTGGTTGTAATGCTCTTGATGTTTGTGCTGTTGAGAAAATTAGAAAAGTGAAACTCCCCACAGCAAGCTATGGGGCATCTAAAAATTAGTTAATTT
>CAZBOY010000030.1:0-6027 GCA_964493655.1 Candidatus Woesearchaeota archaeon | reverse complement strand
AAATTTATAGTTTTATCCCTACAGCAAGCTGTAGGGTATTAGGAGAGAATAAAGGTATTTAAATCTTTCGCTTAGGTGTTCTTTATAAGTAGTAACAAGGCTAACTAAGCCTCATTTAGCCACCTTCTCCCCAGTGGCATATACTCTATATTTGGGAATGGCTGTTTCGTATTTTCTGGGCAGTTTTACCGACGAACACTCGTCTTGCCACCAGTATATTTTCAGTGGCAATTTTACCTATTTTTCAGAATTCTTGAATATTTTTTCTATTATTGACTTGATGTTTCTTTTTGTTGAAACTTTCCCGAATTTTGCATATTCTTTCTCCAGATTCCTGTTTGTAACAAAGAAAAACCATCTACTTCCAAATCTTTTATTGCATAATTCAACTTTATTCTTTATCTTAGGCTTATCTTTTAAAATGCTTCCAGTTTCAACCTCAATTGCCCATTTATTTTCATTAGCTTCAAAAACAATATCAGGCATTGCAGTCCTATAAGTCTCAATATCTTTTGTGAATCTTTTTAAATAATCCACAATCTCTTTAACAAGAATAATATGCTTAGGAGATTCAAAATTATCATTAAAAACCAAATAATATTCTGCCTTTTCATCTAAACTTTTTTCTCTAACATGGATAAACCCTTCTGAAGTTAGAAAAGCGATGTCTGCCTCATCACAATCTTTCTCTAAGTATACTTTTCGCCCATATTCTATTTTAGATTCCTTCAGTTTAACTTTTCTAATAGGGTATTTTTCTTGCAATTGTTTTAGTTGAATCTCCTCAAGCCTTTTGCTTTCTGCCTTTTCTTTTATTGCTTTTTCTCTAGCTATTCTTTTCTCTTTTAATCTCTCTTTTTCAAACATCTTATCCTTTGCCCCCAATTCCTTTCTAATTATCTTATTCCTTCTCCAATCAACAAGTTTCTTAATCATAAAGAATACAAGAAAAACAGAGAAAATTATAAGAGCATTGCTTAATGTAAAAATGCTTAAGAAAAAAGTCTTTGTATTATGCTCAAACTTTTGTATTTCAGTTAGATAGCGGTATAATAAAAGTGCCACTATAAAGACTAAAGTACAAAAAGCATACAAATTTATATCTGAATCCTCATTTACCATCTCTAAAAATCGGGAGTAAATTTATCCACTTCTGGCTTCTTGCCTTCTTCTTTAGCTTGTTTATTTCTTTCCCTAAATCTTTTATCTTTGCCATTATGATCCCAGATCCTGATTTACTTTAACCTGTCTGTAAATCATATTAGTCAACTGCTCAATCTCTACAATTTTTAATTTTAATTGCTCATTTGTTTCCTCAAGAATCTTGCTTTTCTTTTCAGCCTGTTCTATTCTTTTTTCAAGTTCAATTTTAGTAACATCAACAAGCATGTCATCTTCCGAGATGGTATCCTTCATTCCCAAAAGTTCAGAATAATAATGGATTTTATCTGAGCTTTTCCAACCGAATCTGTATTTTAATGCAGATTCGGATTTATATCTTGGCAACCAATAACAGCAAGAATTATGCCTAAAGTCATACATTGTAACGTCAGAATATTTTTCCTGCTTCACTTACTCCATCTCCGAGAACTCTCTTAGCAAGTCTTTGTAAATACTGATTTACTGCATGGGGACAGAATTTAAACAAATAATCTTCTTGTTTAAGCTCTTTTTCCTTAACATATTGCTTTATCAAGCTTGGGCAAATTAACAACTTAATTCTTCGACCAAATGTCTTGCTTATTTCATCTCTTATGTTCAATTCTTTAAAATCATTAAAGAAGTCAGAAACCTTAATATTCAGCAATTCAGTTGGTGCTCTTATTCCGGTATCAAATAAAAACAAAATAAGAACCTTATACCCGAATTTAGCATTATCACATAATTTCTTTATTTGTTCTTCTGTTAAATAAACCCAATCAGGCTTTTCCTGCCTTGTATCTAAGTCTAAGGTAATGTCTTGAATTTCTATTCCTCTTCTTTTATTTACTTTAATCCACCAGTGCCAAAAAGCTTTGAAAATTTTGGCATAGGTTTCAGGAGACTGAAAATCTTTTCCATCTTTCCTTTTTATTATTCCTCTTTTAAGATTAGAGAAAAAGCTGATTAATTGGTCTTCTTTTATATCTGTAACCTTAGCTAAATGATATTGTTGCTTAAACTTCTTAGAAAACCAGATAAGCCTATTCTTAAGCGACAAAAGCCTACCGTAGCCCCTTGGACCCTTAACACTTCCCAAGGATATATTTATGCCCTCTTCCATATCAAAAACATATTTTAACGTTATTTCTGAGTTTTCCTTACTTATTCCTGCGATAGGTTTTTCTCTAACTTTCTCTTTCCATGCTAAATATTTCTCTTTATGTTTCCAGGGGTCTAATTTCATGTTTTGTTTTTGTTCAGCTTTTTTATAAGCTGTCTGGCTCTCTGGTGCCCTATATATTTAAATATCTTGTATGTTTTTGGTCCTACATAATAAACAAAATTAGTGTCCCTTCCAAACGCACAGAAGACTTAGAGCTTCTGGGGGGGCTATTTTTTAATATATATTTTGGAGTGTAATAATATTAATAAACATTAGATAGGGGTTTAATTTATGAATAAAACAGAAGATGGTTTGCCTGTTGTTTCTGAAGACGCTTTTAGAAGATTTCTTAATCATTATGATTTAACTTCTGTTGATAATGATCCGGAAGTTAGAGAAAGAATTTCTAGAGAAAACCCTCAAATAGCTAGAATAATTGGGATTGGAAAAGCACAAGCTCCAAATCACTCCGCAAGAGTCTATTATGAAATGGGTGCTCAAGTAGTTTATGAATTATTAAGAAGACAATCTACTTTAGATTTGAAATGTGACAAAAAGTAGTAGTTTAATGTTTATATCTTCCCCTTGCCTCAACTTTTATTAGTTGTTGTAATATTTTATCTCGGTCTTCTGGTTGGTAAGCTTCAAGAAACTGAAAAAAAAGTCTGTTGTGGTTTTCCCAGTGTTTTGCTTCAAGGGCTTGTTTGATGAGGTGAAGGTCAACTGCTTTGTCTTCAATTCTTGTTGAGATAAAACCTAGTCCGAAGTCAATTAAGAAGACTTTTGGTTGCGTTGGTGACGATATAGGTGTGCTTTGGGCACACTTATCTATTAGATGACTGGCGTCATCCTTTTGCCCTTCAGGTAATTTATTAATCTCTAATCTGCTTTTTTTACTTGAGCTATCTTTTGCTAATATTGTATTGCTTGTTGTGAGATCTCCATGGATTATGTTTTTATCATGGAGTTTTCCTATTTGTTCTCCAATCTGTTTCATAATCTGAAACTGTTCTTGTTCTGATTTTTGATTAAGTGTTTCTGATAATCTTTCTCCATTAATGTGTTGCATTTCAATTGTGAATTTATCTTGATTTATAATTTGGGGGGCGTTTATTATTTCTGATGCTTTTGTTAAAAGTTTTGCTTCTGATTTTGTTCTTTGCCTTCGGATTTTTTCATCAAGAATTGGGTGGCGATATTTTTTTGGGACTCTGTTTTTTATTATTTTATTTTTGTCTAGGGATATTATTGCTTCTGCCCCTTGTGCTATTTGTTTCATCTTAAAACTTAACCTTTCCTTTGAATTTTCTCGCCATTTTTTGAAGCATTTTTTGGTCGACTTTTCCTTCTGCAAAACTTGATTGGGATTTTATCATTTCATTTAGGAACTTATATTGTTTTAGAAGTTCGCGGATTTCTGATGTTGTTGTTCCGCTTCCTTTTGCAATTCTTGCTATTCTTGTTGTTTGTTTATCTAAGATTTCTGGATTGTTGATTTCTTCTTCTGTCATGCTGTTTATTGCGTGCTTCCATTTTTGTAGTTTGTTTTGTTGTTTTTCTAGAGTGTTTTTCGGAAGTTTAGAAGCTGCATTTCCCAATCCGGGGATCATCCCTATTAATTTGTCTATGCTTCCGAGCTGATTCATTGATTCTAATTGGGATTGTAAATCGCGAAGAGTTAGTTTGCCTTCTTTGAGAGATTCTTTAATTCTTTTTTCTTGTTTTTCGTCTGTTGCAGAACGAACTTTTTCAAGCAGACCTTCAATGTCTCCCATTCCGAGCATCCGTGGAATAAAAGTAGTTGGATTGAATGTTTCTATTTCCGGGATTTTTTCTCCAGTGCCTATAAAGAAAACAGGGGCTTTTGTTTCTGCACATGCTGTTAGAGCTCCACCTGCTTTTGAACTTCCGTCCATTCTTGTAATTATAACTCCATCAATTGATAGTGCTTTTTGAAATTCCGCGACCTGGGTTTTTGCAGATTGTCCAATATCTGCAGGTAGTATCAAAATCCGGTAATCTGGTTTTATTTTCTTGTCAAGCTCTTTTATTTCTTTAGTTAGTTCTTTATTTAGAGAATCTCTGCCTGCAGTGTCGATTAAAACAAGGTCAAATTTGTCAAGTTCTTTTTTATAATTTTCATAAATTTTGATTGGGTTTTTCTCTTCTTTATCTGTGAATGCTGGAAGTTTGGCTTTTTCTGCCATTTGTTCTAGTTGTTCCATTGCAGCTGGTCTTTGAGTATCTAAACCAAGCAGGGCAACTTTTCTTCCACGTTTTGCATAGTAGAAACCTAGTTTTGCAATTGTTGTTGTTTTTCCTGCCCCGTATAATCCGAGGAGCATTAGCTTTGCTTTTTTTGGGAGTTTTAGTTGCGCCTTTTCCCCGAGAAGAATTTCAATTTGGTCGTGAATAAGTTTTATGAGCTGTTCTTTTTTATCAATTCCTTTTATTGATTCATCTATTGCAAGTTTTCTGATCTTTTGAGACAACTGGAATACTAATTCTACATTTACATCTGCTTCAATCAGGGCTCGTTGAATATCTTTTATAATAACCTCTATGAGTTTTTTATCTACAAAAATTGCGTTTGTTATTTTTTGAATCCCGGATTTCAGGGCATTTGATATTTTTTCTAACATTAAATTTTTAGGAGATTGGAGGTTAATAAAGTTGTGGTTGGAGAAATATAGTCTAGAAAGTAAACAGGGGTTTAAATAATTATTGTGTTTTGATGTGTATTTTGCAGTGCAGGTTTTTTTATAAATCTGTTTTTGGTTTTGTTGTTTTAATGGAATCTAGGTCTGGAAAATACGGGAGGTTTCAGGCAGTGATTTATGATGTTTTAATTGAGCGGGTTTTTGAAGGAGATATAGATTATCGTGAGAAGTTTTTAGAAGAGGCGAGGGCTTTTGTTCCCGGGACTAGAGAGTTAGATGGGTTGGAGGATTTAGATATTAGCGATCCTGTTGCTGTTGCGAGGGTGGTTAAGGAGGGTTGGCAATTAATGTACCAGGAAGATACTTCTAGGAGGACGGTGAGGAGTTTTTTTGGAAAAATTTTTAAGGATGTTTATATAATAATTAAGATTAGATAGTGTATGGCAAAAAAGAGATGGAATAATTGGATTGAAATTCTTCTTTGGATTCTTGGAATTTGGGTTATTGTTGTTCTGATTTTAAGAGGTTTTCAAATAATATGAAATCTCTTAGAATATTGTCTTTAGCAATTATTGTTGAGTTAGTTGAGATCTTTACAAATAGGTGAGAAGATTTTTAAAGTGGAAATCTTTTGTTTTTTTACCTGAAGTAAGGAGAAAGAGTTCTGATGGAGATTGAAGATGAAAAATTTATGGGAAGTAGTAAATGAAGATGGAATAAAAACTGTTAATATTGGTAATCGGCTAACATTTAATCTAACTCCTTATATTGGAATTTTTTCTCAATTATTATTGGGGGATTATGGAAAAGGTTTTGTTCTTCCAACTTTAGGGGAGCTTGTTTTATTTATTTCTTCTGCTTGGAACGCTTGGAAGGAGCATGAAGATGAAAATGCGAAAAATGTTTTTGAAACTTCTGTAATTTCTTATAACCCTCTGGGGTGGAATGGACTAGTAACTAATACATTTAATTGGGAGGATGATGAAGGTTATTATTTTTTAGATAGGCCTTTATTCTCTCCTAATACCCTACAGCTTGCTGTAGGGATAAAACTATAAATTT
>CAZBOY010000029.1:0-7506 GCA_964493655.1 Candidatus Woesearchaeota archaeon | reverse complement strand
TGGAAGGAGGTAGCCAAGATTGCTAGGGTGGTTTATTAAAATGAAGAAAAAATTTAGTAAAAAATGGAAGGCAAGTAGGCAACCTCGGAAGCAGAGGAAGTTTCAGCTAAATGCCCCATTGCACCTTAGGTATAAAAAAATGAGTGCTACATTAAGCAAGGAATTGAGAAAGAAACACAGTATGAGAAATTTAGAAGTAAGAAAAGGAGACACTGTGAAAATCATGCGGGGGAAGTTTAAGAAAAAACAAGGAAAGGTTTTAGTTTGTGATTTGAAAAAAGGAAAAATAACCATTGATGGAATTCAGGCAACTAAAAAAGAAGGGACAAAAGTTCCTGTTTGGTTCGATGCTTCAAATGTTAAGATTATTTTGCTTGAGGTTGAAGATAAAAAAAGATTGAAAAAGAAAATTGAAGGAAAGATTGAAAAATTAGGGGAAAAAGAAATTAAATTAGAGGATAAAAAAAATGCACCTAAAAAGAAATAAAGTCCCTAAAGCATGGCCGATTCCTAGAAAGGGCTCAACATTTATAGCTATTGCCAGCCATGAAAAAGCAAAATCAATTCCGTTGTTAGTTGTATTGAGAGATATTTTGAAAATCGCGAAAACACGAAAAGAGATAAAACATTTTGTGTTTAACGGGGATGTTAAAATTAATAATAAAGTAAGAAGAAGCGAATTATTCCCTGTCCAGGTTTTTGATATTGTCAATCTTGAAAAAACAAGCAAAAATTACAGAATGGAAATTGTCAACAAAAAATTTGCATTAAAAGAGATTTCTGGAAAAGAAAAAGATGAGAAAATTGTTAAGATTATTGGAAAGAGAACTCTTGGTAAGGATAGGGTTCAAATGAATCTGCAGGATGGACAAAACTTTTTAACAAAGGAGAAATTTAAATTAGGAGATTCTGCGATTATAAATACTAAAGAAAATAAGATTGTGAAAATTCTTGAAATAAAATCTGGGGCAAAAGTTGAAATTATTTCTGGAAAACATGCAGGGGAAATGGGTGTTGTAAAAGAAATTATTCAGTTGAAAAGAAAGAAAAGTTATAAAATTAAATTAGAAGGCAAGGAAGTTGAAGTTCCTTTTAAGACCTTGCTGGTGGTTGGATAAGATGGGAAAAGATATAAGAAAATTAGCTGAATATGGGGAACAAATGTTGAGGGGCAGAACCCGATTGGGGATAATTAGGATAAAAATAGCTACAGAAGGATTGAGGGGGGCGCTGGAATTTGTTCCTAATGAAATCCCTAAAGCAAGAGAAGAACTAACTCACGCTATGAATGATTATCTTCATGAAAGAAGAAAGTTTGAAGACTTCGGCCTAGATGGTATTGAAGAACAGGATCGAGAAGTAATGGGTTTCACTAGGGATCTAGAAGTAGAAGTATCTTATGGCCCTCATTGGAGAGAGAAATTTAGTGGATTTAATCAAGGAGTAATTGAACAATACGAAAGATGGGTAAGAACTGGTGAAGAGGAGGCTGAAAAATAAAAATGGAACAAAAATTAGAAAAACCTGGACAGGAAAATAAAATGCGAGATATTAAGATTGAAAAAGTTGTGCTTAACATAGGTGGAACTGAAGATAAACTTGACAAGGGGGTTATACTGCTTCAAACCCTAACTGGGAAAAAGCCAATTAAAATCAAGGCGAGAAAGAGAATTCCTACCTGGGGTGTTCGTCCTGGATTAGAAGTTGGGACAAAAGTTACAATTCGTGGAGAAGAAGCTGAAAAATTATTGAAAAGATTATTGCCGGTAATTAATAATACTTTGAAAGCAAAACAAATAAGAGACAATTTTATTTCATTTGGAATTGCAGAATATATTGAGATACCTGATATGGAGTATATTCGAGAGGTTGGGATTATGGGTTTTGAAGCAAGTGTTGTTTTTGTGCGGGCGGGGAAAAGAATTGAGAGGAAAAAAATAAAAAGAGGAAGTGCAAAAAAGCAGGTGGTGAATGCAGAGGAAATTATAAAAATTATGGAAGAACAGTTTGGAACTAAAATTTTGAGGAAACGGAGGAAAGAAGATGAATAGTGCTATTTTAATTACAAGTATAGATCAGGCAAGAGGAATTGAAGTTGGAACTAGGGCAAGGATTAGTGGAGTGGGGGGTCGGCCACCTACAGAAGGTTATTATGGGGGGATTAAAGAAATAACCGCACTAGATCATCCTAGCTTATACTCCGGTCCGGGGGTTGTTTTAGTTGAACTTCATAGGGAAGGGGGATTTGGTGATGAGGTTCAGTTTATGTTTCCCAATCCTAATGGCTCTTTTCCCTGGAATAGGATGAGGGGTTTTCCTGGGGAACAAATTGGAGAAGGTTGCCGAGAATCAGATGAATATATTGCAATAGTGCGAAAGGCTCTTGGGAGGATAACAAAATGACAGCGAGTGATTGGAATAAAATATTGAAGCAATTGAAAAGCAAACCAGTTGTACTTAAGAAATTTTTAAAGCACAACAAACCTCAAGATAGAAAGTTCGGGGTTGCTGCTAAAAAATGCGAAAGATGTGGAAGATTCGGAGCTCATTTAAATCAGTATAATTTAAATTTATGCAGACACTGCTTTAGAGAACTTGCAGTTGAGCTGGGGTTTGTAAAATATAGTTAAGATGGAAATACAAATATTTAGTAAAGAACAACAAAGAGCAATTGAAGAGAAAACAGAGCAATTGAAGAGAATCCGAGAAGGAAGTTTGAAACCCAAAGAATTAGCAAGTATGATAACTGAAAGAAGATTAAGTTGGCTTAAAGAGAATAGACATCTGTTAAGAAATGATTTACCATTACCAGAAGCAGCATACAGATTATTAGTATTTGATCATATGGGGGTAGATGATAATCTGTTAATTGCAAAATGCAAACATTTTTGTCCTTATTTAGAAGCTTGTAAAAAAGTTAAAGTTGGTACTGAATTTGTTTGTAAAGAAATTGGAGAACCTTCTATAGTTGAATTTATGAAAGAAATAAATCCTCGGCTTAGTTTTGACAGAGATTATGGGCGGATTCGGCCATATTGGGCGTATTGTTTAGAATATGTTAGATTGGAGGAACAAGAATAATGGCACAAGACATAATATCAGATGCACTGAATAATATAATGAATAATTTAGCAGTTGGAAAAACAGAAATAAGAATAAAAAAGATTTCCAAGGTGTTAATTAATTTGCTTGAGATTATGAAAGAAAAGGGGCATGTTAATTTTTCTGTTGAGGGTGATGAAAAAAAACCAGAAGTTGTTGTGAAAATTATTAAATTAAATGTTTGCAGGGCAATTAAACCAAGATATTTTGTGGCTGTATCTGATATTGAAAAATATTTAAGGAGATTTTTGCCGTCAAGAAATTTCGGTGTTTTAGTTGTTTCAACTAACAAAGGGCTTATGGCTCACAAAGAAGCTGAAGAAAAAAATTTAGGGGGAACGCTGATTGCGTATTTTTATTGATGGTTAAACAAGAAATGGAAAGAATAAAAGAAATCCCTGAGGGGGTTGTTGTAGAAATAATTGGAGATAAGATTAAAGTGAAAAAAGGGAGTAGTGAAATTGAAAGAGTGTTTTCCCTTGGAGATTTGAAACTTGAGAAAACTGACAAGGGAATAAAAATCTCTTGTAAAAACGGGACAAAGCGTGAAGGGAAAATGGCCGGGACAATTGCAGCCCATATTAGAAATATGCTTATTGGTGTTGGACAGGATTTTGTGTACAAACTTGAAATTTGCAATGTGCATTTTCCAATGAATGTAAAATTAGAAGGTGAAAAAATAGTAGTTAAATCATTTTTAGGGGAGAGTGTTGACAGACATGCAAAGGTTTTACCTGGTGTGAAAGTTGAAATCAAGGGAAATGAAATTGTTCTCTCTTCTCCAAATAGAGAGTCTGCAGGACAGACTGCGGCAAATATTGAAAAGGCAACAAGAGTTGGACGACGTGACAGACGAGTTTTTCAAGACGGAATTTTTATAACTGAAAAACCTGGGAGGGATTTGTGATGGAGGAAACTAAAATGAAACGGAAAAAGCCAGCATTCAAAAGACAGTCGACAAGTAGGTATAGTAAATTAGGGAACAAAAGAAGGAAAAAGCAAAAATGGAGAAAGGCAAAAGGTAGGGACAGCAAAATAAGATTAGCTGAGCGAGGCTATATACAAAAGGTGCGTGTGGGGTGGGGTTCTGCAAAAAAAGACAGAAAAGAGATTGTTAGAATTGAAAATTTAAAACAACTTGAAAATGTTGGGAAAGGAAAAGAAATTATGATTGCAAAAGTTGGAAAGAAAAAGCGTGAAGAGATTTTGAAGATTGCAAAAGAAAAAGGGCTTGGGGTTTTGAATCGATATTTAAAAAACAAATCAGAAGGAGAAGAAAAATGCAACTAGCTAAAAAAAAGGCACTTGCTGCGAAAGTTTTGAAAGTTGGGAAGAGCAGGATTATTTTTTCAAATGAGAATCTAGAGGAAATCAAGGAAGCAATTACAAGACAGGATATTTTAGATTTGAATAGTGCTGGAATAATTAAAATTAGAGAAATAAAGGGTAGGAAAAAAGTGAAAAAGAGAAAACACCGAAGGGGAATTGGAAAAGTAAAACTAAAAGTGAAAAAAGATAAACAAGAATATATGACACTTACAAGAAAATTAAGAAAGGTTGGAAAATCACTCTTAAGACTTGGAAAGATTGATAAAGAGAAACATAGTAAAATTCGTAGAATGTTAAGGGCGAGAAAATTCAGAAGTAAAAGACATTTAAATGAAAGTTTGGAGGAAATATGAGAATACAAAAGAAAAGACGAAAGCAGGGAAAAACAGATTACAAACTTAGACTGAGACTTTTGAAATCTGATATTCCGAGAATTGTGATTAGGAAGACAAACAGATATATAATTGTTCAGTTGGTGGAAAGTAACGAAGCGCGAGATAAGGTTATTTCTGGAGTAACTTCTAAGGATTTGCTTAAACAAGGTTGGAATGAGAAATTTTCAGGTTCATTAAAATCAACTCCAGCAGGTTATTTAACTGGTTTGTTAATGGCGAAAAAAATTAAAGACGAGGGAAAAGTTATTTTAGATTTAGGAATGCAAAAAACAATTAAGGGAAATAAAATTTATGCAGTTGTTAAGGGGTTGGTGGATGGGGGGGTTAATCTAAATACTGGTGAGGGAATATTTCCAAGTGAAGAAAGATTAAATGGGGAGCATTTAAAACCAGAATTAAAATCAATAATTAAATCAGTAATGGAGAAATTAAAATGAAAACTGAAAAAAAAGTTATAGAAAAGAAAGCAACAGATGATAGTGAAATTCATAAAAAACAATTAAAAGAAATGGAAAAGGAGCTTGAGGAAAAAGCTGAGAAAGAAGTTGATAAAGAAATTGGGAAAAAGTTAGAGGAGCAAAGTCGGGCAGAAATTGAGAGAGAAAGATCTTTGGAAAGATGGGTTCCGAAAACACAATTAGGAAAAGATGTTAGGGCTGGGAAAATTACAGATATACAACAAATTTTTGATGAAGATAAAAAAATTCTGGAAGCAGAAGTTGTTGACAAACTTTTAAATTTAAAATCTGAATTATTAAATGTTGGACAGGCAAAGGGAAAATTTGGTGGAGGGCAGAGAAGAGCGTGGAGACAGACGCAAAAGAAAACTCAGGAAGGAAACATTATTACTTTTTCAGTTTTTGCTGTTGTTGGAAATGAAAATGGTTATCTTGGGCTAGGATATGGACGGGCTAAGGAAACTCTGCCTGCAAAAGAAAAAGCAATTAGAAAAGCAAAGTTGAATATTCAAAAAATCGAGAGAGGATGTGGAAGTTATGATTGTTCTTGTGATGAATTGCACAGTATTCCATTTAGGGTTGAAGGGAGATGCTCTGGAGCTAGAATAAAATTAACACCTGCACCTCAGGGAACTGGGCTGGTCGCAAGCAGTGAGATTAAAAAAATTCTGAAACTTGCAGGAATCAAAGATATTTATTCTAAAACAACAGGACCTACAAGGACAACAATTAATGTTGCAAAGGCGTGTCTTGATGCTTTAAGTAAATTAGGTGGGCTTAAATTATGAAAGCAAATCAACCAAGTAGGTCCAGAGGAAGATTTTTATTCATCAAAATTCAAGGAGAATTTCAATGATAGCCATGATTAGAATTGCAGGAAGAGTAAATGTTAGAAAAGATATAGATGAGACTTTCAATAGATTAAAAATAATGAAAAAACTTACTTGCACATTTATTGACAGCAGTGATAAGGTTAAAATGGGGATGTTGAAAAAATTAAGACAGTATGTTGCTTATGGAAAAGTAAGTGATGAGTTTATGAAAAAAGTTATAGATAAACGAGGACAAATAGCAAAGGATAAGGATAAGAAATACCGAGGGTTTTGCAGATTGCATCCGCCAATTGGTGGTTTTAAAAAATCAACAAAACTTGCATATCCTAAGGGAATTTTAGGGGAGCATAAAGATATAGATAAATTATTGGAGAGGATGTTGTAGGATGGGAGAGAATGGAAGATTTTTTGGAGAAGGGCTTTTAAAACCAATAAGAGTTAAAAAACATTTTTCATTGGGAAGAATTTTTACAGATTGTCTTATCAATGGTTTTCCAGATCCTGCTGGACAGACCACAACACAATTAGTTATAGATAAAGATTCTAGGGGAGTAAGAACATTAACAAGGGGGATTAATTTACTTTCTGGAAGTGGGAAATCATATATGGTAATTAGAGAAGTTCATTATCCATCAAGGGGTAACAGAATAAATTTCAAAGAGGGGAAAATTATTGGAGTATTTGCTCCTTGGGAAGAAGGCTATTCAGAAAGAGATAATCAAATGAGGGGGGTAGCAGTATGAACACAAAAAAAAGAAAAAAGAAATCTCGGTTAAGAGGAAGCCAGACTGCGTTTGGAGGTTTTAGGCAGAAGAGAAAAGGTAGTGGGAACAAAGGTGGGAAGGGGTTTTCTGGAAGTGGAAAAAGAGCAGACCACCAAAAGCAGAAATTTTTAATGCTTGCTAAAAAAGCTGGAGCAAAAACTTATTTTGGGAAACGTGGTTTTACTTCTCGTAGTACTGCAAAGAAAGCTAACAAGGTTATGAATTTAAAGGATGTGAGTGCAAATTTCTCTGGTGATAAAATTGAATTAAAGGATTATAAAATTCTTGGAAAGGGTGAAGGGTTCAAGGCAGTGATTATTGCGAAGGAAGCTTCTAAGGGTGCGATTGAAAAGATGGAGAAGGCAGGGGGGAAGATTGAGGTGAAGGCGAAGAAAGAAGAGAAGGTTGTTGAAGCTGTTGAAAAGAAAACTGATGATGTTAAGGTGGGGAAGAAGGTGGTTGAGAAGAAAGAAAAACCTAAAACAAAGGATAAGAAAGAAAAGAAAAAGTAATTCTGGGGAGTTGGGGGTGAGGGGATATGATGAAAAATGATTACAAAGATTTTAGAAAAAAAATGACATCCTCCGCACCCTAAAGGTTTGCCTTTGGGGCAAATCGCCTTCGG
>CAZBOY010000028.1:2246-7799 GCA_964493655.1 Candidatus Woesearchaeota archaeon | reverse complement strand
CAATTAAAATTAACTAATTTTTAGATGCCCCATAGCTTGCTGTGGGGAGTTTCACAAATTCCTTGAGTCGCATGACTGACAAGTAAAATGATAAACAAAATATATCCTGTGCTTGGAAGACAACTGGTGTCCCCACGAAACGCACAAGATACTAGATAGCCCCGCCAGGATTCGAACCTGGGTCTCAGCCTTCAAAGGGCTAAATCATTGACCACTAGACCACGGGGCTTTGCTCAAGACTATTTTATCCCCGTGCTATCTTGAGTAAAGTTTCATGCAACAGGGCATTAATCTAATTAAAATTAGAAGATTTTTAAGATTATGCATTTCACCTAAAAACCATTTTCACCCTTCAAAAGCAAACATAAAACTTTTTAAACCAATTTTCCAACCTACTTCAATGCAAGCACAAGAATTAGAAAAACCAACATGGCTGAAAATTAAAGAACCTGAATTAAAAAAAATAATCGGAGAACTTATCAAAACAGAAGAACAACCAGCTAAAATAGGGCTTATTCTAAGAGACCAATATGGAATACCCACGACAAAACTTTATGGGAAAAAACTATCTGAATATCTAAAGGAACACAATATCCTCAATGATATCGAACTAAAAAACGCAGAGAAAAAATTTAAAAAAATAAAAACACATTTAGAAAAAAACATCACCGATAAAATATCCAAACACAAACTCCAAAAAGCACAATCAAGGTTGAGTAAAGCAAGAAAATATTTTGAAAAAAAGAAGAAAGAATAGAAAATTAAAAGAGTGTGAAGATGTTAAGAACAATAGAAAAATTAGCCAAAGAATTTCTACAAGCAATAGAAAATAAACCAGTCAGATTAATCAGCCATCACGATACTGATGGAATAACCTCTGCAGCAATTATGGCAAAAACTCTGAATAACCTAGACAAAAAATTCTCACTCAAAATTGTAAAAAATTTAGACAAGGAAATTTTAGATGAAGAACTAAAAAGAAACGAAAAAGAAGTTCTTTTATTTACAGATCTTGCATCAGGAAGCTTAGAGTATTTTAAAAATCTAAAGCAACCAATATTTATTTTAGACCATCACGAGATAAACAAAGAAAAACTAAATAAAAACATAAAAATCATCAACCCGCATCTTTTTGACGAAGAAGAACTTTGTGGTGCAGAAATATCTTACTTATTTGCAAAAGCAATTCACAACAATCCAGAACTTGCAAAACTTGCAATAATTGGGAGAATCGGAGACAGACTAGATTCAAATATTTCAAAAATAAATCAGCAGATAATCAAGGAAACTTCTGACTTAGAAATAAGAAAAGGCTTGTTAATTTTTTCAGCAACACGTCCTCTTCGCCGTTCACTAGAATACTCAACATCATGTTATATTCCCGGAGTTACCGGCACCCCATCAGGAGTTAAACAATTACTAAGAGATATCAACATCTCTCCTGAACGAACTCTCTATAGTTTAACAGACGAAGAAATGTCCCGGCTAGTTACAGCAGTAATGATAAGAAGAACAAAACAAGAAACCAAAGATGAAATAATCGGGAACATATATCTTATGAAATTCTTCAATAGAAAAGAAGATGTCCGCGAAATTTCCACACTAATCAATGCCTGTTCAAGACTCGGAAACAGCGACATTGCAATTTCTTTCTGTCTTGAAAATGAGAAAGCCAAAAACCAAGCACAAGAAATATACATAAAATACAAACAACAACTCGTCTCTGCACTCTCAACAATTGAAGGTTTAGAAAAAGTAAAAGGAAACGGATTTTTAATAATAAATGCCCATGATCAAATCAAAGACACAATTATCGGAACAGTAACCTCAATGCTCTCGTCATCAATGAATTATGAAGAAGGAACAGTCCTCATAGGCATGGCTTACAATCAAGACAAAATTAAAGTTTCTGCAAGAATTGTCGGCAGAGGAAGAAATCTAAAAGAAGTTCTGGAAAAAACAGTAATGCAATTTGAAGCAGAAGTCGGAGGGCATCAAAAAGCAGCGGGTTGTTTAATAAAACGCGAAGATGAAAAACAGTTTCTTGAAACTCTCAAAAAGAATTTAGAAATTGAGATTGTTAAGATTTAGTTCTGTCAATAACCCCCCAGTAAATTTAGTAATACAAAAAAGTTGTCTATACTATCTTCAAAGCTAATCGAAATTTAGCCAATTTTATATTATGTGGCTAAATTTCCGCAAAAATTGCCAAGTCAAATAAGTCCGCTAACCATTCGACGAGATTATAGAATTAATAAAAGTGTGTGGATAATATAGAAATTCCCCAACAAAAAACCTTAAAAACCCCATAACCAACCCAACTCTATGAGCAAATCAAAATTCCTAAAAATCGGATGTCCAAAATGCAAAACATCACACACAATATTTGGAAAAGCGTCTACTAGAACAAAATGCCTCAAATGCGGAGCAACTCTTACTCTCCCATCAGGCGGAAAAGCAAAAATGCACGCCAGAGTTGAGGAAGTTTTGTGATTTTCTATCTTAATTAAGTATCTTCACCATCTCCAGATAATCCCTCAAATATATTTCCAAAAAACGAACTATCAGACATACCACGACTAGAACAACAAATTATTTCTTCATCTGACAATCCAAGAAGTCTCAATTGTTTTATACATAAATCTGATTTATGCACATCTTCTATATGCCTATAATGCCCATAAGCATTAGCAAACTTATGAACCGCGGTATCCCAATCTGTTTCTTTTGACATCAGTGCCCCTAGGTAATTCTCATCTGCAAGCTCCCTATGAAATCTTGATTGAGAAGATTCTGGCTTGCACCATTCTTCAGAAGAACGTCTTAGTTCGTAATTAACATCTGGATCATTATTTAACAAACCCATCAAAGTTCTCAAATCATCAATTTGAAATCTACCCCCTTCACCATACTTGCTACTTATAAGAGGATAACCTCCAGAAAAAATAAGTCTTCTTATTTCTATGAGATCATTTTCAGAATCTATAGAGTAGTCCCGCATTCTTGTATCAAAATTAGATCCCTCACTTTGTTGCCTCGCGATCTTCTCTGCTAATTCTCGATCCACCCCCCTATATATCTCAACAAAATCTTCTCCATCACACGCTTCAACAATATGAATTTGTCTACTATTTTTATCTTTCTTCGCCATATTAACCACCCCCAAGTAACCACCATCCTATTTTTAAAATTATGTGGTTCACTACTACACCATAAAATATAAAAACTCGCAATCCAAGATAAAACTATGGAACTACAAGAATTAAAAATATTCAATCTAACCAATGGACAAATCAAAGTCTATTCTGCAATTCTACATACAGGAGTTTCAAGGATAAATAATATTCACGAAAAAACAGGTCTTGAAAGACGAGCAATTTATGACATAATCAATAAGCTTATTGAAAAAGGCCTTGTTACATATACAATTGAAAAAGGCAAGCGGAGCTACCGGGTGGCTCCAATCAATAAGCTAAAAGAACAAATCAATGAAAAAAAACAGCAAATTGAAAAATTTGAAAATCTACTCCCAAATATTGAAGAACTTTACAAAAGAAAAAAACCAAAAATAAACCTTGAGATTTTTAGGGGAAAAGAAGGAATTAAAACTATCTTTGAATACATGCTTAATTACAAAGAAAACCTATTTATCGGCGGAGGTTATTATATTATGGATCTCCTCCCAGATTATTGGCCCCAGTATAATCAAAGAAGGATAAAGAAAAAAGTGATGTGGAAAAGTCTAGGATTATATGAAACTAAAAAAAGAGAAAAACCAGAAACAAAATTAATGGAAATTAAATATCTTCCAAAAGAATTCTCAAGCTCACCCTCGGTTGTTTTTATTTTCGGAGATAAAATAGCAAATGTTTTATGGGGAGAGGAATGGTTTGCATTTATGATTGAAAGCAAAGAAATAGCAAATAATTATAAAAAATATTTCAAATATCTCTGGAAGCACACTGGAAAAGTTTCTTAACCAAAAACCTTAAAATCCCTATAAAATTCACAATAACATGGCAGAACTCAAAGAAGGAGAAATAATCCTATGCACAGTAGACCAGATAGAAGGAACAACAGTATTTGTAAGTCTACCTAGCGGACAAAAAGGAACAATTGTCACAAGTGAGATTGCCCCCGGAAGAATAAGAAACATTAGAGAATATGTTGTCCCAAAAAAGAAAATTGTTTGTAAAATTCTAAGAATAAAAGGAGATAATATCGACCTATCCTTAAGAAGAGTAAACTCAAAAGAAAAAAAGGAAATAATGCAAAAATACAAGCAAGAACAAACTTCTAAATCTGCCCTCCACTCAATTCTCAAAGACAATGCCCAGGAAATTGAAGAAAAAATACTAAAAAAATTTACCTCTCTCCTCGAATTCCTTACAGAAGCAAGAGAAAACGAAAAATTAATTGATGAATACATACCTAAACCATTTCACGAACAAATAAAAAAACTAACTCAGAAAAAACAAAAACACATTGAAGTCAGAAAAATAATCAGACTAAAATGTTTAGAATCAGATGGAATCTTGAGAATCAAAAAAATCCTCTCAATTAAAAATCCCCAAACAAAAATTACCTATCTTTCAGCAGGGAAATTTCAGATTAACCTAAAAGGAAACGATTACAAACAAGCAAACAAAGAACTAGAAGAACTCTTAGAAAAAATTAAAGCATCTGCTAAAGAAAATAAATGTGAATTTGAAATTGAAGAAAAATCCAAATGAAACTGAAAAAATGCCCTGTTTGTAAAACATACACACTTTTAGATAACTGCAAATGCAAGGAAAAAACAATCTCTGCACATTACAAATTCCTGCATCTCAGAGATGAGCCTAATAGATTTAGGAGAAAATAAAGTTAAGAATTATTATAAATTTGGCTTATTTCTTCTGCAGATAAAGCTCTGTTCCAAATTTTAACTTCATCTATTATTCCCTTAAAACGTCTCCCAGGATTAGCATAAGACTCCCCTATAGATAAACCCGAATCAGAATCCTCTCTTTGATTTCCCAGATCTCCTAAAGTCTTCCCCCCTTCAGCCACACCATTAAGATAAAGTTGTACTGCATTGTTAGATGAAATATAAGTTACTGCAACATGGTACCAATTACCATCGCCTAAAATGGTATTACTAGTGTATTCTTCCCAACTATCATCATCCCCATAAAAGAAAAAAAGTTTACTAGAGGAGGGGTTTACCCTTTCACCAATACGAAAACCATAACCAAAAGGATAATGATTTCCTTGACGCAAGATTACCCTATAAGTATTCCCAGAATTAATTCCACTTAATTTAATCCAGGCCATTAATGTATAATCCACATCTCCAAAATTACTAAGAGAAGTATCAAGTATTACTTCATCATCAACCCCATCAAAGTCCAAAGCATTACCCTTAATTCCATCAACTAATTGAACATCTCCGATTAATTCTCCATAAATATCTCCATCTGCATCAACAACCCATCTTCCGAAGGTATTAGTTTCAACTTCATCAAAATTAAGATAAAGCATAAGATTAGGGTCTTTAGGTTCGTCTTCATC
>CAZBOY010000028.1:0-2146 GCA_964493655.1 Candidatus Woesearchaeota archaeon | reverse complement strand
CCATCAAATCCCGGAACAACTTCTAAAGACCCACTTCTATTTTTAATAATCAAATCAGCAATTTTCTCATCAACAAATTTAGCAAGTTTTTCTTTATCAACAACAAGCAAAATATTAAGCTCATTTCCAAATTCTTCAATTAATCTATTATAATGATTCCAAACAGACTTGGAATTCATCCCAACCCCAATGGCAAAAGAAATAATTTCATGCAAGGGAAGCATTTGAAAAACTTTCTTTTTCATAACCGGATTTTCAATTCCCGCCAACTCTTCAACACGATTTTCAACCCCCACCAATAACTGCTTCCCACACTTCGGACAAACCCCCTTCAACTGCTTAGTCTTTTCAGGAGAACAAGAAAATCCACAAACCCTATGCCCATCCCAGTGATATTTTCCATAAGCAGGATCAACTTCAATTGTCCCAATTAAATCATTCTCTCTAATCTGTCTTAAAATCTCATCATAACTATCAATGCAAGAAAAAATACTCGCCTCCCTCCCTAATCTCCAAGGCCAAAAAGAATGAGAATCTGAAAAACTCAAAATTGTTTTATTTTGCAATTCACTTAACCGGAGGTTCATTTCAGGTGTGGAACTTATCCCTGTTTCAACAGCATGAACTTTATCAACCTGCAAACCAAAAGCTTCTTTCAAAGAATCATAACCCGTTGCAGAACCAAAAACCCCAAACCAAGGTGTCCAGACATGAGCAGGAACAACTTCAATCCCATCATCAATCTCACTCATTTTTTTAACAAAATCCTCACAAGAAATTTTAAAAATCGGGCGCCCATCATAATCTCTTCTTCCTTTTGTATCTAACCAAGAATTAATTTTATCAACAGCTTCAAATGAAGGTGCAAATAAAACAAGATGAACCCTCCGCCCCCTTCCCTGAGTATACATCAAACTAATCTCTCCAGAAAGTAAAAAACCAAAACCAGTTTTAGTATAAAAAACTCCATCCCTTTCTTTCAAATTATTCTTCAACTCCTCTAACCATTCAGGATGTGTAAAATCTCCTGTTCCAAGTAAATCAAGCCCCTTCACCCTCGCCCATTTTTCTAAACTCTCTAAATTTAAATTCTTTGAGCAAGCTCGACTAAACCGCGAATGAATATGCAAATCAGCAAAATACATTTTCAAACCATCTTTTTCAATCATAAAACACAAAAATACATAAGCTTAATAAAGATTGTGATGATTCGTTTCTGAACGAAGTTCAGCAATTTTAGGAAAGGTAAACTCGAACAATTCGCTCTTGACAAATAAAAAAATTACAAGAGTAAATTACGAGTAAGGAAAACCTGGGTTTTCCTAAAGCTCCCATAGTTTAATTGGATAAAATTTCTCCCCGCGAAGGAGGAGATCGCAGTTCAAATCTGCGTGGGGGCATTAATCCTTAGGATTAAATCTCATACATAAACCGAATAACTAACGAGGTTTTTGGATAAGTGCTCCGGAAGGGAGTTAAACTTCTAAAGACAAATATTTAAACTCTAAATAATCTCAATTAATATGGATTTAAACACAAAATTTTCAATAAATGGAAAGATAATTTATTTAGTTGAACCTAAAGATGAAAGTATTGGACAAAACCTATTTAATAGCCTTCTTGAATTTTCACAAGAATTTGTTATGAATGATGATGGGGGTAAATTCAAAAAACAGTTATCAAAGTGGGATATAAGCCAAGATAAAACTTTTGGAAGATTCTGGCATTTTAAAATTAATTTAGAATCCAAAAAGATAATGCCTAAAGTTTTTGATTATTATTTAAACTGGGGACATTGGTTTTGGTCTTTAAAGGGAAAAGATTTTAAAATAGAATATCAAGAATGTGGAGATGAAATAACATATCCCGAAATGAGTATTGAAGGTCCGAATGGTAAAATGTCAATCTACTATGACTTTAAAGTTGAAGCAAGGGGAGATTCTCTTAAGATAATAAAAGAGGTAATTGACAGATATTCAAATCAATAATCGAGGAAAAAGTTGGGGCGTTAATCCTTAGGATTAAGTAATCGTAGAAAAAATGATATTACTACTTGGATTTTCTAGCTCTACACATAGTAGAAATTCCACTAGCTATAAGAAAAGTGATAATTACATCCATTAAAATCTTAGTATATAAATTTACA
>CAZBOY010000027.1:0-7936 GCA_964493655.1 Candidatus Woesearchaeota archaeon | reverse complement strand
TGATTGTTAAAAATTAAATAAAAATTTATTAATTTGATAAAACTCTTCATTGAGGATTTGTTATTAATGCTCTGTAAAACCTAAGTGAAATTCAACCTTGTTTTATATAATTGGTTGAATTTCCGAAAAGATTGCCAAGATAAATAATTTCTATAAACTAGTAGAAAGATAGTTAAGGAATTAATAAAAATTTAAATCTATTTTATTATACTTCTCCCCTCAAATATCTCACAAAAATTTTCACTTGACTTATCTTAATTTTAAATAGTGCCAAGCAAAAATTTTTTCCTCAACCCTTCCTCAACCCTCTCAATAGCATACCTCAACATTGTCCTCGGCATCTTCTTATAGTTCTTTTTCAAAAACCTTTCTAAAACTTCCAAATCCCTCTTCCCAATCTCTCGCAACATCCACCCAACAGCCTTGTGTATTAAATCATGATTGTCATTAAGAAGAATCTCAGAAATTTTCAAACCATCTTTAAAATCATTATTTCTAATAAAGGCAAAACAAGAGATAATCGCAATTCTTCTTTCCCAGAGACTATCTGACTTAGCAAGTGTATATAAAACTTTTCTATTTTTATCAATAAGAAAATCTCCTACAATCCTTGGAGCAGACGAATCAACTAAATCCCAGTTGTTTATATTTTTCGTGTTTCTTAAATAAAAATCAAAAATCTTTTTCTTCAAATTCCCATCTGCTTTTTCATATTTTTTAATTAAAACAAGTAAACTAATTAACCTCTCTTCATGAATTTTAGAATTTAGAAGTTTTTGCAAATCATTTGAATCTAATTTTTCCCAAAACCCTTGGGCAATCTCTCTTTGTTTTGGAACAAAAATTCCAAGAAAAACATCTCCCTCACCATATTCTCCAGCCCCGGTTTTAAAAAATCTCTGGAGAATTTTTGCTTTTTCAGGATCTGCTGATTTTTGTATTTCTTTTCTGAGTTTTGATAGCATAAACAAAAAAATATGTTCGGGTTATTAAAATTAACCACTCCCCCAGAGAATTTATGAAGCCACAATAAATCCATCGACTTGTTATTGGTCATTACTAACTTCCCCAGCAAAAATCGTGAGCGCGAAAGATTTGCTCGAAACAAATTTAGACCAGATATGAGAGTGAATCTTGAGTTGAGTGAAATGAACGGATTTTGCTAGGGGGTTAATAAAAACTAATCACTTCTTCCCTTCGCAGTTTATTAATATTTTTCAAAATTTTTTCATGTTTTAATCATCTTTTTTATAGTTTGATGAAATCCAAACTCATAAAGTTCTGTTTCTAATGCTTCTACAAGCCAATGATAATCCTGAAAAGTAGTATAAGAGCGATAGCAAGGAACTGCAATGCTCCCACCACCACCTACAAAAAATCCATAAGCCTCCACTATTTCATGAACTAATGTACTATCTTGTTCTTCTTTTGTACCATCACAACCAACTGTGATTATAACCGGGCTTGAAGATGTAGGGGGAGAGCACGTACCTTCCAATGTTTTTAACCTTTCAGAATACATTATCCTCAAACCCTCTTCGAACATTTTTTCTAAAGTTTCATCAGACAATGGATGTTCTTCAAATTGCCTAAGGAATTTTGTTCCATACCAATGTTCTCCAGGAATAAAATGTTTATTTTCCCTGCTTCTTTTTATAGCATCTTTAACTAAGACCTGCGAAAAGAAAAGCTCACTTAATTGTGGATTAGGGTAGTATCCTTCATCTCTTCTAAAAGAGAAATGAAAAAGTTTTTCATAAGCTCTTTTTAATAGTCCTACAATATAGTCTGGATATCGGCTTTTGCTTCTTTGATCTTGGGGCTCAATAATTATTTCATCTTTAGTTAGTCTAATTTCTATTTCAGGTTCCCACTCACATCTTGTTCTGTCAATTAGATCTTTTTCCTCGTGGAAAAATTTATTTACATTTCCTTCTAAGACCCCGAGTCTAAATCTAACTCCCATAGCACTATATTAAAAATAGTATTAAAAGCATTATTGTGGTAAATCATCACTTCTTCAAACTCTTTCTCACTGGAGAAGTTATCTTAGCATGTTTGCCTGTTGCAGTATGTTTCATTTCTTTTGCTTGAATTTTCTGAGCTTTCAAACCAGATTCAACACTAGATTTTTCACCCTCTTCTTTCTCCTTTTTTTCTTCTGAAGTTTCAACAGGTTTTTCCTCTACCTTTTCTTTTTTCTTAGTTTGTTTACCAACAACCTTCTTCTCTTCTTTTTTAATCCTCCACTTAACTATCTCAGGTATTTCTGCTAATTCTACTCTTACAAAACCATCATCTGTTTTAATTGCTTTAACTTTTATTTTTACAGGAGGTTTTTTAATTCCCCTAAACCAAATTTCCTCATTCAACCATTTATCAATTTTAACTTTGTTAAGGTCTCTATTTTCAACTCTCATATGTCTCACCAAAAATTCACGAATCACACGAATTGCTTTTTTTGCCCGTCTGAATTCCTGAACCTTATGCACTTTTTTTCTTAAGGGGATTACATACTCACGCTCAAGAACAGATTTCGGCTCAACTTTCTTTTCTTTTTTCTTATCCTCTTTTCCAGGTTTTACATCTTCTGGTTTTTTTGTCTCTACTTTCTTTTCATTTTCCTTAATTTCTGAATCTTCAACTTTCTTTTCTTCTGAATCTTTTCTGACTAAATTCCCTGCCTGTTCCTCTACAAAATTCTCATCTCGAGGAAGTGGTTTGTAATCTTTTTTCTCCTCTTTCTTTGGAGCCCTAACTTTCTTTTCTTTTTTCTTAGTTTGTTTTTTCTTTTTTTCTTCTGCCATCTTATCCTAAAAATTGTTTCTTAATTCTCCTTGGTTTAATTTTAAGTTTTCTTGTTCTCCAGCTTCGTTTAACATGAGTGATCGCCGAAGGATGTATTTTCTTTCCTGTCCCGAATTTTCTAATCACAGTCCAAAACGGAGCCCATTTTGTGTGCTTCCCTGCTTTGTCCAGATGCCTTTTCTTACTGCTTCGTGCTTTTGCTTTTCTTGATGCCATCTTGCTTCTCCAGATTTACTTCTGATTTTTCAATAATCTTTTCTGGCTCTTTAACTTTTTCAACCCTTTTTTCTATTTCAGGTTTTTCCTCAGTTTTTTTACTAAGTTCAATCTCACTTAAAAAATCCCTTCCATGCTGAGTTAATCTCCTTCCAAATTGTTTTCCTTTTCCAACTTTTTCAACAAGCCCTGCTTTTTCAGCCTGTTGCAAAATTATCCTAATCATTTTTCCACTTGCTTTTCTAAAACTATCTGGTCTTCCACCTCTTCGCTTTCTACTTCCATAACGAGTTCTTAATCTTCCAACACCAACAATACCTTTTAGATATAATTGCCTTAATATTGAAGAAGCACGAATATACCAAAAATCATCACTTACCGGAGGCCTTTCTTTTCCAACCCCACTTTTGACAAACCTAGCCCAATCAGGAATCTCAAATTCCGGAATCTTTTTCAGCTCTTCAGCTAAAACTAAATTAAATTCCTGCGGTTCTTGCGAAAATATTTTTTTACTCATGTTATCATTCAAGGCGCATCTCGCGATGCTAAATCAGCTTCATTGAAGCATTTTAACCTGTAATCAAGTTTGAAGTTTGGTTTATAAAACTTTGCACATCTTTTTTATTATTAAATTTAGTAAGCAGAAGATGCAACAAAAAAAGTCAGGATGCTCTTCAAAACAAACAGAAATTTAACCAGCTTATAAATTATTGGTTAAATTTCCGCAAAAACTAAATAAAATTACAAAGGCCTGATAGATAAAAGCGAATTTAAGAATCTTCATTAATTTTTTATTTTTTCTGAATTTATTTTCTACCTCCCCCGTAATTTACTCTCATATCTTATCTAATTTCATCTCCTACTCTTCCGCCATTTTCTAACCACGAGCACATAACCAATTAATTTGTAAGTAAATTTATCTCCGAGAGCAGAAACAAGTTCCTCCCCCATCTTGCGCGCCTTTTCTTTATCACGACACGCAGACTTAAGCAAATCAATTTTAATAAGTTCTGATTTTTCAAAAAAAGTTCTGACCTGCTCAACAAATTCAGAACTAAGCCCGTTCTTTCCCATCTGCAGTTTTCTAATTGGTTTCATTTTAAACTTTCAATCTCCTTTTTTTTAACAATAATCTCTTTATAATCCCGAACACCAAAACATCCAAGCTTCATGCCTTTTCTTTTATAGGTATCTGATTTTTTAAAAACATGCACAACAACATTGCCCTTATTATCTCTCCAGTCCTGGCTTTTCGAAGCACAAAAAACACCGGCCTCTTTAATTTCTTTTTTCAAAACCTTCACCCCAACATTTACAAACGGCGACCCAGGTTCTTCAGTATGGAGAAGTGTGTCACCACTATCTGCATTTTTAACAAGCTCTTCATTATTCCCAGCATTTTTCCCAGCAAAAACAACCCCCCCAGTGGATAATTTATATTCTCTGAATTTCATATATTTAGATAGAATAAGATGTTATAAATTTGACTATTTGTTAAAAAGATTGTTGCTAAAACTATTTTAAAAAATTTAAGGTTAGTAATATTAACAAAAGGTTCGTTAACATAATCTGTCTTAATGCTCTGTAAAACTTCTGCGGAAATTTAGCACAATAATTATTTAAGATAGTGCTAAATTTCTTCAAGAGTTGCCAAGTAAAATCAGTAGTCTAACCAGTCGAAGATATGTTGTGAATTAATAAAAATGAAATTAGTTAGGAATGACAAATGTATGTGGAAATATACTATTATAAAATTATCCCTTCAATCTCTTAATTGCAGCACGCACATTTCTGTTCAACTGAATCATACTCTCGTCAAGTTGCTTTAAGTTCTTCGTTCCTGTACAGACAAGTTTTCCATTACTGAAAAGAAGAAATGTCGCAGTCGGGTCATCTAATTTGTAAACCATTCCAGGAAACTGCTCTGGTTCATATTCAGTGTTTTCTAATTCCAAAGAAAGAGTATTCAAATTTAAGGCAATATTTATAGAACCTGAAGCAACAATATTCTGAACCTCAACCTTGGGCTTTATTGTAACATTAACCCCGATTTTTCTAAGCTGTTTAATAACCTGCTGAATAACATCCTTGACCTGGGATAAATTTTTAGTCCCTGTGCAAACCAAGTTACCACTTGAAAAAACAAGAACAGCAGATTTAGGTTTCTTAATTCTCAAAACCAGTCCAGGAAAAGTGTCAGGATTATACTCTGTGTTCGGCTGTGTCCGCGCAAGTTTAGTCAGAGAAACCTCTTTGCAAAGCGAAGCAGTCGCAACAATATTCTGAACTTTTAGAGAATCTTTGCTTGCCATCTATTTATAAATGAAAAATTTGGTTTATAAAGGTTACGACGATTACTATATTTCTTTCTCAATCTCCTCAACTGTCGCAACATCCCCCACACCCCTATCCGGCCTCAACCTTAAAATTCTAGGAAACCTTAAAGCATAACCAGAAGAATAAGTTGGAGATTTCTGAATATTTTGATAACGCACACTCACAATAATCTCAGGTCTTACCTCAATTTTCCTTCCTTCTTCAGAAACAATTAACTTCCTTAACATCTCACTCATCTCTTCAAATGAAAGTCCCTCTTCTTTTTTCTCCTTTAATCCTGTCGAAACTTTCCCAATTTCTTTTAATTCATCACCATCTCTGCACGAAACATCAAAACTTGTAAGCCACCCCGCCCGCTTCCCAGTCCCCCATTCAGCCCCAGTAATAACTAAATCAAAATCTTTATCTTCTGGTTTTAATTTCACAGCATAACCCACCCGCGCCCCGGGTTTGTAAGGTGCACTAAGAGATTTAGCCATCAACCCCTCCTGCCCCTCGTTAATTGCCCTTTGATAAAACTTTTCAATCTCGTCTTTATCCCTGCTGATAATCTGGTCAGCCAAGGTAATTTTAAATCTCTCCTGCCGGATAATTTTTTCAATTAACTTTCTTCTTTTTCCAAATTCCTCCTTAATCAAATCTTTTCCATTAAGATAAATAATATCAAAAACCGTAAGTTCAACAGGCAATTCTTTTGCAAGTTTATCAATGTCATATTTTCTTCTAATTCTCTGTGAAATATACTGAAAAGGTTTGTATTTTTTTGTCTTCTGGTCATAGCCAACAGCCTCGGCATCTAAAATAAAACTCTTTGCATGAACATTTTTTTTAACACATTCAACAATATCCGGGAACTGCTTTGTAACATTATCTAATCTTCGCGTGAAAATTTTAATCTCACCTTCTTCATCTTTATTTACCATGACTCTAAAACCATCATATTTAAATTCAAAAGCCGCTGGCTCTCCAACAATTCTCAAAGCATCGTCAATATCTTTTGCTTTTGGAAAAAGCATAACCTTCACAGGTTTTCCAGGAGAAAGAAAAATTTCATCTAGCTTTCCAGAACAAGTTTTGCTAAAAACCTCTGCAAAATCAGTCAGCTTATCATAAGCCCCCTGAACAATTTCTATTTTTTCTTTTTTCTCTGCAATATCTTTTGGATTGAAACAATGTTCAACAATCGCATCTCTTAAAAGTCCAGAACCAACACCAACTTTCAAATCTCCCATTACCGTTCTAATAATATATTTTGCTTCAGTCCCCGAAGCAGAATTAAGCAGTTCAACAATTAGCCCTAATTTTTTTCCAACAGTTCCCTTGCCTTCTAATGCAGGCAATTTTCTAAGATTATTAATGACTTTATCAACAGTCAATTTAGAAGAAAATAGGGCGGATTGTTTTTTATTTTCAAAAAGTTTTTCAGCAACAAGCCCGAGCTCTCCAAGTTTTTTAAAATTCTTAATAATTTCTATATCACTCTCTCCGCTTGCTTTTGAAATCGCCTTGATTGCAAGTTGCTGTGAAATTCCAAGCTCTCTCTCATCCCAGTCAGGAAAAACCTCTCCCTGCAAAAGATAAATCACCTCTGGCTCGTCTTTAATTTTTCCCAAGAACCCAGAAATAATCGAGGTTTTTTCAAGTCCTTTAGAAGTTGATTCTAATTTTTCATAGATTTTACATAGGTCTGAGTATTTCATAATATATTATCCAAAGGACTCTTTATATTTTTTATTGAAGCCTGAGAGATTTGAGTGTAAATCTGGGTTGTCTTAATATCAGAATGTCCCAGCAATTTCTGTATAATCCTCAAATCTGTTCCTCGTTCAAGAAGATGTGTTGCAAAACTATGCCTCAGTAAGTGGGGGTATACTCTTTTTTCAATTCCAGCTTTTTTCGCAGAACTTTTTATTATTTTTTGGATTGTATCCTTTGTTAATTTGCCTCCTCTTGATGAAGAAAACAAAATTTCAGAATCACCTAGCAGAGAATAGCTCTTTAGTTCCCCCCTAATAGAATTAGGAATTTTCACAAATCTATCTTTTTTACCTTTTGCTAATCTAATATGTATTAATTCTTCTGCAAAATTAATATCTTCTTTTCTTAGATTAACAATTTCACTAACTCTTAAACCACAACCATAAAGAATTTTTATTATTAGCTTATGTTTAATATTTGAAGTTGCTTCAATTAATCTCTTAATTTCTTCAATTGTGAGAATATCGGGAATAGTATTATTCTTTTTAGGATTTGGGAGATTTAATTTTTCATGCAAAACATTTTCAAAAAAGAATTTGATTGCAAAAAGGTCTCTTCGGACACTTGCAGGATTCTTCTTCTCAAGATTTTTCTGGACATAATCTTTAACAACACTTTTGTTTAGTCCGATATTCTTTGAAAAATCTATAAATCTTTCAACAGAATAGAGATATGCTTTAATCGTTTTTTTAGAAAAATTTCTTATCTCAAGTTCTTGCTTTAATTTCAATAGCAAGGGGCTCATAAAATTGAGAGATGTTTATTCTATATAAATTTATTGTTTTCATGCCTATTAGAAGATTATCAATAATAAACT
>CAZBOY010000026.1:0-8127 GCA_964493655.1 Candidatus Woesearchaeota archaeon | reverse complement strand
CAATTTGAGTTTCCATTTTTTAAAGAGTTTTTTTGGCTTTTTAAAAAACTACGCTATATACACGTTCTTGCCAGAGTGTATAAAGAGTGAGTATTTTTTAGTTGGATTAAAGAATTTTGAGAGGTACTTAAAGAACTTATATCAATACTATACCTCATTAGGCATAGTAAAAGCATAGTATTTTTGTAAATAGGAGATTTAGAAAATCATAAAGAATACTTTAAATAATCTTTTACTATTACTTTTTTATGAAAATAGGTGTTTCAATTAAACCAATTATTCAGATTGCAGAAGATCCTCAAGAAATTTTTGAGACCATATTTGTAGAAGGTGTTGGTTTTGATTATGTTGAAGCACACACAGATAATTTAGATGATTTTGAAATATTTATTTTAAAACTTATAGAAAATTTAGGAATTAAATTTTCATTACATTGCCCCCATATGTATTCTTCTGTAAAAGTTAATTTTTGTTCAGCTAATAAAAAAGATATTAAAAATGCAGACCATTGGTTAAAAAAATCAATCGAATATGCTAAAAAATTAAAAGCAAAGAATATAATCATACATCCAGACCTTCCAAAAAATTGTTCAAAGAAAAAAGCATTAAATATTCTTGAAAAACATATAAAAAATAATATTAATAATTTAAGGAATAATCAAAGGATTCTTATTGAGAATATGCCTGGAAAAGATTATGCTCTTTCAACTCCTAAAGAATTTAAAAATTTCTTAAAAAGATTTAAAAAGCAAGTTTTTGTTTGCTGGGATATTGGTCATGAAATTGGAAGATTTAGAAAACAAGAATTTTATTTTCCTAAGATATTAAAAAATAAGATAAAAGAGGTTCATATTTCTGGCGTTGTTAATTATGGAGATCATCATCCATTAACAAAAGGAAATTTAAAACTAAAAGAATGTATTGAATCATTAAAAAAAATTAAGTATAAGGATGCAATAATTTTTGAAATAGTAACTAACAATCCTTTAGATATAATTGAATCAAAAGAAATTCTAGATAAGTTTGTCTAATTAATAAACAATAATCCTTTCTGTTAAAGAAATTGGTTTAAATTTTTTCCTTAATTTATCTAAATCTATATCAGAAATAATTTCTATTTTTGATAAGTCAAAACCTCTTACATATTCTAAATATAAATCTCTTAAACTTATTCCCATAAGGTTTGAAGCTACAAAATCAATAGCGGGAACGCTTTCACTAACAAGTACACAATTCATTTTTCTATTTCTTCCACAATTGGGGTTTAAACCATCACCTTCTCTTGCTACAAATCCATCAACAACATTTAATGAAGGTTTACAAACTGAATGAAAATCAGTTAATCTTTTAAAAAATTCTTCTTGAACAGCATCAAACTCTTCTTTAGTTAAATTCCTTTTTTCCTTTAATGCCTTAGCTACATATTCTTCATATAAGGGATGTAAAATTTTTTTCCCATCATAAGGCAGAATACAACCAATCATATTTTTCATAGCCAAACTTACACCTGCCATCCTATGTGTTTTCATCTTTGGAACATTGATGACATATCTATCTACAACATTCTTTGCTACCGTTATTCCTTCTAAAGAAATTCCATTTATTATATTTAATCTAACTTGTTTATCACCATTTAAATTTATTAAAGGAAGATTATATCTATCTGCTAATTTTCTATAACCAGTAGCCTCAAAAATATTAGACATATCCTTAGCTCCACCTGCCCCCTCACCAATTATTATATCATTTATGCCAATACTTTGAAGGTATCTTATTACCCCCTCAACAACATTTGGAGAGGTGCATATAGCTGTCTCTGGTGAAAAGGGCATAGTTAAATTAGGCTTGATCAAAACGCTTTTACCAATTTTTGGATTCGCTTTTTTCAATACTTCTCTTGTTGTTTCAACTTCATCATTTCCTTTTCGAACATAGACTTTCATTTTCTTCTTTTCTTCAACATTTTTTCTATTCTATCAAGTCTCTTCTTGTTGTTCATATCAAAAATCCATTCTAAGAACAAAATAGCTGGAAAAATAATCAAAATAGTTAACAATAAACCTTCAATCGTTAATCTCTTAATTTGACTAAAATCTAAATCTATATAAATTCCATGTATTATCATAGCAATAGACATCAAAATTGAAAAGACAAATAAGACTAAAACTTGCTTCTTTATAATTGGTATACTTTTCATAATCAATAATATTTTATTATGTATATAAATCTAATCAAATTTTTTTAGAACAAGAGTTCCTTCTGTTCTAACTCCTTTTTTACATAATCTCTCTAACCCATCAATGTCCCTTTCTTTTAACTTATCAGCAAATCCTCCAGAAAAAATAATTGGTTCTAAACCATCAGTATAAACTGCTAAATAATCATTGGGTCTTATTTCTTGTGTTCCTGCCCTAACATAACTCATTGCTTCTTTTTGTCCTGTTAAAACACCAAAAGAGTGTTTTTCATTAGGATTATTTCTATAATGACTTCTTATTCTTACTCTTACTTCTGGTTGATTCCAAGACTTCCCTTCAATTTGAGAATCTTGCCAGATATATTTATCTAATCTATGAGGATCCTCACTTTCTGTTCTAAACCTTAAATTTCCTTTTTCATCAAAGATAGCTACTCCACAATCAGTTAAGAAACCCCATGAAATTATCCCCTTTTGTTCAACAGTTCCAGAAGCCACACATCCTGCAAAATCATTCGTAACATAATCAACATTTGGAATATTTTGTGTATTCCAATAACCAATCCTATTATTAGCTTCTTCAATTGCTTTTCTTACTGCTTTTTCATCTTTTGTATCAAAGTCTTTTAATACTAATGGAAAAGTTTCACAAAATATATCTGCTGACTTTTTTGCTGGACTTGGTTTAGGATAATACCACATAAATTTTAATTTTCCTAAAAAACCACTAGGTAAATATTTCATTGGGTCTCTTGTAACTCCATCAGCTACAGCAATAGCTCCAATTTCCGTATCTACTCTATAAGCTTCTTCTGTTGGATGTTTAAATAATTTAAGTTTCCAATTTTCTGCTATTAATTGTCTTGTTTCCATTTTTATACTTTCTCAGAATTAAAACTTCTGAGGTGTTTTTCACCCCTAAAATTAGAGATATAAGTGTTTTTTAAACCTTTTTATAACTTCAATTTCCCAAAATCCACCACAACCCTTAAAACTACCAAATCCCTAATAAAGTGGTACAATCACAAACGCATTAAAGTACAAATAAATAAAAAATATACCCATTGATTCTGCCAAAAGGGTCTAGGTTTCGGCGGGGGCATTCTTTACAAAGTTGTGTGCTCGTAGGCGCCTTTTAAATTATCAAGGCGCTTTATAAGAATTATTATGCTCGAATTAAACCCGCACCAATTTTTTCATAATTTCTAAATCTGCCTCAACACCACTAATCCCAACAGCAGTCTCCAAGGTAACAGTTGCTGAAGAAGGAATCATTTTAACAATCCTTTTTAAATCAATTTTAGAATCCATAAAACACAAATGCCCCACATCCTTCTTATACAATCCTAGAAGATTAATAAACTTCTGTCCCCCCAAATGATAATGGGCTGGTTTCATTTTAATAAATTTCTTTATCATCTTAAATTCATCTTCCCCACTTTGTTTAGAAGAAGAAATAGCATGATTAATATCAAAACAGAATCTCTTTCCAGTTAATTTTAAAAACTCTCTCATTTTTTCAGGAGTACTACACAATCCCTTTTCATAATCAGAATGGTTCTCAATAATAATTCTTTTATCATTAATCCTTTTAATAAATTTAACAGCGACATCCTTAGAACATTTATCATTTAACAAAATTCCTGCATGCACAATAATTTTTTTAGAATTAACAGAATCTGCCACCCCTCTAGCAAATTTAATAGATTTTAAATTCTTAACCTTTAAATTAGAATCACAAATATTAACACCAAATCCTTGATGCTCTGCATGAATAATAATTGGTTTCTTAAATCTCTTTAAAAAACTATAATCATTTTTTTGAATGGCCTGAACTTCAAAAAAATCACATTTGTTTTCAAAATGCTCTAAAAAATTCTTATCATCATATGTCTTAACACCGATTTTCATAAAACCCACAAATCTGATAACTATAAAAACTTAACTCCCCCGAAAAAATAATCTCTTATTCAGAATCAGAACCCTAAATAATAATATTAGAAAAATTGGAATTAGGAAAATTTATGCTGCTTCAAAAACAAGTTCAGGAGAACCCCCCATGCATTGCTCCCCCATTCCTAATTCTTATTAAAGGATCTTTTGAAAGAGCTTGCTTACCATCTCTAATTGCCATTTTTTCGCTTTCCTCGTAATCAGCTGTGTCTCGTCTACTTGTTGATGTTTGTTCCATTTTATCTAACAATTGTTTGACTCCTTTCAGGACCCATTGATAATACTCTTGCTTTTGCACCTGTTTCTTTTTCTATAAAATCTACTAATTTTCTTACTTGCTTCGGTAAATCCCCATAACTTTTTATATCTTGAGTTTCTTCATCCCATCCCTCTAAAACTTGATAATTCGGAGTGCAATGTTCCATAACATGGACATCATTTGGAGCAACATCCAAAATGTTTCCTCTTCTTAAAGTTTTTCCTGCAAAAAAATAATCAGGACCATTATAAGTATAACTTTTACATATTTTTATTGCGGGAACACCGTCAAAAACTTGCAATTTTGTTAATGCGACATCGGGGCCATTAGTTTGCATAGCATATCTTAGTAAAGGCAAGTCAAGACATCCTGTTCTTCTAGGACGTTTTGTTGTAGCTCCATATTCAGCTCCCCTAAATCTTACTGCAACTCCTTGCTCAAATTCATTTCCTGAATCCCCACTAGCATCAGGATATTCCATTTCTTCATCTTCTTTCGTATGAGAAGCACACCATCGTGCAGATTCTTTTCCTCCTAACTCTGTTGGAAATGGACCTTCTCCAACTCTTGTCATGTAAGGTGCTTTAACAACTCCAAGAACCAACTCAACATCTTTTTCATGTAAACCAGCTCCTTTTGCTAATCCTTCAACAGATGGATCAGAGGAAGTTACAAAAGGATAACTCCCATAATCTATACTTAATAAATGACCTTGCGCCCCCTCTAATAATATTCTCCGTCCCTGACATAATACATTTCTAACTAAAGCATCTGCATCAATTATAAATTCCCTAATTCTTTCCCCATATTGAACATATCTTTCAGTAATTGCATCTTCATCAAAAATATTTCGCCAGTCAAAAAAGATTCCTCTTCCTAAATGTTCATGCTGCATTATAGTTCTCAATGCTTCTCTATCTACTTTTTCAAGTAAAGTTTTTTTATCTCTTAAGTTTCTTTTTAATTTTTGTCTAAAAATATCTGGATTTAACATATCATTAACTGTCAATCCAATTCTAGCATAGTGGTCTGTGTAAGCTGGCCCTATTCCTCTTCCAGTCGTCCCTATTTTATCTTTTCCTGCCGACGCTTCTTTCGCTCTATCCATAACTAAATGCTGGGGCAGAATTAATTTTGCATTGTGGGCTATTCTTAATTTTTTATAATCAATACCTTTTCCTTCTAATTCTAAAAGTTCTTCAAGAACTCCTCGAGGGTCAAATACAACGCCCCTCCCTATTAAATTATAAACATCAGGATTTAATATTCCGCAAGGAACAGTATGACCAATGTGAACTAAATCTCCGACTCTCATAGTGTGCCCGGCATTCCCGCCCCCTGTCCCCCGAACAACAAACTCTGCCCAATCAGAAGCAAGCCAGTCTACCATTTTTCCTTTTCCTGTATCTCCCCATTGATTACAAACTACAGCTATAACTTTTTTTTCTCCAACGAGTTTATCTAATGGATTTGACATTTTATCTTTCAGTCACCTCTATACTATGTGGAAGCATATCAGAAAGAGTCATTCGCGAGGCCCTTTCAAGAACTGCTTTTTCTCTAAAAGTTTCAAGATTACTTGCTCCTGCATTTGAAATAGTTGTTCTCAAATATCTTGCATCTTTTTCTACTCCAGGCTTAAGTCTACCACGATAAGGAACCAAACCAACAACCCCTTCTACTGTTGCTCCAGATAAACTAGAATGCCCATATCTCTCCAAAACTCCAGCAGGTCCTTCAGGAGATTTTCTTGATAATTCTTGTCTGAAATCCCTTCCATACATTCCAACAAGTCTCGCTTTTGGGTGACCTTCTCCCCAAGTTTCAGCAAAAGCCATAAGACTTTCTTCTTGGGTAGGTGTTTTTTTATCTGCTTTGAATTTCTGGGCAGCAGCTTCAAAAAACATATTAAAATGATTCCCCATCATAATTAAATCCCCAAAAGCCAGGGCAACAGTCATATCTTTCAAATTTTTAATGCCACCATCAATAACTAATGGTACATAGATTCCTGTATTTTTCATAAATTCGTCTCTGGCTCTAGCAAGATCTTTTGCTACAGTAAACTGACCCCGCCCATTTCCCCTAGTTGATCCTGTTTGACATATTGAGCCTACACCCATTCCTCCAATAATATATGAGGCCCCCTCCCTTGCAAAAATCTCAAAATCTCTACCTAAGATTATATTTCCCACTCCAAATGGCTTATCTGGATATTTTCTTTTAACATATTTTAAGATTTCTAGTGCTGTTGGAAAACAAGCATTAGAAGAATCCAAGACCAAAGTATCAACCTGGTCAGCCCACCTTTTGATTTCCTGCTGCCAAGCTCCTCTCGTGCTTATAGCAATTCCAATATAATTAGTATCGTATTTCTGTAAAAACGCAACTTTTCTTAATACTTTATTCTCATCAACTATGGGCAAAAATTTTCTAGTTTCTCCTGAAAGAATTCCTTTTATTTTGTTTTTATCTTCGTCATTTACTAAAAACGCAAGTCCTTCCGGATAAATGTTGCTTCTTAATGGAGTCATTAATTTACTTACTTGCGTTGTTGGATGAACCTGCGGAGGATTGTTTGGGTCATAGACATAAAATCCGTGAACTTTTGAGAATCTGTCCGTTATCGGAATAATAGAATGACCTGTTCTTTTTATTATGCTAGCAACTTCTTCAACACTAGAATTTGGTGAAGCACATTCAGGATTTTCTTGAAATTCTATTTCTCCTTTCCTTAGTCGCGCTCCCCTATTTGCATCTAAAATTTCTTGTTTATCTTTATCCCTCAAACTTCTTGGAACCATTGTAAGAATCCCATTTCTTCCTGCTGCAACAGCCATTTCAGGACCAACAACACATTGCATTCTTGCAGTCATAAAAGGATATTGCAAAGAAATTGGGCCTAGCTCGGTTCTTAATGAAACGCCTTCTGGAGGAGTTTCAACCCAACCAGTTTGGATAAGATATTCACTTAAACTTTCAGAAATTTCTGAACTTATTTCTGCCAATTTTATTTATCTCCCACGAAACTCTTTATCAGCGCTTACAAGAGATTCAATTTTGTTTGTTTTTTCTTCTGCTAATGCCATCTTATAGTAATTCAATTAGAAAAACAGGCTTATAAATTTACCGTCGAAAAATTCATCTAATTTAAGTAATAAATAAAATTATCTAAACTTTTTCATATGCAAAAAAATTATTCAGATTCAGAACTCTCATCTTTAATCTTCAAAGCCTTAATTATCTTATCGAGCTTTTCTTCAATCTTATTAAATTGTTCTGCAGACATTCCAGATGACGAAGATCCGCCTCTGCTTCCAAAGCTTCTACTTGAACCTTCACTTTTTCCAAAACAATCACTACAAAGAACAGGTTTATCCCCCGATGGTTTAAATGGAACTTGACAGTCTTTTCCACATTTATCGCAAACAACATCATGCATTTCAACAGGCCTTCTTCCACCACCAAACCCTCCCCGACTTCCACCAGATCTTCCACCACCAAAACCACCACTTGACCTTCCACCAAAACTTCTGCCACCAGATCTTCCACCACCAAACCCGCCTCGACTGCCACGGCTATCATCTCTATCCCTACTTCCACCAGATCTAAAATTTGCCATGTTGATTTACTTAAATCTAGGTTTATAAAGATATGTAAAGGTGGCTTTGGTGAAACCATATAAAATAAGGTAGCTTACCACTTTTAACTAAAAAAG
>CAZBOY010000025.1:0-9799 GCA_964493655.1 Candidatus Woesearchaeota archaeon | reverse complement strand
CACATATCGCTCTACACACCAAACCAAAAAGAGATAATTGAATTAATCTACACATCGGATAAAAAAAACATTAATCTACAACGCCGCAAAAGTAAAAGTGACCACTCCGCATGGTAAAAGTATTAGAAGATATATCCAAAATTGTTTTTTATTTCCTTCTTGAAGTGCAAGAAAAAAACTACTTAATATACAATATTCAAAAATATAAATTGTGGTTCCAATTACTGCAATCGAAAATAGTTCTTTTCTTTCTAAAATACTTAAGCCAATTCCAATATCTTTAGTTGTTTCAAAACCAAGGCCAGTAACTAGGCCGATTACTGTCCCTAGGATGGCGGGCACAATTATTCCTGCTGAAAGAAGTAGAGTATATTTTGTAACAAGCATAATCGCTTGTCTTTCTTTTACAATGGCTTTTGTTTCCATTAAATCTTCGGCTAACTCTCTTAGTAGTTCAGAAATTCTTCCCCCTGATGAATATCCTTGAATTAATAGATCAATTACTCTGTTATACGATTCGCTTTTATTCAATTTTTTATTTCGTGCGAGGGCATCTTCAGTACTTGAACCATTTTTTATGTCAAAATAAACTCGAGTAAAATCCTCGCTGAGTAGAGGAAGATCTTGGTTTGAAAAAGAATGAATTGTTTTAAGTAAGGATTTTTGGTCACAAAAAACACTCCCCTCGAGCAAGAGATCCGGAAGCAGGTCCTCTCTTTTTCGTTTTCTTTTTTCGAATAAAATATCTTGAAAAATATAATTTAAAAAAAATGGAACAAAAAAAACAATAGTCCCCAGTAAAAATAAATTTTCAAAATGGTTTACAAATAAATACAAAAAAAGCATTGAGGATATCATTAATATTGTTCCTTCAATTACACAATATTGAGTAAATTCATCTAAATTCTTTGTTTTGGAATGATTTAAGAATAATTTATCCTCAAATCCTTTTATTTTTTCTTTTTCAACAAAAAATTCTATTATTTTTCTAAAAAATATTGCTGCATCCATCTTTACATCACATTTCCTATTGCCTCAAAAAGATCGGTGTTTTTGAATGTATCATAAAAAGAATTGAAACATCAAGCAAGGGAAACAAAATAATAATAATCAGCAGTATTTGGATTGGTGTAAAACTTATTTTCATAAAATAGCTTCCAATCAAAATAAAACTTTGAAACATTGAAGGCATTATTGCAGAAACCGCAATAAACACAAGGGCATAAACAACCATTTTCCCAGAAAATTCTTTGCTTTCAATTTTCTGTCGTAAAAGAAGATCATCTGTTAATCGTTTAAGAGTCTCGCTACTACTTCCATGTAAATAAATATTGTTTAGACTGCTGTTTGCTCTTTTCACATTCAAACTATTTATTCTCAAATTCATTTTTTTTAACGCTTGGCTTATCGAAGATCCATTCTCAAAATCTTTAATTACGTGTAAGTATTCTTTTTCTGTTTCGATTTTATTTTGGCAAATATTTTTTATCGCGCGCACAAAATCTTTTCCAACTTTAAGTTCTAAAATTAATTTTGACAAAAACAAAGGAAGTCCTGCTTCAACTTTTCTGGAATATTTTTTTTGTTTTAGTACCGGCCAATAAATTTGAACAACAAATAAAATTATCATCATAATGGTTCCGATTGCTCCGCTTTTGATTATTTCTTTTGTATATACCCCGCAAATTAACCAACCAAATAGTCCAACAAAAATACTCATTTTTAATGAATCAATTTTTTTCTTTTCAAATTCACGTTCTCTTATTTGCCCTTTTTCAATTAATTTCTTTTGGATTAATGATTTTTTTTTTATTTTCATAAATTCGCCTCTGATGTTGCAAAGAAATTTTTAAAATCAGTATTGTTATCAATTTGGACTAAACAATTTTTTCTACTACTTATAAGTTTTTTGTATTCTGTGTGGTTTACTGAAAACGTTTGCATTACTTTTTCTTTTACTCTTTTTGATTCATTTCTAAAAACTAGTTTCTTTTGAGAATTATCTAGTGAAAATAATTCTCTCACTGTTCCATCTTTATTAATTTCACAAATTTCTGTTACCTTTCTTTCTTCTTTTCTATGTCCTTTTGAATTAATTCTTTGTATTCTTTTTTGTACAACAACAAGATCTATTGAACTAAGGGATTCTTTTTCTACGCCCAAACTTTTCATTCTTTGCAATGCTTCTTTTGCACTTTCTGCGTGAAATGTAGCATAGCTTCCTTTTGCTTGCCCCGCTAACATTGTATTAACAAAACCTTTGCATTCTTCTTCACTTCTAACTTCTCCAACAATCACCCTATCTGGCCTCATCCGAAATGTATTTTCGATTAATTTTTCAAGTCCAACCCCAATATGCTCTGAAGTATTAAGTTTTACTTTGTGTTCTTGGGGAAGGACAATTTCGGGGGTTTCTTCAACAACGATGATCCTTTCGTTTTGTGGGAGAAAACAGAATAATGAATTTAGTGTTGTTGTTTTTCCACTTCCCGTGTTTCCACAAACAAGTATTGATGATGAAGTTTGCAGTGCTAACCACAAGAAGCTCATTGCTTCTTCATTAATCGTTTTCAATTCAATAATATTTTTTGGAGTAAGGGGGTTTTCTTTAAATTTTCTTATTGTTGCATTTATTCCCGAAAATGCAATTGGATCCATCGAGGCGTTTAACCTTGAGCCATCTTTTAGAACAGTATCGAGTATTGGGTTGCTATAACTCAATTGTCTTCCGAGCCCAGAAGCCATTTTGTTCAGAATTGTTTTTACTTTTTGATCTTGTGTAAAATATGTATTGCTTTCAAGCCACCCAAAAATTCTATGATAAACCATTATTGGTTTATCAGTTCCATTTATCACAATTTCCTCAAAATCAGGATCTTTTAATAATGGAGTTAGAATACTTTCGCCCAGGGTTTCCCATTCAAGTAGTAATAAAATTTTTTCTCTGGATTCCTTTCCAAGCAAAATTAGATTTTCAATACAATAGTTTTTAAGAAAAAAATATATATCTCCTTTTCCTTTTAGATCAAGCCCAGAGTGAATTAATTCTTCTAATGCATTTTCAAAAAGTTTTTCTTCTTTTAATGTAAGGTCTGGAACGTTCACAGTTAACAGCAAATTGTCTTTTATTTTTACAATACTGCCACTGCTACATTCACTTATTATTTTCGAATATTTTTGATTAGTTACTTTGTAAGCTATTTCTGTCATAGAAGTGGTTTGGATTCTTTCCTTTAAAAATTCTTTTGCAATTTAGTCATTTGACGAAAAATAGTTGGTTTTTTTTACTTTTTTTTAATTATTTTAAAAAATGGGTTAATTTTCCAAACCCCCTGCTTTTTTATATAACTTTGAATACATTAAGTGTTGGGTTATCACCCCAATTTCTATAGGTAACGGCAAGAAGGCAAAGGAGGAAAAGGAAGCGAGCTATTTATCGTGCTTTCTTTCCCTCTTTGTTATAAAATTTGAGTGTTATGTGTTGCTTGTTGTGGTGATTTTTACTTTGGAAAAAGGGTTATTTTTGTTATTATTTAATAGCGGAGAAAAGTTTCACCATTCAATAGTTGATCCAATTTTTACATTTTTCGCTTTGCCTTGTGGCATTTCAATTACATATTTAGCAGCTTTTTTTGGAGTATAATTTGGTTGAAAAGGTGGAAGAGTAACTTTGTCAACAACTTTTTTTTCCTTATTTAAAAATAGTACATTTATTGGAAAAAAAACAAATATCATGTGCAAACTTGCTCCAAGTTTGCTTTCTATTGGAAATTCAAATATTAGGGCATAATCAAACTTTTTCTTGTCCTCGAACATTAATCCTTTTGTTCTTTGCCAAGTAGTATTGGCATGTTTGATTTTTTTTATTATTGTCTTGCCATTTGCTTTTAACATTTTTTCACTCTCTTAAGTATTTGGTTTAATTAATAATAATTTTTCATTTTAGCATTTCAAGTGGGGGAACTTTTATTTCTTCAAGTAATTTTTTTGTCTTTTTTGGAGAAGTTGGATTGATTTCTTTTCTTTTTTCATCAAGCTCTTGTGTCAACTCGTCAATTTCATTCATTTTCTGTCTTAACTCGGCAAGTATCTTATTCATCTCTTGTTTTGCATCCTGTGCAACTCCAAGTTCTTCTTTTATTTTTCCTTCTCGATTTTCTTCTTCTGACATGCTAATATAATGCTTTGACAGAATAAAAACCTTATTCCTTGGTGGTTTTGTTCATTGGGTGCGAGGTATTCATGAACCATTTGTAATGGTTCTGACGCGATTTATTTTTTTATTTCAACACATTGCCTGTTTCATTTGACCAAAAAATAAGATCAAGTTCTGCAAAGTCTATTTTATTTTTTTCACAATATTTTTTCATCTTTTCTTCGGTTTCTAAATAATTCTTTTTTGTTACTGTTTGTGGAACTTCACTTATTATTTTACATTTCGCTAGATTTTTCAAAATGTGCCTGTCTAGGATTGCGACATTTTCTCCAAAGCCAATATTTCTTAAAAAGTGGGAGGCTTCTTTGTACCCATACCCATTTACTTCTTTTACTAAAAATTCTCTACATTTAGTGACATCTTTTGGTAGGCCGTTTTCAATTAACATTTGCTTTATTGTTTTTTGTGGAAATTTTTCTTGTATCATTTCTAATCGCTTAGCTTTTGTTATGTAGAAACGAACGTTTTTAACAAACTTTTCTTTCTCTTTAGCACTTCCTTTTGTAAGTAAATTATTTTTGCGAAGAAAATTTATTGCTTTCATTGCTTGCTTTGCACTACTCTGTGGGGTTAGCAAACAAAAGCAAAGTTCTTCAAAAACTGCCGCGTCACTTTTCCAAACTTCTTTAAATTCTTTTAAAGTTTTTTTTATTTTAGTGCTAAGTATCGGGGTCGCAGAACAAATGTTAGGCATTTTATTTACCCCATTATTAGTTCGTTAGTATTTTGCATTTGCTCGACATATTCTTCTAGGAGTAAAACATGTCCTCTTTCAAATTCTGCCAGTTCCTCAAAAAAAGTTTTTACATTTCCAGAAGTTTTTCCACCAGCTTTTTCATAAAAATCCACGGCTTTTTTTTCTCTCCAAAGTGCATAAAGAATTGCAGTTATTTCTTCTTGTCCTGCAGAAATAGCGTGAATTTGTGGGGCAACATTTCTATCAAAACCTATTTTTTCTATTTCTTTTCCACTTTCAATTTCAGCTTTTAATTCTTTTATTTTTGCTAAGTGCATTGCCTCTTCTTTTACCATAAACGCAAAAAAACTTTCAAGTTCAGTCCCTTTTGTTTTTTCTACTTCTTTTGCATAAAATTCTCCAGTGCTCTTCTCAACATGTTCTGCCAAATTAAGTGTTTTTAGGATACTTTCTTGTGAATTTGGGTTTAATTGTTCAATAACATCCAATATTTCTTTTGCTTTTACTAAATCCATTTTCGTCCACCCCAAATCTATTATACTATTGAACCAGTAATGCTTTTAAATAAAACAACATCAAATTTTACTAGAGCCAACAGGCGAGTGTGATAAATATGATTGAATCAATAGCATTTATTCCAGACGGAAACAGACGTTTTGCAAAACTTTCGGGAATTTCGCTATTAGAAAGTTATTCTATTGGAACAGGAAAAGCTTGGGATGTTCTTGAATGGTTAACAAAGTATCCTTCTATAAAAGTTGGAACTTTTTATACTTTTTCTTTAAAAAATTTTCAAAGAAGTCGACTTGAATTAAAAGTTTTAATGAAAATTTTTGACAAAGAACTTGATAAGGCAAAAACTAAACCACTTCTTGAAAAAGAAGGAATTGCTCTAAAATTTATTGGAAGAAGAGATCAATTTCCAACAAAACTTCAACAAAAAATGAAAGATGTTGAAAAGCATACAAAAAATTTTGGGGATAGAACAGTTAATTTGGCATTAGGTTATGATGGTCAGACAGAAATAATTGATGCTGCACAAAAGTTTGCAGTGGATGTACAAAAAGGAAAAGCACTTCCGGAAACTCTTTCAACAGAGAATTTCAAAAAGTATTTATATGGGGATTTCAAAGAACCAGATCTAATAGTTAGGACATCAAAAGAACAAAGACTTTCAGGATTCTTAACATATCAATCCGGTTATTCAGAACTTGTATTTATTGATAAATATTGGCCACAAATTAATGAACCGGATATTGACAAAATAGTATCTGATTACAACAAGAGAGAAAGACGGTTTGGAAAGTAAAAAAGTTATACTTTCTTTCCTGACGCAAGAATAAATTTATAGAATTCTGAATGCTTTTTTAGAAAATTATTGATCTCACGTCGATATTGTCTTCGTTCACTCTCATTAATATTCCATGGGGGTCTGAGCTCGTTTAACTCAAATAATTTTTCAAGAGAAAGATTTCTTGTTAATGAAATTATTTGTGCAGTCGACAAATTATCAATTAATGCACTTGAAAGTATATCTAATAATCGAACATGACGATCGTTTATCTTTTCAACTCCAAAAAGCTTTTTTACTGTCTGTTCTTCCCACAACTTAGCTTCAAGAGCATGACTAATCATTGCTTTTCTATAATCGCTAATTGTTGGTTTTTTTCCAATAGCCATTATTCTTAATATTCGGGCGTGATATGGCATCAAACGTTGATTCATTTCTGCACTTGATTGGATTCCTTCTTTTTTTAGGTCCCAGCGCAAAGTGCTATGGGTACGACCATAAATTGCTTCGACCCTGTTTTTTCCCTTTGCTTCGCGTATTTTTTCTTTTATAAGCTCGTTTCGATAGGCCATGTGTTTTGAAAAAGCAGTTATAAATAAGATATAATTTTGCAGAGTCGGGTTTGATGAATACCTCTCGTTGGCCCTAATTCTTTTGTCTAGTAAAATTTTGAATTTCTTTTTCTGTGTAGGGGTTATGGGTTCCTCGCCAGTTCTTACTTTGACTCCTCTTTTTCTTGCTTTTTTCTGAAAAGAATATTGGCTTTGTCGTCTTCCTTCGCCAGGCCTTTTTTCTAAGTGAGAAAAAATTGTCTCTGCGGGGGTTCCTTTGTATGCTTCGATCAAAACAGTGTGTGTTTCTTTTGATGGAGTTCCTCTTGGGTGATATTTTTGTCCAGGTGGGTGGTGGGAAAAAATAAAATGTACATCTTTCATTTGTGGTTTTTTCTTGCTTGGTTTCATTAATTAATAGTGTTCATTTGGGATTAAATTCTTTTCCTTATTCTTAAAAGCATTTTGAAAGGAATTACATTATGGTTAAGGCACTTTTCTTCGATTTGACTGATACATTGCAAAATTTTGATTGGGATAAGCAATGGCCTCTTCTCCAAGATATTATAAAAAAAGAAATTTCTTATGAAATTCAACCTGGGCAATTAAAGAAATATTATCAACAAACATATGAACTTTATCGCCTTGGGAAAATAAAAAATGATTTTGATTTTTTTGATTTACTATTTAAACAAATGGCTTTAAACATTACAAAAGAAAAAATAGAAAAAATACTTCTCCAACATTTAGAAATAAGAAAACAATTCACTTGGCTTCCTGACAATTATAATGAAACTCTCATTGAATTAAGAAAGCATTTCAAACTAGCTATCGTGTCTTCTGGTGTGTGGCCTTGGGGAGATTACGATTATGAAAAAATATTCGGATTTAAAATGAAAAAACATTTTGATTTAATAGTAAACAGTTATGACGAGGGCTATCTAAAAGATTCTGGAAAATTATTTGATATTGCCCTAGAAAAAATGAAACTAAAAGCAAATGAAGTGGCTTTCGTTGGAGATAATTATGAAAAAGATATTCTTCTAGCAAAGCAGTACGGGATGAAAACCATCTTTCTAAACAAGAAAAAAGAATCCCTTGGTGGCGATATTACAATTGAAAAATTGAGTGATTTATTAAGCGTCATTAAAAAAATTGAAACTATTTGATTGATTGAAAAAATAGAATAGCCCCCGAAAGTGGAACCATACTCGCCTCCGAATTTTTTCTTACGACTTTTCGGCTTTCTCAGCTTAAACTTTTCCCTTTCAGGTAGCTGGCGCTAAAAGTTTAATGCTTCCAAAGCCTTTCAAAGATCTCCAGAAAAAATTTTTCGTGGAGGCGATATAAATGGTTTATGAAATTCCTCTTCCAACTAAGGAAGAAATTATTTCAGTAATAAAAAATTCAAAAGATGATTTAGAATTCTTAACCGATCGAGAATTATGGATTCTTCAAAACTTTGTTGGTGATCAGCAATGACACCGGCACGATACTCCCAAAGCAAATATATAGATTCAAAAGAGAGTTTTCATATGGCAGACAAAGTGTCTATCTTTGATTTTAATGAAGATAATTCGAGGAATATTTATTTGCACGGCTTAAATGACATCTTAAAAGAAATCTTTCTTAGTTTAGGTGGTCCAGTTAAGACTTCTAAGCAGCTCGGTTTTAAATATACAAAAACAAAAGAATGGCTTAGTGGAAGAAAACCAATATCAATTTCAGATTTGAGAAAAGTACTGGGATTATTATCTTTTGAGACTTCTTTTTCTTATATTCAAAGAATAGATGGCTCTAAGCTTTTGCTGTCGTGTCGGTACTCTTCAGCAAAGATACTTATTCCAAAACACATTGATGCGGACTTAGCATACCTGGTTGGAATTTTAATGGGGGATGGTAGTTTATCTGGTTCAAGCTCAAATAAGATTGGTAATTGGACGATTAGTGCTTTTTTTGACAATTTGCAACATCAAAAAATATTTGATTTGATATTAGAAAATAAATTTAAGGTGGTGTCGGGTTTTTATGATCCCCACAAGGGGCACACGGTTTCTTATTGTTGTTCAAGGGTTCTTCATTCGTTTTTTACAGATTTGTTTGATGTTTGTAATGGCTTTAAATGTGATAAAATTTATGTTCCGGACAGAGTCTGGAAAAGTAATTCTAAAGTTCAGTTTGCTTTTATTCAGGGGCTGTTTGATTCTGATGGAACTTTTACAAAAGGATCAATAAAATACTCCACTACAAGCAAGAAAATGTCTGGCGATGTTCAGAAGTTACTTGGTGCGAATGGTTTTAATTTTAGTGTTAATGTTTGGGTTAAGGGTAAAAAATATTTGCCATTGTACACAATTTCAATTAAGTCAAAGAAGTCCAAAAATTTATTTTATGAACTGATAAACTTCAGACATCCAAATAAAAAGTTTCTGCTTGAAAAGTATATAAAAGCCCCGTAGTATAGTGGACAAGTATGCTGCCCCCTGGAGGCGGTGACCCCAGTTCGAATCTGGGCGGGGCTATTAAGTTTAGGTGAATGAAATGCAAAAATATATTGATGAAAAGTAAAGTATTTTTCTAGCTTCTAGCAATTCCAATTAATGTTTTTGCCAAAAACCAATACTTTGGGCTTTTTGCCATTTTTCCAATAAAAGAAGACGGGTTATCCATATCTCCCTCGCGTTCTAAAAAATATTCAATATCTTTTTCTTTTAATTTTTTAAACATTTTATTTATTTGATCGTTATTTAATGAGTTAAAATAATTCCTTATTTTCCAGTGCATTTTCAATTCTCTATTTAGCCCAGTTAATTTTTTTTCATAATCACTTAATTTTCCATTATTTTTGAAAACATTTGCAAGACTTTCTGCTAAAAGATTTCCTGATTTCATTCCAAAAATTATTCCTCCACCAGTAGTTGATTTTGTTTGAAATGCTGCATCTCCAACAAGAGCAATATTATCTTTTACAATTCCTTGCAATGGTAATCCATGGGGGATGAGAGAAGATTTGGCCGGCCCCACTCTGACGTTTGAAAATTTTT
>CAZBOY010000024.1:6456-10131 GCA_964493655.1 Candidatus Woesearchaeota archaeon | reverse complement strand
GTTCTTGACTCAGAAGCAAATCAGGCAAAACTCCAAGATATTTTAAAGAGGATGGAGCGGGATTAGGGCCTATTGGATCCTTCTATTGTTTGTAACATCAAAAATTGGATAATTAAAATCTGCTTTTCCAACAGCAACTTTTGCTGCAATAGGAACATCTTGTCCAATTCTCACATATTGCCATGAACCCTTCGGATTATTCTCAAATCCTTCTCTCTGATTTAATATATAAACAAATCCAAAATCCCCAATTGTACCTTCATTTATTCCATGAATTTTAATTTCTAATAGATGCTCTTCATCAATGAAATAAGGGTATTGTAATCCGGGATGTTGTAATCCTCGATTTGAGATTATTGCCCTCATTAATGCAATTGCAGCTAAATCAGAGCCATGAACCCTACCAGCTCTATTTGATTTTAAATGATCATCAGAAATCTCTATCCGAGAACCATGCAACAAACTTTGATAATGTTAACTTAAATGATCAAATAAATCTTCAACAGAATAACCCGCAGATTTAAGTGAAGATAAATCACTAGCTGAAACTACTGAAATTCCTTCTTCTCTGTTTAATTTATAATCTCCAATAAAGTCATCCAATACTTTTTTATCTGCCATGTGTTTGATATAAGTGATTAGTTTTTAAATCTTACCCCTTAATTAAATTTAAATACAACATCTCACTTAAAGTTCTAAGATGATAAAAACAATCTTCTTCGACTTCGACGGAACAATTTCAGATGCATATAGTCTATCATTTAAATCTCTAATAAGAACTCTTGAAAATTACAATTATAAATTTAACAAATCCCAGACAAGAAAATTTCTCGGTTCAAAAATGCACGAGATTTTCAGAATCCTAAAAATTCCTAAAAAAGACACAGATAATCTAAAAAAAGAATTTTTTCAACTAATGCTTGAAGGAGTAAGAAATAATAAAATAAAACTCTGTGTTTCAGTCAAACCTCTGTGGAAATTAAAACAAAAATATAAACTCGTGGTCATAACAAATTCAGAATATGATTTTATAAAAGAATCTATAGGCAGATTAAAGCTAAATGGTTTATTTGATGAAATTTACACAGCTGAAAAATTTACAACAAAAGATAAATTATTAAAAAAACTTTTTAGAAAATATAAAATAAAACCAAGCCAGGCGGTTTTCATCGGCGACAGATTCAGCGACATAGAATATGCTCGAAAAGCTGGATGCATTGCAATTGCAATTCATAACAAATGTTCGTGGTCAACTAAAACAGATATTTTAAAAGAAAAACCAGATTTTATAATCAAGGATTTTCGGGGGTTGGGAAGGGTTTTAGAAAAAATTAATCAAAATTAACTTCCACCAAAACCCCCCAACATTCATAAATCGCCGAAGGCGAATTAGTGTTCCCGCTAGGGAACATTATAATAAGCTTGTCTAGCGACAAGCCAAAATGCGCTTGGCGCTTAAGTAATCCTTAATTTGCTCGGTGGATTATCATTTCATTTGCCCCCACCCCTTCACAACACACCGCTCCAAATCAGGATTCTTTTTCATAAACCGAGAAAAAAGCAACTGAATCTTTTTATTTCTTTTTCTCTTTCTACCTTTAATCTTGCAAAGAGAAGCATAAACCTCAACTTCAGCATCAGATAAAAAATAAAGAGGAGCTTTCAACTCTTCAGGTTTTAATCCCTTTATATTAAACTTCCCTTTCAAAACATTTTCAAAAATCTCCTCTGCAATCTGCGAAAGATTTTCTGAAGAAAAATCCTTTCCTTTTTTAACCTCAAACTTCTTTTGCAAAATATGTTTCAAAACAGAAAAATTAATTCCAGTTCCACTCAACTTAAAAATTCTATCCCCCGGCAACATCCCAAACTTTCTAATAGTTGCAAAAACTTTCTTCTCAAAATACCTCACAAATTCAGAGGCTGTAAGCTCTCGCTTGTTTGTGAATTTCCAGACTATCTTTTGTTTCATAAATCATAAAGAAAAACATTGTTTTTAAATTTTTAAAAATTTGGTTTATGTATACCAAAAATTAAATTTAATAATCTAACAAAGGGTTCGTTTGGGCAATCAATGCTTAATGCCCTAAGAAACTCTTATGGAAATTCAGCCTTATCTTATATGATTGGCTGAATTTCTACAAAAGCTACCAAAACCAATCCGTCAGCTCACCAGTCGAAGATTTTTAATTATTAATAAAAGTTAGTTAGGGTGTGGATTGTTCTCTCAATCAGGGCAAGGAAGGAAGTCAGAAGACACGCGCTAATAAATATTGAGTTTTTCACCTTCCTTCCAATAGCCCCACTTTCCAGAGAAATCTCCAAAATCAAAATTGAAGAACCTAAGATACTCTCTCAATACTTCATTACTGGCTTTTGCCTGCTTTAACAAATCAAATATATGCTCTGTAAAACAATAAGGACAAGACCAGGCTTTTTTGCTTTTACAAATCACACACAACTGCGAATCTTCGTCAAAATGCTTATGGCCCTTCAAAAACTTCTTGATTTTAAACAAAACCTTTTTAGCTAATCGCGGATATTTTCTAATCCAATCTTCAAATGCCTTTGCAATACAATCAGGACAAATAGGGTTTGTAATCAAATCCCCACACTCAAGACAATCAAGATGTTCTATTCCAAAATTATGTGCCGGTACAGCGACACTCATTTGATATCCCATGGGAACCAAAAAGCACCGCAGGTTTAGTGTTTAATCACACCAAAACCGCACATAAATAAAGCACGCGCTAAAGAGGTCAGAGTACAAGAATTCCAAACATAAGTTCTCTTTTGTGCTTCCATGATATAATAAAGTATAGGTTATATATAAATGTTGCGGAAGTTTAGACAACCCTACAAAAATCCGTTCATTTCATTCACTCTCACATTTTTGCCCCGCCAAGTTTATAATCACTAATAACCCTTCGATGATTTATTATTGAGATCATAAAATATCTGGGGGTGGTGACGGTTTTGGATTTGAGAAATTAGATTTAACTTCTAAGTGATAACACAAAGAAAGATTTATAAACGTCATTTTTATAGAAGTATTATGAGAAAACCAAGAAATATTTTAGAGATAATGGGGGTGCGGAAACGTAGAAAATCAAGGTTACCTAGACAAACACCAGGTTTACCTAGACAAACCCCAACCATTTCTGAAGGAAGGGCTCTTTATATAAAAGAAAGTCTTGAAGGTATCAATAATAATTCCACTAAAGAAGAACTTTATGATATAAGAGATACTCTGATAAATAATATTCAAGCGGGAATTCTACCAGCAGGTTTATTAGAAAATTTCATCCAAGAAAATTCAGGAACACTATCTGCAGGACTTGCATCAACAGCCTTATCAATGTCTGCGGAAAATTTTAAGGCACTTGCAAAAGCAAATGATATTGCCTTTGGTCAAAGATATGGTTTTTTAGCATATGAAGGAGAAATATCTAACTTAAGGGAAAACCAAGGGATAGTTGGAAATTTTTCTTTTGCAGAAGGATTTAAAGGCGATGCCGGATGGTATTCAGCTTATGGTACTGCAGAAGGATTTAAAGGCGATGCCGGTTGGGATTCAGCTTATGGTACTGCAGAAGGATTTGAAGACAAAGCAGGATGGTATTCAGCTTATGGTACTGCAGAAGGATTTGAAGACAAAGCAGGATGGTATTCAGC
>CAZBOY010000024.1:0-6356 GCA_964493655.1 Candidatus Woesearchaeota archaeon | reverse complement strand
ATTCAGCTTATGGTACTGCAGAAGGATTTGAAGACAAAGCAGGATGGTATTCAGCTTATGGTACTGCAGAAGGATTTAAAGGCGATGCCGGTTGGGATTCAAAAATAAAAACAAACAGCAGAAGATTAAGAACAAGAATCTTTCGGAAACTTCGTGATTCCTTCCGGAGACTTTTTCATAGAACTATTAAATAATAATTTTAAGTTTTGATTAACTACCGAATCTTCTCAAACATCTCAGCTAACCTATCACCAACAACCACCTTCAAATCAACTGGGTGCAACTTCTTTTCTAAAAAATCTTTTTCTAAATCAGAATAAGAATTATAATCAATATTACCTCCGAATTTTTCAGGCCTCTTAATTTCAATTTTTTCAAAAAAAGGAAAAATCAAAATCCTCGCAATATCTAAAACAGGATTTTTTTCACCCTCTGGACAATAAGCTTTTGATATTTTCTTTTTTATTTCTGCAGAAGAATCTGCAACAGAAATCAAATTCCCTTTATCTGAACTTGACATTTTCCCAGAGCCCTCCCCTTTTAACGACGGGATTAAACTTGTATGAACAAAAACAGGAACATCATAATTAATTTCCTTCAAGCTCTCAACAGCCATCATATGAATTTTTCTCTGCTCCATCCCAGCAACCACCATATCAACCCCTAGGGCCTTCATATCAACAACCTGCATTAAAGGATAAATAATCTGAGTAATTTTTGCATGTTCAATATCCCGAGCAACCCCCTGCATTGCACGAAGACCGCGATTTAAAGTAGATACAGCAGCTAAATCAAAAACATCATCAATATATCCTGGTTTTCTCTGAAAACTTGTCCCAATAATAATCTCTGGGTTTTTCAACCCAATCTTTTTAAATGCCTTTTCCCATTTTTTTGTCTGCTCTCCAATAAATTTCCAATCACCTTTTTTATTCAACCACGCATGCCAATCCGCCAAAAGAATCTTAATCTTAAATCCTGCTTCTTCTAAATCCTTCAACTTTAATATTGTAACATAATGTCCAATATGCAAATCACCAGAAGGCTCATAACCACAATAAACAACAGGGTTTTTCTTTTTCAAAATAGAAACAAGTTTATCTTCGCCAATCACCTCTTCAGAATTCCTTTTTATCAACTCCAGCTTTTCTTTTATGTCCATAAATCTAATTAAGAAATGATATATTTAAAGTTTTGTTATCTATAAACTTTCTTCCTATGATCAAACTTTAACAATATAATTTCATCCTTACGAATAGCATAGAGTAATCTAAATGGTTTTATATAAAGCGAACGCTCTCCTCTTCTATATTTTAATGGTTTACCAACTTGGGGGGCCTTGATAATTTTCTTAATCTGTTTTTCAAGCTTCTCTCGTTCAAAAGAATCAAGGTGTTTAGTATCACTAATAAACCTATTACTAGGAATTATTTTCACCATTTTTTCATTTGCTTAAAAAATTCTTCTACAGAATAACTTTCACAATTTCCACTATCAACATCTCTCCAAATTTTATCAAGCTCAGCCATTTCATCCATTTCAGCTTTTGTTAATCCTTCTACTTCCTTTAATACTATTAGACCATTCTCTCTTGAAACAACAAAAGGTGTTCCAACTTCAATCCCCCGCCGAACAATTTCAGGAATCACAATCTGACCCTTAGTACTCATCTTAGTTATTTCCATAACAAAGTAAGATTATCTTACTATTTAAATGTTCCTTTTTTATGATCTCAACCACCGCTTCTTAAAAACAGAATTCGTAGAATTAACTCAATCTTTATAAATCTTGAATACCATAAACAACCATGAAACAAACTTACGACATAGTTATTTTAGGAGCAGGACCAGCAGGATTAACTGCAGCAATTTACTGCGGGAGATATAATCTCAAGACAATCATAGTTGGAAAATCAATTGGAGGAACTGTAAATTTAGCTGGACATATAGAAAACTGGCCAGGTTTTATTGGCTCTGGAAAAGAACTTATGCAAAAATTTAGGGACCAAGCTGGAAAATTTGGAGCAGAGATTATTGAAGAAGAAATCATAAATGTAGAAAAAGACGAAAACAGTTTTATAACAAAAACAAGAAAACAAGAAATTCGCAGCAAAAGCATAATAATTGCTCTAGGAACAGAGAACCAAAAATTAGACATACCTGGAGAAAAAGAATTCATAGGAAAAGGAGTTTCTTACTGTGCAACCTGCGACGGAAACTTTTTCAAAGAAAAAACAGTTGTAGTAATCGGGGGAGCAAACTCAGCAGCAAAAGCAGCAATCTATCTCTCAGAAATCTGCAAAAAAGTTTATATAATTTACAGGCGAGAAAAAATGAAATGCGAACCAGTTTCATTTGAAAAACTAAAGAAAAAGAAAAATATAGAAATAATTTATAATGCAATACCAACTAAAATTTTAGGAGATAATATTGTTAAAAAAATAAAATATATCCAAGATAAAGAACAAAAAGAATTAGAGATTGATGGAGTGTTTATACAAATTGGTGCAAGTCCCTCAAATGAAATAATTAAAAAATTAAAAGTTAAAATAGATGGGGAAGGGTATATAATAACAGACGAAGAAGCAAAAACTTCTATAGCCCGGATTTTTGCAGCAGGAGATAACACAAACAACAAATTAAAACAAGTTGTAACTGCAGCAAGTGAAGGAGCAATAGCAGCAAAAAGTGCTTTTGATTATCTTAAAAATCGTTGAATAACAAATTAAGGGGAAAATAGACTATTCTAAACCAGCCATAAGATATTCACAAATTTAAAATACTATAACTTGTCACGAAATGACCCCTTAATGCTTCGCACTTATAATAATAAACTAAATCTAGTAATATAATGAGGATTAATATTTATTTCTTATTTTTTTATAATCTTTGATGAATCCAATAACTATCCTCTTCTATTCTCAATAACATTTTTTACACTAAAAGATAGTAAGAAAAACAAGAACAAAAATAATCCAAAAAATAAGAACAAAAATTTAAAAGGCAAGAACAAAAGAATAGTCGCAGCAATAAATTTACCAACAAAATAATTAACATCCATGGTAGTATTATACGGTCCATAAAATCTGCATTCTTCTTTTTTATTTTTTAAAATATCAAAAAAATACGCTTCTGTTGTAGGTTCAATCATCGCCATTCCAACACTAGCAAGAACTAACAATAATAAAATAATGTAAAGATTAGTTACAAAAAAACAAATTGTTACAAGAACAAAAGGTATGAAAAAGCCAATTTTGAATATTTTTTTAAAGCCAATTTTTCCTGCAAGTTTTGAAAAAAAGTATTCCAGACTCACAAGAGGGACAGCAATCGCAAATAAAAAATAACCAACATATCTCATACCTAACCCCGATTCTACCATATATATCGGCATAAAAAGAAAAATAAGAGACCACCAAAAGTTCACTCCTCCGCCTAAAAAATATGCAACAACTCTGGTTTTATTTTTAAAAAAATCTATAAAATCTTTCCAGATTTTCGGATTATTTCTCTTTACGATATTCGCATCATTTATCTTAGATATCTTAAATATAAATAATGATATAATAATAAAAATTGCTGCAAGAACAAATATTAAACTGAGATTATATTTTTCTGCTAAAAAACCTGCAATAAGTGGACCAACAAGCCAGGCAATATTACCAAAAGTATACATCAACCCCTCATTTCTTGCAAGATTCTTCCCAGAAGATTTATCACGGACAATTATCCCAAAACTAGTTATCCTTAATGTAGTAAGGATTGTAATAATAAATGCCAGAACAACAACCACATAAAAATTTTTATTTATCGCAAAAAGAACATAGGATATTGCAAAACCCAGCAAAGAATAAAAACAAATTTTTGATTTATTAGAACGTTCAATAAGCGGTATGAAATAAAAATAAGAGAAAAATGAAATAACTGTCAAACCCGCTGAGATAAAACCAACAATTGAAATATTTTTAACAAAACTTTCAAGATAGACTGCCCAAATAGTATCCACAAATGCGAAGGCTATCGTAGCTATAAAACCGATTATAGTAAGTTTAGCAATCCCCGTGAATATCAACCCTTTTTGCTTTCTTAATAAAAAACTCATAAAAGATGTTGGTTTCTAAGATTTAAAAATCTATATTATGCCAACAACAAACTAACAACACCAACAACAAAACAATAAATTGAAAAAATCCAAAACTTCTTACGACGAACAATTAAGTAAAGCAAATTTAAAAAAACAAAACTAAAAACAAAACAAATTAGAAACGAAACCAGCAAACTCCAACTAAAATAAAATTCACCAATCTCAGAAACAAAGGCACCAAGAACAAGAGGAATAAAAAGAAGAAAAGAAAACTTAACTGCCCGGTCTTTTTCAATCCCTGAAATCAAACCAGAAGAAATTGTCATACCACTTCTTGAAACACCTGGAAACAAAGCCAAAACCTGCATTAATCCAATAAACAAAGAATTTTTCCAATTGAGTTTTGATTTTGAAAAATTAATCTTAGTCAATAACAAAATCAACCCTGTAAAAATAAAACCCCCCCCAATATAAAAAAGATTAGAAAAAGCAGATTGTATAAAGGATTTAAAAAAATAACCAAACAAACCAGCAGGGATTGTTGCGATAATCAAATAAATCCATAATTTTCTAACCTTCCTATCCAAAATCAATAAATCCCTAATTTCCCGACGACAAAATATCAAAACCGCAAACAAAGAAGCAATATGGAGCATAGTAAAAAAAAATAAATCCGGTTGTGAAATCAAATTAGAAAATAAAGCAAGATGCCCTGAAGATGAAATTGGTAAAAATTCTGTAGCTGCCTGGATGATTGCTAAAATGATTTGATTTAACATAAATGTTTTTATGAATATCCTTATTTAAATTTACTTGCCCCCCCATGCCCTCCTGCAAAAATCCGCCCCTTCCTAACTCAAGATTCACACTCATACATTATCTAAATTTGTTTCGAGCAAATCTTTCGCGCCCTCACATTTTTGCCCTCAAAAGAATTCATAATCACTGATAATTCATCAATGTTTTATTTTCAACTTCATAAATTTTTTTTAAACAAATAACAAACTATATACTAAAAAGTATATATTAGAACATATATTTCTACATCCTCTCCAAAACCTTAATCCTATCCCCAATAGGGGGATGCGTGGAAGAAAGATTCTTCAAATTTTTAAAAGGAGATGAAATAAACAATGGAGCAACTGCTTTATTGACTTTTAATTCAGAACTATCATTTTTTATTTTCTTTAAGGCTGAAGTTAATCCGGGGGGATATCTTGTAAATTTCACAGCAGTTGCATCTGCAGTATATTCTCTTTTTCTTGAAATTGCGAGCTGAACAAGTTTGACAACAATTGGAGCAAGAATAGCGAGGAGAATTCCAATTAAAAGGAAAACTCCCTTCCCTTTATCATCCCTACTTCCACTCCTAAACCACAAACTTCTTAAAAATATTTGGGAGATTATCGCAACCATCCCAACTAAAACAGCAATCAAAGTCATAAACCTAATATCATAATTTGCAATATGACTTAACTCATGCGCAAGCACACCTTCTAATTCTTGTTTATTCAATTTTTCTAAAGCTCCTTCTGTAACACATATAACACTCTTCGCAGGATTTCTTCCTGTTGCAAAGGCATTTATCTGCTTCCCAGGCATAATATAAAGTTTCGGCATCGGCATTCCAGAAGCAAGAGTCAAACCCTCAACTGAATTATAATACTGCCTATTTCGAGAAGGACTTGCAATCTTCGCACCAACACTTGCCAAAGCAATTTTATCAGAGCTATAATAACTAATCAAAATATAAGAAATAGAAATCACAATTGAAGCAATCATTATAAAGAAAAAATAATCAGGAGAAACTGCAAAACTAATTGCATAACCAAGAGCAATCAAAACAACAAAAACTAAAAAAATCAAAAAGACAGATTTTCTTTTGTTCCGCGTTATCTGGTCGTGGAATGATATTCTGTCCATAATAAATTAATTAATCAGGACTTTATAAGTTTGATGAAATTAAAATTTACAAATAACAATTGATTGAATTTTTATTAATCTTCAAATTGCTCTTCGACTTTGAAAGTTATGTATCTTAGCAACTATTGAAGAAATTCAACCTTATCTTATATAATTGGTTGAATTTCCGCAAAAGCTTTACAGAGCATTAACCATAAATCTTCTATAAACTTATTTGTCAATTAATAAATCTTAGTTTGTTTTTATAATCAATTCAGGGCTCGCCCCACAGGGGTTAAAACCAAAAATTCTAATATTGTTATCTTCGTTAAAATCATAAAAGAAAACTCTCACAAAATTACTTCGTAACT
>CAZBOY010000023.1:0-10726 GCA_964493655.1 Candidatus Woesearchaeota archaeon | reverse complement strand
CAAGAATTGAAAGAAAAAAAACTTCTTGAAAAGCAAGAAAAAATTACTCACCGAACTCCGATTTCTGAAAGAAGCGGAGCAGAAATTGAATTTATTGAAATGCCTGAATTTTATCTAAAACAACTTGATTTTAAAAATAATTTAAAAACCTTATCTAAGAAAATAAAGTTTTTCCCAAAATCTGCAAAGAAAATTCTTGATGATTGGATTAATTCAGTTTCTATTGACTGGCCTATTTCCCGAAGGAGATATTATGCAACAGAGATTCCTCTTTGGTATTCAAAAGATAAATCTTTAATAGCAATTCCAAAACCAGGAAAATATCATCAACCCTGGAAAGAAAGTCCTCCTAAAGATGCAGAGGTTTTCAGAAACAAAAAATTAGCAGGAAAAGTTTCAGATTTTCAAAATGAAAATTGGGTTGGCGAAGTAAGAGTTTTTGACACCTGGATGGATTCTTCAATTTCCGAATTGTTTATTTCTGGCTACAAAAAAGATGATAATTTTTTCAAAAAAGCATATCCAGTTTCTCTTCGTCCTCAGGGAAAAGAAATTGTAAGAACCTGGTTTTATTATACTCTTTTAAGAGGCTATCTTGAAACAGGGAAACCTTGTTTTGAAAATGCCTGGATTCATCAGCATTTGTTAGATGAAAAAGGAAATAAAATGTCCAAGTCCAAGGGAAATGCGCTTGACCCACAAAAAGTTTTAGCAGATTCTGGAGCAGAAGCAATTAGATTCTGGTCTGCAATTGAAGGAGATTTGTCTAAGCAGGACTTAAGAGTATCTGAGGAAAAAATAAAAGCAGAAGTAAAAACTCTGAATAAAATATTAAATGTATCTCGTTTTGTTTTTTTATTTAAGGAGTCAAAAGCAAAGCCAACAAAACTTGATAAATTATTTATAGATTATATTGAAGATCTAACCCGGCGAACAGATGAGTCCTATGAAAATTATGATTTTTATCATCCGGCTTTAGAATTAAGGAAATTTTTATGGGATATTTTTGCATCACATTATATAGAAATGATAAAGAACCGGGCATACAACGAAGAGAAAAAATTCACAGAACAAGAGAGCAATTCTGCAAAATACACTCTCCATTTTCTTTTAGAAAGATTTCTCACATTAGCTTATCCGATTATTCCTCAAATTACAAGCACAATTGCAGAAGAAAAAAATCTCAATCTTCTAAAAATAGAATTTCCAAAATCCTCTAAAACAACCTCTGATTTAAAATTAATCGAAAAAATAATGAATTTTAATAGCCAGGTTTGGAAAAAGAAAAAAGATGCCGGAGTTTCATTAAGAGAACCAATTAAAAATATAAAAATCCCAAAAGAACTCGAGGGTTTTGAAAAAGATTTAAGGGCTTGTCATAAGATTTGATTATATGTTTTAGGACACATTTATTTTTAAACTCTGTTTTTAAATTTTAATTATGGAAGGGGATGAGAGATCTCTTGAAGGAAGAGTTAAAAAAGTAAGGGAGATTATTAAAAAATATTCTGGAAAATATGTTTTAATCATGAGTAGTAAAACCCCTGGACATCATTATGGAATGTTAGATTTTACTGATGCCGGAGACAGGTAGGGTTTTTTTAACATACTCGTTCCTCCTGAAAAACGAATTGAAGCATATCTTTATGAAGAAGTATTAGCGATCTACCTGTCAGAAACTCACCCAATTAGAGAATCTTCTCAACTTTTATAAACACCCCTTTCTTAAATCAAACATGGACCAAGCAAAACAATATGAATTAGAACAAACTGTGAAAGAACTTGAAGCCTATAGGGGAAGGCACACAGAACTTATTACAGTTTATATTCCGGCGAGCTTTGACAAAAATCAGGTTGCAAATCAGATTGAAGATGAAAAAGGAACTGCCTCAAACATTAAATCAACTTCAACTAGGAAAAATGTTGTTAATGCTCTTGACAAAATCTCACGTCATCTAAAGACAATTAAGCAGACACCTCCAAACGGCCTCGCAATTTTTTCAGGAAATGTTTCAGAAGACGAAGGAAAAGAAGATTTAAGACTATGGGCAATTGAACCCCCCCAGCCAATGAAATCACGAATGTATCGATGCGACCAGACCTTTGTTCTTGACCCATTTAGAGAAATGCTTGAGACAGATGAAGTTTATGGTTTGTTAGTTATAGAAAGAAATGAAGCAACAATCGGAATTTTAGAAGGAAAGCAAATAAGAATCCTTCAACATTTAACTTCAGGAATACCTGGGAAAGTAAAAGCCGGAGGACAGAGCGCAGCGCGTTTTCACAGAATTACTGAAGGACTTGCAAAAGAATTTTTCAGAAGAGTTGCAGAGCAAATGAAAAACTTCCTTTTTGATAATGAAAAACTAAAAGGAATCTTAGTCGGAGGCCCGATTCCAACAAAAGATGAATTTTTAGAAACAGGCCAACTTGTGACAAAACTAAAAGAAAAAGTTATTGCAGTCAAAGATATCGGAGATACAGAAATGCCTGGACTTAAAGCTCTTGTCAATGCATGTCAGGATGTTCTAGCAGAACAGGAAATAACCAAACAAAAGAAAATACTCGACGAGTTTTTCACAACACTCGGAAAACAGCCAACCAAAGTTGCATACGGAGAAACCGAAGTTGAAATAAGATTAACAAACGGAGCAGCTCAAAAACTTATTCTCTCAAAAGAACTGAGCCATGAGAAAATCAAATATCTTTCAAAATTAGCAGAACAAACAGGGGCAGAAGTTTATTTAGTTACAAAAGAAACAGCCGAGGGAATTCAGTTTGATAATCTCGGGGGAATCGGGGCTATTTTGAGATTTGTGATGGGTTAAGTTGATTGAAAACTTAATTAAAATTTATTAATATTTAAAAACCTCTGAAGAAATTTATCCCAAGCATATTAAGAGGGGGATAAATTTCCGCAAGTGTTGCCAAGATAATAATTCCACTTATAAGCCGAAGATATTATTAGATAATAAAAAATCTTCTACTAATTAATTGTTTTCCACTCAAAATCCCCCCAACAACCTTTTAAATCTTATATTATTAGAATCTTAATGGAAGAAAAACTAACAATAACACAACAAACAGCAGAGGAATTAGATAATGTCTTTGACCAAAAAGAAAAAGAATCTCAGGAAAAAGTAGAAGCTGCCTTGTTTATTTCTGGAAAATTTCTTTCTCTCCAAGAACTAATCATGCTCACAGACATAAACCCAATAATGTTAAAAGAAATCATGCACCGCCTTGAAAAAAAATATCTCGAAGGTGCAATTAAAATAATTAACAAAAATGAAAACTGGAAAATGGATGTCGGTGAAAAATATCACTACATGATAAACAAACTTGCAACAGGTTCAGCAGAATTCACAAAAGCAGAACAAGAAACCCTCGCGATAATCGCCTACAAACAGCCAGTCAAGCAATCAGTTATTATTAGAATCCGTGGCAACAAGGCTTACGACCATATTAAAAAATTCATAGAAACAAATCTTCTAACAGCAAAAAAAATAGGCCACACAAAAGAACTCAATCTCACCGAGGATTTTTACAATTACTTTCATGTCCAGGATAAAAATAAATTGAAGCAGAAATAGTAATTAGATAGTCCACCCTATAAAATCTTAAATACTACTTATTTTTAAAATCATGAGAGTAAAATGAAAACAATCACTATTATTTATTTAGTAATGTTCTTTTTCGGCATTTATTTTCTATTGCTGTTCCTTCTTTTATACCTAAAAAACAGAAAATCCCTTTATGATTATCCAGAAGCCAAAAGATTTCCTTCCATGACCTTTCTTGTTCCAGCATATAATGAAGAGGATTCAATAGGGCGTACACTAAAGGCCTTGCTAAATGTAAACTATCCTCCCGGAAAAAAACAGATTATTGTAATCAACGACGGTTCTAAGGACAAAACAAAAAAAATTGTAGAAAAGTTCGCAAAAACTTACAGCGAAATAAAACTTTTAGACAAGGCAAATTCAGGAAAAGCAGATTCTTTAAACCAAGCACTGAAACTTGTTAATACAGAGTTATTTGCAGTTACAGATGCAGATTCTTATCCAGAAAAAAGCGCCCTTCAAAAAATGGTTGGATATTTTGAAGAAGATGAAAAAGTTGCAGCAGTCACCTCAAGAGTTTTAGTTAAAAACAAAAAGAGTTTCCTAGAATCCTATCAAGACATTGATTATGTTGTAATTGCATGGACAAGGAAACTCCTAGATTATGTAGACTCTGTTTATGTTACTAATGGTCCACTAAGCATTTACCGAACAGAGGCTGCTAAAAAAGTCGGAGGATTTGACCCAAAAAATATGACTGAGGATATTGAAATAACCTGGCATTTATTAAGCGAGGGATACAAAACAAAAATGTCTTATTCTGCAGAAGTTCACACAACAGTTCCAACTAAATTTAAACAATGGATTAATCAAAGAGTAAGATGGAATCTCGGGGGTCTGCAGACAATTTACAAATATAAAAAATATGCACTAAAAGAAAATCTCTTTGGTTATTTTGTTATAACTTATGTATCTCTTTCATTTTTCCTCGCACTTATAGGGTTCATACTCCTCGCGCGGTTTTTTTTGCTTAAAGTTTCTAATTATCTCTTTCTTTCCCCCTATCTTCTCAAGGGATATAACCCCCTTCTTTTTTTAGAAATGAATTTTTCCTTTACAATATTAATAATCCTTGGCTTATCCTTTTTAACTTTGAGTATAATCTATTATGAAGCTGCCTTGAAGAATTCAGATATAAAACATAAAAATATTTTCAGAATCCTTGCATATGCATTTATCTACCGCCCACTTTATACAATACCTTTATTAATTTCAATATTTAGGCTAATTAAAGGAAATATCGGATGGTATACCAAATAATTCAATCAAAAAACAAATACCGGATTTTTATCGAAACCCTAATCCTTACTTTGTTAATTCTAATAATTGGTATTTCATTGGGTTTTTATATAGAATATTCAAGAGCAAAAACAGTTATTGACGATTACAAAAATTTTGAGATAGATGCTTTAGACCTTAAACTTCAGAATTATTATTACCAAATTATGGATTCCGCAGATTGTAAAATTGCAATTGAGGAAAACTTAAAGTTCGCAGATAGAATTTACGACACTGGATTAAAAATAGAAAAATATGAAGAAGCCAATGAATTAACTGAAGATATACTTTTGGAAAAGAAAAAATATGTCTTATTGAAAACCGAATTGTGGCTTAATAGTGTTTTGCTTAAGAAAAAATGCAACAATCCATTTCATACAATTGTTTATTTTTATTCAAAAGACAAAGACATCCCAAAAGAAGCAGAACAAACCGCCATTTCTAATATCCTTAAAGAATTAAAAGAAGAAAAAGGAAATGAAATAATTCTGTTGCCAATTGCCGGAGATTTAGGATTGCCGGCCATAGAAATGCAGATGAGAATTTATAACATAACTTATTTACCCTCTACTCTTATTGATGAAAAGATTATTATAGAAAGTTTTTATACCTCTGACAAAATCTTAACCTACCTAAAATAAACTATACAATCAACCACAATAATCAATAAAAACCTATTTTTTCTTGCTTTTGTATGCACTGTATAATATGTCAAAAATCTGATAGAGAGGCAGAGTTGTTTGAAGGGATTTACGAAGGTGAAATCTCCAAAATCTGCGAAAGATGCGCTGATTCAGAATCAATCCCCCTGATAAGAAAACCAAACCCTGACCAGTTGATTGCAACAGAAAGAGTTCGTTCAGTGAGAGAACGGCTTGAAAATCTTTCTGGAACAAGACAGTTAAATAAGGAACAAGTTATCGCAAACAAAAACCTCGCGAAAATAAAATTCCCAGAAAAAAAACAACATTCAGAACTTCTTGTAGATAATTACTACTGGATTCTAAAGATGGCCAGAAGGAGAAAAAAATTAACTCTTAAAGACATTTCAGAATCAACCCATATCTCCGTAGAAATCTTAGATAGTCTTGAAAGAGGAAAACTTCCGAAGGATACTGAGGATGTCATGCGAAAACTTGAAATGTTTTTCAGTATTAAACTTTTAAGAACTCACGAACTTTCTCCAAAGTTTATTCTTCCAGATAGAGATAGGCAGGAAAGAATTTTAGCAGAAACAAAAGAAAGAATAGACCGGATTAGAATGGGAGAAATCCCTGAAGAGATTCCTATTAAAAGAGAAAATGAAAAACAAAGAATGCAGGCCATGAGGAAAATTCAGCGCGGAGAAATGGATTTCTCAAAACCAGAAAACATTCAAAATATCACACTTTCAGACCTTCAAGAGATGAAGAAAAAAAGAGACCTAAAGGCGCAATTTGAAAGAGAAAAGGTTGAGCACGAAGAATTTTTCGGCGGAGATTTAGAAATTGAAGAAGCAGATGAGATTGAAATTGAAGAAATTGATGACAAGGGATTTTGATTGAAATTTATTAATTGATAAACTGTTTTGAAATTAGTTCGTTCTTATGTTCTTCAAGGATTTTGCGGAAATTTATCCCTATCTTTAATATACCTGGATAAATTTCTGTGAGGATTATTCAAATCAACCTAAATACCGCAACTTTCCAGGCCTCGGCTCATAAACCAAACCATCCTCAACAAGTTTCTTAATTTCAGCATTAATGACATCTGGAGACGCTTCTGTATCCATAATCAAGGTGTCAACATCAATTCCACCATCGCTTTCAGAATTTTTAATTTTATTTAAAATAATATCTCGCATAGGTGCATTTGATTCCAAGGGAAGATTCTTCCTCGCATTTTGAATTTCAAGTTTTCTAACAAGAAGCCATTTCGGCTCAACTTTTTTTGCAATTTCAGGAAGAATATATAATTCACTATTCCACTCACGGACATTTCCGATTATTTGAAGAGTATCACCTTGTGTGCAATTTTTCAAAATCTCAACACCATCACTAAATGCCTTAAGCCGAATCTGTCCAGAAGCATCATCAACAGTCACAGAAGCATATTTTTTCTCACCATCATTTATAAATTTTTCAATTACATTTGCAAGCACATTCACTCTTACAACTTTTTTATCCCCAAGCTCCAAAAAAAGAAACTTCCCATCCCCCATAATCGGCTTGCCCTTCAAAATATCTCCTATCCGAAGCTTATAGGCAATGTTCCTCTTTTTTATCTCAGGATTTTCAAGTGCATCCATTTTAAAATAATATAAATTTCTTTTTTAAGGATTTGTGTGGTTGAGTTTATGTTAATAAATTAGAAAGGAATAAATACAAGTAATCCTTAAATTTGTTATGGTTTGTATTAGGCTAGATAGGGATTGGATGCAATGGAAAAATCTTTCTGATGAAGAACAAAGAAAAAAAGCAGAAAAAAAGAGCAGATATTTTTATGAATTTAGAGTTTCATTTCTTGAGGGTTTAGATAAATCAGAAAAATTATCCCGGGAAAATAATCCACTTAAGTTTTGTCGTAAAAATTATCAAGCTGCATGAACCACTATCAATGAAATTTTTAATACCCACTACAAAACCCCCTTGGCATTCACAAATCGCCGTAGGCGAATTAGGTGTGCCACTAGGCACACTTATAATATGCTTGTCTCGCGACAAGCCAAAATGCGCTTCGCGCTTTATTATTATCCACTTCCCATCGATTTATTAATCCCAAAAAATCTCAAACCACAACATCAAACCTTCTGAATATAACCCCTCTTCGGACTAAAAACATCCCCAGCTCTTTTCAGCTTTTCCAGAACATCATCTAATTCATCTTTTTTTATTTTATCCCCCATTGCCTTTTCAAGTTCTTCAAGGGGAATTAATTTTCCAAGCCTTTCTTCTAAATCAGTCAGCGCTATTTTTACAACATGAATCTTACTTCTTTGAGATGCAGGATTACCAGAAATTTTATCAATATCAAAACTCTTTGTTTCATCATCATAACCAACCTGCATCAGATGGTATCTCATTAGTGCAATTGCCTTTCTCGCATCTTCTAGCTTAACTTTTTTCCCCAGCCGAGCTTTAGTAGTTGCCTCAGCCATTCTAATCAGCGCCTCTAATTGTCTAGCAGAAATTGGAATAGGTTTCAGAGCCTGGTCAGAAGCAGACGGTTGGTTCCTCAAATCAACATAAAACTTTTTTATCTCTTTAACTGCTTCATCAGTCAGAGTAGGAGCACACCTCTGCTTAGCATAAGCAATAAATTTTCTCAACAACGGCTTTTCAATAATATCATAATTTGTTTCTTGTTTATGTTCCTGTAAAACATGCTGGGCAATTGACTCATCTCTTTTTTTATCCGGAATGTCTCTCAAAATAAAAATAGCATCAAATCTGTTTAAGAGTGAAGGAGCTAAATTCACTTGCTTTGCAATTATTTCTGTGGGGTCAAATCTTCCGAACTTAGGATTTGCAGCTGCAAGAACCGCTGTCTGAGACCTCAATGTCGCCTGAACATTTGCCTTGGAGATTGTTACAGTTTGCTGTTCCATTGATTCATGCATTGTGCTTCTGTCATTTTCATCCATCTTTTCCAACTCATCAATACAAACTATTCCCTTATTTGCCAAAACCATTGCACCAGCCTCTAAACTCCACCCCCTTAAAAATTCATCACGGACAACAGTTGCAGTTAATCCCGCCCCTGAACTAGATTTTCCAGAAACATACCTCCCCTTTGGCGCAATCATAGAAATAAATTTTAACATAACTGACTTCGCAACACCAGGATCCCCCACAAGCAAAACATGAATATCCCCTCTTGTTTCTGTTCCATCCCCACGCATTTTTTTAACGCCTCCAAACAATTGCAAAGCCAGAGCTGTTTTAATTTCATTATAACCCCAAACAGACGGGGCAATACTTTTTACAATTTTTTCAAGAATATTTGGGTCTGCCCCAAGCTCCTTAATTGCCTCTTCATCTTCATCATCAATTTCCAAATCTTCAAAACTTTCTTCCATTGGCTGGAGATTATTCGCCTCTATTGCTAAATCAAATCTTGTGGAAAGCGCTCCAGTAGCCAGAGTAATTGTAACTTCTTTCAAAACACCAATAATTTTGACTTTACTTCCTGGCGCGGTTTTTTCCTCCATCCTTGGTTCAACTAAATCTTCTTTTAAAAAACAACTCATTCTTTTTGGTTGCTCCCCACCATCCAAATTATCCGGACTTTCTTCAATAACTAATCTTTGAGCATCAACCATTGTTTTTTTTAATTCCTTAAATCCTCCCCGCCTCCCACAACTGCAACGAGATGGCTCTTGAAATTTTTTCCCAATCTGTAAAACAGAAATTATAGTCCCGCAAGATGGACATTCAAATTTCGCACTTATAACTTGGGGTCTTACTTCAGATGCCTGACGCACAATCCCTTCAATTGCAATCAACTGCCCAAGATGTTTTGCTCTTATATTCCTGATTTTTACTTCCTGGGTTTTTGAAATAGATGTAAACCGAACTCTTGAATTTTGAATCAAACCAGAGTCCTCCAGAGCAAGTTCCATTAACTGGAAAGTTTCTTCAGGTTTTGTAATAAGGTTGTCAGATAAAGCAGTAGAGTGACTGGCAAGACTGTCAAAATCAATATGAACAACATTATCCCCTTTTCTTACGGTTTTTCCAATTTCTTTTTTATAAGCATCAAAAAAACCCTTTGCTTCATTAAGCAGTTCCTCCTGGGTAATCTTCCCGCCCCCACCACCATCTGCCTCTTCTATATCCTCTTCCATCTAATAAGAAAAAGCCTATGCTTTTTATAGATTTATATTGTGGGGTTTATATGTTGGACTGATGTGAAAAACCATGTTAAAATTTATTAATGTTTCATTAATCGGTTAGAGGTTCTTAATACAACCTAATTAAAAACAAACCTTGCCCTACCAAAAATAGTTTTTTCATTTGTCCTCTCAGCTATTTCTACAAATTTTTCTTTAAAAAAAACCGCAAAAATCTCTCCTTTTTTTATTTTCACATCACTGATTAAATCCTCTTTAAACAAGGGCTTTCCAGTTAAAAGTTTTTTCAGAGATTTTTCCTTTACCTGAATCACCGGCATAATTTTCTTAATTGCTTCTTCACCTGGAACAATCATTTTCCTAAGTTTTTCTTCACTTCCTTTTTTATATTTTTCAACAGCTTCCTTAAATTCATATAAACTCACACAACTTTCCTCACTAAAAATCCCTGCCTGAACCCGCCGCAATTCCAGCATATGCGCCCCAGTTCCAAGTTTGTCACCTAAATCTGAACAAAGTTTTCTAATGTAAGTTCCTCCCTGAACCTCGGCAATAAACAAAAAATCCTTTTCATTCTGCTCTAAAACCTCAAATCTTTTAACCTCCCTCTCTCGCTCAACTCTTTTGACTCTTGATTTAATCGGTGGCTTCTGCATAATTTTCCCAGTAAAATTCTGATTAATCATCTTCTTAATTTCTTCTTTAGAAATATCTTTATGAATATGCATCACACCAACATAGGTTTTGTCATGCCCAAGAAAAAATCCAGTTAATTTGCACGCCCTGCCAAGAGCAACAGGAAGCACACCAGTAACCTTGGGGTCAAGAGTTCCAAAATGAGATGTTTTATTTAGCTCAAGAGTCTTCATCACATATTCAGATACAGAGAACGAAGTTGGCCCAGATGATTTGTCTATGTTGATTATGCCGAAGTTTAGGAGTTCTTTGATTGGTTTCATAAAAGATTATCTAAAGAACTCTTTATATTTTTATT
>CAZBOY010000022.1:0-10873 GCA_964493655.1 Candidatus Woesearchaeota archaeon | reverse complement strand
CCCAATAAAATATTAAAGAAAAGTCATAAGAGCAATTTTAGTTTGACTTGATTTTATCCGGTAATTATTTTTGGAAGGTAATTAAACGCCCCCAAAAATAGTATTATAATTCTGACCATAGTTTGTGTAATAAATAGTATAACACCCCGCGAGAATGTTTTTCAAATTCATAATCTTAAATTTCCAATCACAACCCCTTAATCATATAAACCCCCGCCCCATCCAGATTATAACTTAATCTTCTGTAATACTCTCGCACCCCCACACCTGAAATAACTCTTATCATTTTCCGAGATTTCTTCCTTGCAATTTCCTCAGCCATTTGTAATAATTCTTTTCCTAATCCCCGATGCTGATATTTTTTCTCATCTTTCTCTCCAAGATTCAAAGCAGGCCCATAAACATGAAGTTCACGAACCATCGCCGGTTCTTTTTTATCTTTCTCCAATCTCAATCTCAAAAGTCCAAATAAAATATTATCCTTATTAACTGCCTGAAGAAAAATCTCCTTCCCCCCAGAAGCCTTGTAAACTTTTTTCTTTATTTTAATATCAAAATTAATTTCTCGCTTGTCTCTCAAAGCAAACCCAACTTCTCTGAATCTTATCTCTTTTATTTTATATTTTCTTTTCCTAATTTCTTCTTCAATATCTTTTCTCAAATCAATTTCTAAAATACCTGCAATCAAATAATAAGGCGGAATCTCCCGCATAATTCTCATAACCCTACAATACTCAGGGGTAACTCTCAAAAACCTAATAACCAATTCCCTAACTTCCTCTTTTGAATAAGGTTTGTATTTCCCTTGATAATAAAGTTTCTCAAGTTTAGAGCCTCGCAAAACCTGGCACGGATAAATCTTAATTTGGTCAGGCCGATATTTTTTTGAAGAAAATATTTTCTTAAACATTTTTCTGTCTTTCCGTATATTTGAACCAGGCAAACCAGGCATAAGATGATAACCGATTTTAAAACCTGCTTTTTTCAATCTTTCTGTCGCACTAATAACATCCTTGACAACATGTCCTCGTTCAACAATTTTGTAAATTTTATCATCAATTGCCTGAACACCTAACTCAACCCTTGTTGCTCCAAATTCTAAAATTTGTTTTATATCTTCATCATCACAAGTATCTGGCCGGGTTTCAATACAAAGTGCAACACATCTATGCTGAGCTTTTTCATTAAATTTTTTCGCCTGTTCCAAACTCTTGGATTTTTCCCCATTAAGTGCATCATAACATTTTTTAACAAAGTCATACTGAAACGCCTCTGGAAAACTAAGAAAAGTCCCCCCCATAATAATCAATTCAATTTTATCAGTAGGATGCCCCATTGCTTCAAAAGATTTCAATCTTGATTTAATCTGTTTTTCAGGTTCATAATTCAAAACAGAAGCACGCAAAACAGCAGGACTCCCAGGAGTATAACTTTGAGGTGCATTTAGCGACGGGCAATAAAGACAAGTCCCATGTTTACATTTCCGAGGTGGAAGCATCACAGCCAGAGGTGCGACTCCAGAGATTGTTTTTGTTGGCTTTCTTTGAACTTTTATATCTTTCATAATATACCTTTAATCACAACCTTATTTATAAGTTTAAGTTTACTAAAGTTTTTATGGAAAATACATTTAGGATTCTTATCCAATTAATTGGAAAAGGACAAAAAATAACTTTTCATGATATGCAAATTCAAACAGCTGTTTATAAACTAAAACAAAGATATCCAAGACTTTTTGAAGAATATCTCTTTGATACAAATGGGCATTATCCTTTTTCAAATAAATTAAGAGGTGAACTATCCAGATTAAAACTATCTGGTATTCTTTCACTTAATCCGGGAAAAGCCCCTTATGGAATAGAAGTAGGAGAAGATAATTTAAGAAATTTAGAAGGGAGAGAAAGATTAGAACAAATAGCAGATGAACTTTATGATTTAATTAAGATAGATGATGACAAATAAAAGTATTGAGTTATAGTTAAAAGACGAAGAAGGTGAACTTGAAACAATTGTTCCTTATGAATTAGTTGAGACACTTTTATTAGAAAAAAGAACTGGTGGTTTTGATGAACTTGGAAGATTTAGTGAAATAAAAAAACGTATAAAGTCTAGAGGTATCCTAGAAAAAGATGATATTATTATAAGAGTAAGAAAAGAAAAAGGAAAATATTTTGCAGATATTTATGTTAGAGATTAAATTAAAAAATATAAAAATTTCTAAATTTAGTAATGACTGATAACTCATCATGATTTATTTGAGCTTCATAAATTCTTTGTGGGGGCAAATGTGAGCAATTCGCTTTTTTTACAAATTAATTATAGGATAATTGAAAATGCAAATTGCGAATTAGAAAGTGAGCTTGCGAACGGATTTGCGTGGAGGGTAATAAAACCAAAGTTCTATATCTTTATTCACAATCCCATAATCAACCGAGCAGTTTTTTGAGAATCATGTCGAGCCAAAATCCAATCTTCCCCACCCTCTTTTTCAACTAACAATTCCTCCTTGATAATCTCAGGCCCTTCTAAATTAGGTTCAACAAAATAAGAATCTTCCCCCTTATATTTATCCACAACCCTTCCAGAAGGTTGCTTGGTATTGCAAATCACAAAATCTAATTTACTCCCTAAATATCTTTCAACTTCATTAACAAAATCACTAACCTTAAATCTATAAGTCCCTTGCTTTGTGACAAGATTACACACATAAATTTTTTTTGCTTTTGAATTTGCAATTAGTTCCTTCACACCTTTTATTAAAAAATTAGGAATCACAGACCCATACAAATCTCCAGGGCAAATAACAATTTTATCTTTTTCAGTCAAACTTTCTAATTCTTTTCTCGCATCAATATAAATAAAAGCATCTGGGTTAAGAAAAAGGTTTTTTATTTTAGAGCCAGAACAATAGCTAACATTTACCTGTCCATTCACAACTTTCCCAGATTCAAGCTCAGCAGAAACATTAGTATTATCCACACTAATTGGAATTACTCGCCCTTTTACATTAAGAATTTTTTCAGCTTCTTTAATTGCTAAAGCAGGGGAATTAGTTAATTTTTCAAGAGCAAGTAAAAATAAGTTTCCAAAATTATGATTACCAATCTTATCGAATCTTACCTCAAATAATTCTCTAAGAATTCTAGAATTCTCTTCATCAGAAAGAGCAATCAAACATCGTCTAATATCTCCGGGGGGGAGAATTCCATATTCATCTCTAAGTTTTCCAGAACTACCCCCATCATCAGCCATAGAAACCAAAGCAACCAAGTTATCTGTATAATTTTTTAATCCTTTTAACAATGTAAAGGTTCCGGTTCCCCCACCAATACAAACAATTTTCCCATCCATGAAATAATGAAAACATATAGGGTTTTAAACTTTATTTCACTAAAGTATATATGAACCGAACCAAAACCTGGGACAACATAGCAGAAAAATGGGCAGAATACAGACAGACCCCGAGCCCGACAGTAGAGTGGTTTCTCAAAAACAAAAAAGGGAAAATTCTTGATTTAGGATGTGGAAGCGGAAGAAATTTTATAAAAACAAATGGTAAAATATCCGGAACAGATGTTTCACAAAAAATGCTTGAGTTCGCAAAACAAACTATTGAAAAAAGAAAACTAAACATAGAACTAAAATTAATGAAAAAGAAAATTCCCTATCCAAATGATTATTTTGATTATGCAATTTGCACAGCAGTTTTCCACTGCCTAAATAAAAAACAGCAAGCTCATTTAGTAAAGGAATTATTCAGAGTTTTAAAACCAAAAGCAAAAGCACTTATCTCTGTCTGGAGCAGAAACTCCCCCCGAATGAAAAACAAACCAAAAGAGTGCTATGTTCCGTGGACAATCAAAGACCAAAAACAACAAAGATACACTTATCTTTTTGAAACAAAGGAATTAGAGAACTTGTTAAAAGATGTCGGATTTAAAGTTCTAAAGAGTTGGGAAGAAAGGAATTTGAATTTTGTTTTGGGGAAATAAATTTGAATTTTGTTTTGGGGAAATAGTGGAGGAGTATTTTAGTCCAAACTTTTAAAAATTAAAGTATACCTACATATCACATGAAAATTTTACAGAGAATTAAATCTGGACATTACAACAGAGTTTATGAAGTTGAGTATGAAGGGAAGGTTGCAATTGCAAAGTTAAAAAAACCAACCACCCTAGTAACAACAAACCTTGACGTTTTCTTAGGCAATACAATTCATGGAGATAATCGAAGCTATAATACTCCAACTAGTAGACATAAATACGAAAAAAAAAGATTAAGAGAATTATATCAAAGAGGTGCGAATGTGCCTCAAATTCTATATGAAGGAGATGGATATTTTATTATGGAGAAATTACCTGGTGAAACATTAGATGAATTATTTGGACATCCAAGCCAGTACAATGCGATTATAGTCGCATTTGCCCAATTAAGAGTTTTACATGATGAACTAAGGGTTTATCATGGAAGCACACATCCAAGAAATGTCATTATTAACGGAAGGGGGGCATCTTGGGTTGATTGGGAAACATTATTGAAGGGAGGTTCTCTTAAATCTAATCAACGAAGGGACATAAAAATACTATATCATGATTTAGTACGGAAACTGGGATTATCAAAGAGATTACAGGATTCAATTGAGTCTTCATACCCTGCAGCTATCCCTGTAATTTCTAATGATGGCCTTACTTATCGGCCTGCCTAAAAACCTAACTCCAATCAAAACCATTTCAGAAATTACTAAAAGATTACTTTCTTTCCTCAATCTCTTTTTTTATATTTTCAACAAAATCATCAATCTTAACACTTTCAATTTTCTTATCTCCTCGTCTCCGAACAGCAATAGTTTCTGCTTGCTCTTCTTTATCTCCAATAACAATCACATAAGGAATTCTCAGCATCTCAGCATCCCGAACTTTTTCATTAACAGTTGTAGAACTAAAATCACCATCAGCTCTAATGCCTTTTTGTTTTAATTCTTCTAAAACTTTTTCAGATGCTTTTTGATTTCTGTCTGTAAAAGATAAAACCCTCACCTGAATAGGAGACAGCCATGTCGGAAGGTTACCATTTGTATGTTCGAGTAAAATACCTATAAATCTTTCTAAGCTTCCGTAAATAACATTATGAATCATAACAGTTCTTTTCTTTTTATTATTCTTATCAGTATATTCAAGTTCAAATCTTTCAGGCATTGAAAAATCTAATTGTATTGTTCCGCATTGCCAAGTTCTTCCTAAAGAATCTTTTAAATGAAGATCAATTTTCGGCCCGTAAAAAGCCCCATCTCCTTTATTAATTTTAAACTTAAATTTTCTTTTTTTAAGAACTTTCTCTAAAGTGTTCTCTGCTAAATCCCACATGTTATCTGTCCCAATTCTTTTTTCAGGACGAGTAGACAATTCCAGGTGATATTCAAGACCAAATTTATTATAGAACAAATCAACTAAATCTAATAATTTAAAAACTTCATCTTCAATTTGTTTTTCAGTGCAATAAATATGGGCATCATCTTGAGTAAATTGGATTACCCTAAACAAACCCGCCAAAACCCCGGATAACTCACATCTATGAACAACGCCTAATTCTCCAACACGCAAAGGCAAATCTTTGTAAGATTTTGGAGTGCTTTTAAAAACTAAAATTCCACCTGGACAACTCATAGGTTTTACTAAGAAAGTTCTTTTTTCATATTCTGTAACAAAATTATTTTCTTTGTATTTATCCCAATGTCCAGAAATTTTCCAAAGTTTTGAATCCATTATTTGAGGTGTTTTTATTTCTTGATAGCCATTTTTTCTGTGCATCTCTCTCCAAAAGTCAGCTAGTTCATTATAGATAACCAAACCATTATTATGCCAAAAAACCATCCCGGGAGCTGTTTCATTAAAACTAAACAAATCCAACCTCTGCCCCAAAATCCGGTGATCATTTTCCTTTAATTTAGAAGTGTCAAGTTTTGATTTAGAAATTTGTCTAAGTAATTGTTGAGAATCATATTTTTCTTCAGAAACTTCCCCACCCAAAACCAAACTCCTCGACAACTCACTCAAAGGATGCCCCTTACATTTTAACTCAAACTCTTTGTAATAACCAAAAGGCGCGCGATAAACATCAAACTTTTTCTTTTTCAAAACATTCTCAGACTCAACTAAAACATTTTGCGCAAAATCAGGATTTGCTAAATCAGACGACAGATGTGCATAAGGATAAAGAACAACTGCCTTCGCTTTTGTTTTGCTAACCAAATCCTCAATATTTTTAACTAACTCAGAAACTGCCTTCTCCAACGAAACCTCATCACCTTTTTCAACAGCAATAAAAATCCCAAGAGGTTCCTTAACTTCAACAAGTTCTTTTGATTTTAAATCCTCAACAGATTTGAGTGCTTTCTGAAGCGGTTTGAATTTTATATAATCGCAGTGGAGTGAGAGGATTTTCATAATTCTTTATGTAAAAAGATGTTTTTAAAATTGTGCATCCTTCTCCGAAGGTTTGTTGTATCTTCGGCATAGTAACAAATAGAAAAGTTTATAAACAAAATTTTCCAATTGGTTTTATGGCAACACTAGAAATAGAAATAGAAATAGAAATTTGTGATTGGAAAACAATGGTAGAGAGATTATCCTTAGATAGAAAGGAAGAGATAAGAGCAAGTGGTAAGCCAGAATGTCTTCCGGAACCCTCATTTTATCAATGCTTAATTTGTAATGGGAAAAATACTCGGTGTGAAGATTATAATACTAGTATATTCAGTGAGGACAATTAAAATGAAACAAATAAAAAGGAGACTTTTAGAAGGAATCTTAGGAGCGAGTTTAGCAGTTTTTTCAGCAGGAGCTATAAAAGGACTTGAATATTTTGCAGACGAAACTCAAGCAGGAGAAGTAAAAGTTGAAAAAGAGGAAAACAAGGAATTAAAAGAAATGATTATCCGGCATGAAGGAAAAAGAGAGTGGGTTTATGATGATGCTACTGGAAACAGATTAAAAGAAGGAGATGTTGCAAAAGGTAACAGGACTATTGGAGTTGGATTCAATTTGGACAGAGATGGTGCTCAAGAAATTATTGCAAGTTCTGGGTTAGACTATAACGCCTTGTATAATGGGGAAGAGTGTTTATCAGATTCTAAAATTAATGATTTGTTAGAGGAAGATATAAATAGTGCCGCAAGAAATGCAAAAAATTATATTGGAGAAACATATTTTGAATCATTACCTTCTAAAGCTAAAAATATTCTTATTAATATGTCATTTAATTTAGGACCAACAAGATTAGGAAAATTTAAAAGATTAAGAACAGCATTACAAAAAAGAACTTACAACGCAGCCGCAGACGAAATGAAAAATTCTCGTTGGTATACTCAAACTGGAAATCGCGCAAGAGAATTAACAAACGCAATGCGTGCCTTGGATAACTAAATCTTAATCAAAAAATCCCCAACTCTTTTCTTAGCTTCTTCACGTTTTTTCTTATGCTCTTTTAAAAAAGCATTTATTTTATCAATTAAAATCTGTTTTAATTCCCCACTTAACAATTTTCCACTTCGATAATCTTCTTCAACCTTCTTCAACTTTTTATCATCTGGCTCAAAAATGGTTTTCAAATACTGAAATGAAACATCAATATCCGGATTCCCACCTTTTTTTCTATGCTCTTCAATAGTATCTCTTCCTCCTGAAAAAGCATATTTTTTTATTTTCCTTTCAACTTCCTTAGGAGAATCTGAAAGCAAAATCACCCCTTCTTTTGAAGAAGACATTTTAGCACCCCCGTACAAAGAAGGAATAAACTTCGCATGCAATCCTGCTGGCTTGACTAAATCAAAATCTTTATGTCCAGCTACATCTCTTGTAAGTCTAATAAAAGGGTCCTGGTCAATTGCAACAGGGACCACTGAAATATGTTTCTTTTTAGTGTAAAACTGTGGAAATAAAATATGCGCGGCCTGCATTGCCGGATAAAAACCCCAACCAATATTGCTCTCAGGCTTCAGTCCAAAAGCCGCCTTAGCAGTTGAATAAGTAATTCTCTTAGCAATCCTCGCAGCATACTTATAAATATCTGTATAAACAAAGTCTTCAAAAATAAAAGTCTTACCGGGTTTAAATCCTAAAGCAATTAAATCAATAATATTATCCATTGAGTATTCAATTGCTTGGTCAAAAGTGAGTTTCTCTTTTATATAAAATTTTTCATCATCAGAAATTGGAATAAAAACATCACAATTAAATTCATCTTGAAGTGATTTTGCAACTAAAAAAGGAACTAAATGCCCAATATGCATTTTCTCGCTTGGTCCACGACCAGTAATTACACTAACTTTTTTCCCCTTATCATAAGCCTCAAGCCATTTATCAAAATCTCTATGAGAAAAATAAATACCTCTTCTTAAAAGAGGGTGAGTATCTTTTAGTCTCTGCCTCATTTCTTCAGGAATTAAAGTTGTCCCAAATTCCTTAACAAGTTTATCATAGTCCAGCTCCCCCTCAACTTCCCAAGGAGTCACCTTCATTTTTTCAGCCATAATATCTAAAACCCTCACACATTTATAAAACTTTGTCATAAGAGATTCTCACGAATCTACCTAGCATCTTCAACCGAACGTTTTCCAGAAGCTATTTCAGAAAGATTGCATAATCTTCGAATTTTATAAAAAGCAGAACAGCCAAATAATCCAGCCAAACCAACCACCACCCCCGCCCCAACCAAAATATCCTTAATATTAGACAAATTTTCAGTGATATATTGATAAATAATCTTTTCCATTAAAAAAGATACCAAGCAAACTTTTTAAATTTTTGCCCCCATAATCTTTATAAAGAAATATAACATAAGATTGGCATGAAAAGGGTGTTCATTATCTTGCTATTATTTTTATTTCTCACCACACTAGCAACTGCAAAAATCTCAATTGATTCAGAAGTTAAAGACACCTATAATCTTGGAGATACTATTGAACTCGCAATAACCACATCACTAAGCACAAATTATGGAAACCTTAATATAAATCTCGTCTGCGGAAATAAAACAACAAACCTAATGAAGTGGGCTGCAGTAAGTTTCGGAGAGCAAACAAATTACGCCCTACCAAAAAAAATCCTGACTAAACAAGATCTGGAAATAGAAGACATCAACGACATCTTAGGACAATGCCAAATTTCAGCAACACTCGGCGACGAGCAAGATTTAACTAAAATATTTACAATAACAAGAGAAATTAAAATAAACGCAAATTTTGAAAAAGCAAATTACAATCCTGGAGAATCCATTGTTTTAAATTTAGAAACAATAAAATCTAATGGCTACCCATTAAACGGATTTTTAGAAATTTTCGGAGCAACAAATATAGCAAAAACAATTGAAAAAGGAAAATTAACTGAAAGTTTTAAAATGCCTGAAACAACAGAAGCAGGCCATTATTCATTAGAAATTTTTGTTTATGACCGAGGAGAAGACAATGAAATTCTTAATCAAGCAAATGCAACAATCACTTTCAACATCAATCAAGTCCCGTCTTTTATCCAAACAAGTTTATCCACACTAGAACTAGAACCAGGAAAAGAACTACAAATAGGACTAGACTTATTTGACCAATCTGGAATCGCAATGCCAGGAGTAATATCCTCTATAATAGTTTCTCCAAATAAAAAAGAAACATACCTGTCAACAAACTCTGAAGAAATTTCTTCAATAAGTTTTCCAACAAATGCAACTCCTGGAACCTATACAATCATCTCATCTTATAATGATATTAAAGATTCAAAAACATTCATAATGCAATCAATTCAAAAAATTGAAATTGAATTCCTCGACACAATCCTCATTATAAAAAATGTCGGGAATGATATTTATAATAAAACAATTAAAATAAATATAGGAAACGAAATAAGAGAACTAGAATTAAACATAAAGGTTGGCGAAGAAAGAAGATTTAATCTAAAAGCTCCTAATGGTGAATATGAAGTTAGCGTAACCGACGGAACAGATACATCTGAAAAAACTCTTTTGCTTACTGGAGGAGCAATTGCAATTAATGATTTAAAAGGACTTGCAATATTCACAAAATACCCAATAATTTGGATTTTCATAATTATCATCTTAGGATTAATCGGAATAGTTATATTCTTTAAGTATAGAAAAAGCGCAGGAACAAAATTAAAAGATAAGTTAGGAAAAATTTCTCCAAGTATCTCATCCACGATGCACTTCACTAATAAATCTCCAGAGTCTCAATCTCTTGACGAAAGAAATGTAAAAGATTCTGAAAAAGACATGTTAAATCTTTCAGAACCAAAAACAATGGAAGAAGCAGAATCAAGTTTAGTATTAAAAGGACAAAAACAAAAATCCTCAATAGTAGTTCTAAAAATCAGCAACAAATTAGGTAAAAATTCAAAAGAGGAATTAGGAAAAATCCTTCAGGTAGTAAAAACAAAGAGGGGAGTAATTGATTTCAAGGGAGAATACCTAATGATTATCTTCACACCAAGGGTTACAAAAACATTCAATAATGAAAACCTCGCAGCAAAAGTAGGATTTGAAATTTTCAAAGGACTGCAAAAACACAATAAAAAATTCAGTGAAAAAATAGATTTCAGTATTGGAATAAATTCAGGGGATTTAATTACATCAATAGAAAATAAAAAATTAAAATATACAAGTATTGGTAACACAATCCTGGTTTCAAAGAAAATCGCGGACCAGGGAAGAAATCAGTTGTTAGTTTCAAGTGGTGTGAGAAATAAGTTAGGGCGTGGATTACGAACACAAAAGGCAGGAGCTATTGGTTCAACACCAGTTTATTCAATTTCAAATGTTCTTGACTCAGAAGCAAATCAGGCAAAACTCCAAGATATTTTAAAGAGGATGG
>CAZBOY010000021.1:0-13307 GCA_964493655.1 Candidatus Woesearchaeota archaeon | reverse complement strand
CTTCTTCCCCCACTTTCCGAAAAGTTGGGGTTTGGAAAATTTTATTTTACTCTCCCCACTTCCAGAGCTCCTGTAGCTCAGTTTGGATTAGAGCACGTCCCTCCTAAGTCGAACAAAGTTCGTCATTCTCAATTAGGAGATGAAGAAAGGACGGGGTCGCAGGTTCAAGTCCTGTCAGGGGCATAATATCTAATATTAAATATCCCATGAAAAAATCTTTTTACAAACATTTTAAAACCAAATATTATTAAAGCAATTGGGCGTGGATAGTTCAATGGTTAGAATATCTGCCTTCCAAGCAGATGATCCGGGTTCGAATCCCGGTCTGCGCATTCAAATGTAAGGGATGAGAACTTCGAATCAAAACAAAAAAAATGAAACAAGAATTCACAACCTGGTACAACAAAAACTACAAGAAATTACTAGTTCTGCCTTCAATACTCCTCGCACTTTCAATTATCTATCTTGGATTTTTCTATATTCAAAACAATGATATAATTCACAAAGATGTTTCATTAACAGGTGGAACCACAATCACAATTTTTACAGATGCATCTCTTTCAGAACTAGAACAAGAACTATCCTCAGAATTTCCAAATCTTATTGTAAGGGGTTTATCAGATAATACTGGAAAACAAGATAAGGTGATTATCACAGTTCCAGATGACCCAGAAAAACTACAATCAGCATTGGAAAATTATCTCGGTTTTGAATTAGATGAAAAAAATTCAAGTATAGAATTTACCGGCTCAAGTTTAAGTGAAGATTTTTACCAACAGTTACTCCTCGCAGTTACCTTTGCATTTTTACTAATGGCCCTAGTTGTTTTTATTATTTTCGCAAAAAAATTTAAAATAAAACTCCTCGCCGTTTTATTAACTCTTGTTTCTTTTTTCTTTATAACTCGAAACAATACAACCTTTTTTATTCTCGCAATAATTACAATCCTTGCAACAATTTACATTTACATCAAATACTCTATCCCAAGTTTTGCAGTTATTCTTTCAGCATTTGCAGACATAACAATGACTCTAGCAGTTATTGATCTTATTGGAATGGAAGTTTCAACAGCAGGTATTGTTGCTCTATTAATGTTAATTGGTTATTCAGTTGACACAGATATCCTACTTACAACTCGACTTTTAAGAAGAAACAAGGACGTAAACAACGCCCTTTTTGGAGCATTCAAAACAGGAACAATGATGACTCTAACATCTATAATCGCAATCGCAGCTGCTCTGATAATTGTATTCCAGGTCTCTGAAGTTTTAACTCAAATATTCACAGTTCTCCTAATTGGTTTGGGTTTCGACCTCTTCAACACCTGGATAACTAATGCTTCAATAATTAAATGGTATACTGAGACTAGATGAAATTAACCTGGAAAATCTGGTTGCTGATTATATTTATTTTAGTATCATTTATTTTGATATTTGTAACCCCGCAAGGAATAACTTTTTTGCAAAAAGGAGTGCTAGTAAAATCAGTTGAAAAAAACTCATCTATTTTTGAACAAGGATTAAGGCCTGGCATGATCATAAAACAAATAAACACCCAGGAAATAAAAACAACCGAGGACTATTCTGAAGCAATGCAGATTTTTTCTTCTCTTGGAGAAAATGAAACAAAAAGACTGGAAATAACCACAGATTTTATTGTAATCACAAATTTATTTTCTAAAGAAATAACAAATCAAATTGTCGTAACTGAAATTCCTAAAACAAGAATCAAAACAGGGTTGGATATACAAGGTGGTGCAAGAGCACTGGTTACTGCAGAAGACCAAAAATTAACTGACGAACAAGTAACTGATTTGATTGATGTATCTCAGCAAAGATTAAACATTTATGGTTTGTCAGATGTTAAACTAAGAAAAGTTTCAGACCTTTCTGGAAATAATTATATGCTAGTTGAAATCGCCGGTTCATCTCCTTCAGACTTAGAAGAACTCATAGCAAAACAAGGAAAGTTTGAAGCAAAAATCGGAAATGATACTGTGTTCACTGGCGGAAACCAGGATATAACTTATGTTGGAAGAACTGGCCAAGATGCACTTATCACAGAATGTTTTGCAGTAGAAGAAGGCGAGGCTTGCAACTTTAAATTTCTAATTTTTTTAAGTGAACAAGCTGCGCAAAGACACGCAGATATTACAGACAAACTTGAGCTCGATGATTCTGGAAAATATCTAAGTCAAAAAATAGATTTTTATCTAGATGGTATTGCAACAGACTCTCTGAATATTGGGGCAGATTTAAGGGGAAAAGTTGCAACCCAAATACAAATCTCTGGTTCAGGCTCAGGTCCAACAAGGCAAGATGCTTTGAATGATGCAAAAGCAGAAATGAAAAAACTTCAGACAGTTCTTATCACAGGAAGTTTACCATTTAAATTACAGATTGTAAAAACAGATAGAATCTCCTCATTTTTAGGCGAGGGTTTTACAAATAAAATCTTAATCGCCGCCATAGTCGCAATTCTTTCAGTTGCAATTCTTTTATTTATCAGATACAGAAATTTCAAAATTTCCCTTGCTCTTTTAGGAGCTTCTTTTTCAGAAATAATTATCATCTTAGGAATCGCATCTCTTATTGGGTGGAATTTGGATCTTCCTTCTATTGCAGGTATGATTGCAGTAATTGGTACGGGTGTTGATAGTTTAATTGTAATCATTGACGAATCAAAGTTCACAGAGGAAAGCATAAAGCAAAGAATCAAAAAAGCACTATTCATTATTATGACTGCGTATATTACTACTTTTGTAGCACTTGTTCCTCTTTACTGGGCAGGTGCAGGTTTGTTAAAAGGTTTCGCAGTTACCACCCTTATCGGAATTTCCGCAGGAGTTTTTATAACCCGACCAGCATTTGCAGACATAATCCGTCAGATGGCAGATTAATTGTAAAATATATATTAAAACATATATTTCTTTAAAAACATAGCAATTTCTTATTTACTATGGTGATGAAATGTCTGAAAAAATATTAATAACCGGCGGATGCGGATTTATTGGCTCTAATTTTATAAACTATCTTCTAACTTCTGAAGAAGTAAATACAAAACCCCAGATTATAAACATAGACAAGTTAACTTATGCAGGAAAAGGAAAAAATATTGAACATCTTGGTTTAGACAAACATCCTAATTACAAATTTATCCAAGGAGATATTGCAGACAAACAATTTGTTGAACAAGTAGTAAGCACAGAAAAACCAGATATGATTTTTAATTTTGCAGCAGAAAGCCATGTTGATAGGAGCATACAAAGTTCAGAAGATTTTATAATCACAAATGTGATTGGAACAAGTAATTTACTTGATTCTGCTGTAAAAAATAATACCGGAAAATTTATACAAATAAGTACGGATGAAGTTTACGGCAGCCTTAAACACGGTTCTTTTTCAGAAGAGTCAATTCTCAACCCAAGCAGCCCATACTCCTCAAGCAAGGCAGCAGCAGAACTTATAGCTAGGTCTTATTATAAAACCCACAATCTCCCAGTTATAATAACAAGAAGCGCCAATAACTACGGTCCTTATCAATTTCCAGAAAAACTTCTACCTCTTTTTATTACAAATCTTATCCAAGGGAAAAAAGTTCCTCTAATGTGGAGTGATGAAAATCCTGGCCTCAATGTACGGGACTGGCTTCATGTAGAGGATAATTGCAGAGCAATATGGTTTGTATCGCAAAAAGCCCTTCCAGGGGAGATTTATAATATTTCTGGTGAAAACGAGAGAACTAATATAGAAATGACCCTTAATCTTTTATACCATTTTGGCCAGAGCAAAGATATGATTCAAAAAACCCTCCACAGAAAAGCCCACGATTTTCGATATTCAATAACAAATGAAAAACTAAACAAGCTTGGATTTGACTACAAACATAAAAATCTTTTTCTCGAACTTGGACTATTGGTTAAATGGTACAAAGAAAACCAAAATTGGTGGAACCCTCTAAAATAAGCTTTCTAAAACTTTTTAAATAATCTTACAATGAAATTATATGTTACCTAAGTCGCATATCTTGTTAGGATTTGCATTTGCTTGCGTACTTGTATATTTCTTTAATTTCTCCATCCTTGCTGGACTTATAATTTTTTTATCTTCTTTTTTAATTGACATTGACCATTATATTGTTTATATTTTCAAGAAAAAAGATTTCAATCTAAAAAATGCCTATAATTACTGGATTACAAGAAGCAAAAAATGGAGAAAATTAACTCTCGAACAAAAATACCTATATAAGATAACTCCCTTCTTTTTCCACGGAATTGAGTTTATCCTATTGCTTTTATTACTTTTTTTTATTTCTAAAACCTTTCTCTGGATTTTCTTAGGTGTCTTTTTCCATATGTTTATTGATTATGTAGATATTCTTGCAAAAAAAGATCCATTATATATAAAAGCCTCACAAATTTACATCCACATAACAAACAAATACAAAAAGGAGTTTAAATGAAAAAAAATCAAACCTTTAATAAATCCTTAAAGCTTCTTTTTAAAACTTCTATGTTTGTGCTTGGGGGTGTTTTACTCTCAAAAATTTTTACTTATGCTTATAGGATTATTATTGCAAGACATTTTGGTGCAGAAGTTTATGGAAGGTTTTCACTGGCATTAGTAATCCTTAGTTGGTTTACAGCTATTTCTGCTCTTGGTCTTCCAGAGGGAGTTTTAAGATTTATTTCAATATATAGGGGAAGAAAACAAAAAAATAAAATTGAAAAAATAAGATATCTTGTAAGGATTTCCTCGATAATTTTATTTTTTTCAACTATAATTATCGCCGTCCTCTCTTTTCTTTTATCTGATTTTATTGCACTTAGAATCTTTCATGATCCAAATTTAATCATTTTTCTTAAGGTTTTCAGTTTTATGATTCCATTTTCTGTTTTTGCAGTTTATTTTCTTTCAATTATGGGTTCTTTTGAAAAAATCAAACAACAATCTTTTATTATGGATGTTCTTAAGGGGGTTGTAATTTTAGCATCTCTTGTTGTTTTAATCGCCTTTGGGTTTAATACTAATTCAATTATTATTTCTTTTTTCCTAGGAACCTTGATTATTTTTCTATTAAGTTACCTGTATTGCAAATATTGGTTTTCAGAAATTTTTAAAAAAAAGAATTTAAAAAAACAAACACTCTTAACACAGAATTTAATTTCTTATTCATGGCCAATCATGTTCTTTGGAATTATCTCTACTATTTTTTATTCAATTGATTCTTTTTTATTAGGATATCTTAAGACTACTACAGAAGTCGGGCTTTATAATGCCGCAGTACCTATAGCCCTTTTATTGAGTCTAACCCCCCTGTTATTCTTGAGATTGTTACTCCCAATGATTATAAAAGAATATTCTCAAAAAAATTTTAAACTAATAAAGGAACTCTCAAAACAAGTTGGGAAATGGGTTTTTATGATAAATTTTCCAATATTTCTTTTAATTATAGTTTTCCCAGGAGCAATAATAAATATATTGGGATTTGGCCAAGAATATTTGGTTGCTGAAAACTCTCTGAGGATTCTCGTTTTCGGAACTTTGATATCCTCATTATTTGTTATATCTCAAAATTTAATTTCTATGGTGGGGAAATCTAAGACAATCCTTATAGATTTAATAATCACAAGTGTCCTTAATATAGTTCTAAATTTTTTATTTATTCCAAGACAATCAATAATTGGAATAGATAATACCCTTGGTATTAATGGAGCCGCAATCGCAACAGTTATCTCAATTGTCTTTTTTAATTTCCTCTTGATGATTCAGGCAAATAAATATACTGGAGTAATTCCAGTAAGAAGAAAAATGTTCAGAATTTTTTTAATCGCCCTTGTTCCATTTTTCACACTTTTATATTTTAGGAGTATTGTTTCAATTAATTATTTTTCAATTATAATATTAATTGGAATTTTCTTTTTACTTTACACTCTTCTCTTATTTTTATTCCGGGCTCTTGACAGAAATGACCTTATGATTTTAAAAGCAGTTAAACACAGATTAAGTGGTTTAGTCAAATGAAGATAACTGAAAATTTTAATAAAGTAATTTTAGAAAAAAAAGAAAATACACCCCCCAAAAATCATCTTCCTAAAGAAATAAAATTATTAAATTCTTACAAAAGCAAAGGTTGGTACAATGGAGAGATATTTAATTATTTAGATTGTGAAATAAAAAACAAAACCTTATTTGTAAAATGTAACAAAATAATGTTTTTTGATTATTTAGTAGACAAACAGCAGAAACCTTTTTCTTCCAAAAACATAGGGGTAAATGCGATTATTGAAGTAGAAGATTCAATTATTTTAATTAAGAGAGAAGAAGATGATTTTGGTTGTCCAAATTATATGGATTTTCCCGCAGGAATCTTGCCATTTAATGAAGACCCTATAAATAGATTAATTAATAGAATAGAAAAAGACACCAAATTGAAAAAAGAACATTTAACACAATTAAAATTATTTCCAATGACTGCAGAATTTGATATAAGTTTTAATCTTTTTTATAAAACAAAATGTAAGTTATCTAAAAAGCAATTGCAAGATTTTTTCAATAAAAATTTTAAAGAAAACAAACCTATTTTAGTCCAAAAATCAAAAATAGCAGATTTCTTAAAAAATAATAATGTGGTGTTCCCAGAGGTTTTAGAAGCTATTTCAAAAATTAAATAATTACTTAGACAATCTTTTTAAGATTTCTCTGCTTAAATTATTTATTATCTTCATATCTGTAAGAGGAATCATGATTTAGAAATAATTATGAGATTTAAAAGAATTATTATGATTTTGTTTTTGTCCCCCCTCTGTGGAGAATTTTTTTGGAAGGTTTTATAAAAGAAACTTTTCGAAGATAATTATGGCGTTAGATGCAAGATTAAGAGAAGGTTCATTAATTAATTGGGAATCAATTCGTGAAAACAAAAATGAACCCTTTTTTAGACATAGGTCTCCTGATTGTGGAAATGAAAAGCATAAAGAAGAAGCTGAATCTACAGCAAGAGATTTAGAATTATCTTCTGTTGCTTATGAAATTGGAGATGCTTTTTCAACAAGAATAAAGAACAAAAATAGGCAAATAGGGGATGGAAAATCCAAGATTCCATATTATTTTTCTTCATTTGCGGCTGCGGAAACTTTTAAGTGGCCGTTTGTAGAAAAAGAAGCTATAATTCAACTTCATGATGCAGTAGAAGAATTAAAAGACAGGGAGGGATTGCTAGATAAAGTTGATGGGAGTTTTACATTACTAGAAGAACAATCAACAGAATTAAACGCTTTATTTGAAAGAGGAGAGATTTCCTTTCTTGAATTTGAAAAAAGGATTATGGAAGCCAACGCTGTTTTAGGAACAGCCCTTAATAGAACTGATAGTGGGTTATTAAAAGATTTATCTGATGTGTTTCAGTCGCATAAATGGTCAAGATCCCCATTAGGAGATTACTACCTTATTGTTGGTTCCCAACAAGTAAAAGCAAGAGTAGATAATAATGGATTTCAACTATTTGCCGAAGCTAGAGATGTTGCTGTCGATAACACTGACCAAAGTTCTTTTACTTCTGACAATTTGTTTGTACAAAAAGTAATGCACGGAAGTATTCAAAGAAGACGTGCTTATGATCTCTTAGGTGGCTCTAAAATTTTTTTAGCTTATCTTGTTGGTTTAGCCTCTTGGGCAGAACAGGAGAGTTTAGTAAAACCGACATTTAATGACTCTGGAGAGGTTTCAATAACTGGGGGGTATCATCCTTTGTTAAAATCCTTAAGAAGAAAAACTAATGGTAGAATTGTAAAGCATAATACAAAACTAGAATCAGGAAATAAGGTGGTTGCAATAACAGGGCCTAATCTGGGGGGGAAATCTACTTATATCAAGGAATTCGCTTTAATATCTGTTTTAGCTCAATCTGGAAGTTTTGTTCCAGCAAAATCTGCTAATTTACCTATTTATAAAAAATTCCTTACTCACTTTGGAGGAGAAGAAGATATACTTAAAAATTTATCATTATTTAGATCAGAAATAAAATCTTTAAATAGGGTTTTGAGAAGGATGGGCCCAAGTACCCTTCTTGTTTGTGATGAATTATTTAGGGGAACAGAATCTGGAGAAAAAGGCGGGGCTAGACTTCATGAAGCAGTTGTAGAAGCTCTTGTTCATGATTATAATGGGCGGACGGTTCTTTCTTCACATTATCATGAATCTTTAGCTCGACAACAACATCTACCTAATATTCAATTCAAAAGAGTTGAGGTAGATAGATCTGGAAAGCCAAAATATACTATTGTTGAGGGGGTGGATAAAGGGGGATATTGTGTGCAAGCCGCTATTAGATCCGGATTGCATAAAAGAGTAATTGCAAGATTAAATGGGAATGGAAGAGATAGCAAATGAACATAGAAGACCCTATCTGGAAAGATAGATATAATTCAGCTGCAGAAACGCTAGGGATAGATACTAGGATTTATTGTTTAAAACAAAATCCGGCAATTGAAACTTTCTGTATGGCAGAGGTTGCTCTGTTTGATGAAGCACTAAAGGATTTTCTAAGAGATCATCAAGTAATAGAAAGGCAGATTCAAGATTTTCGAGCAAGAATTGCAGATCCTTATATCAGTGGGCTAGTTTTTGCTAAACATAATTTGCCAATAGTTAGACAGCAAATAGATAGTTCAGTTTCTCTTATTGCACTTCTTAGAGCAAAAGCAGAGCAATATCCAGACTTTAAAGATGAAGCAGATAAAATAATTCAGCCAGTAGAAGAAAGACTAGTTGTTTGGCAAGGTTTTTTAGATGAAACTGAAAAAGGTTTAGGACCTTACAAAGATTTTGTCGTGGGGCTACAAGAAGAAATTTTAAGGGTGGAAGAGAGTAGAAAGATTGTTATTGTTGGTTCTTATCACCCAACGCAAGATAGAAAAAACCGCGATGGAGTTTATAGGGGGGCCATATTGGATAGATCTAGTTCTTGGCTTTTAGGATGGGATGTGAGACTTTTGGCAAGAGTACATAAGCAAACAGTTTATGATTTAGGAAGAAAAAAAGAGGTTTATGAACAAGTTAGGGTTTTATGTGCTAAAGATCCTCAATTGCAAGCTTTATTTGATACAAAAAACCGACAGAAAATGAAAGTCACTTTTCCGCAACCTTTAGGAGAAACTGAAGTTTTTGGAAGAACTATCTATGAACAAATAATCCCAAATCAACCAATTTTTGAACAACAAGCAGATTTAGAAAAAGCTGTTGAAGATTATTTTATCAGAAGAACAGAAACAATTTTTGATTCTAGTGATTAATTCTAATAAATCCCTCAAATTAAAATATACAATCAACCACAACAATCAATATAAACCTAATCTTCTCATTTAAATCAGGTGTAAAAATGAAAGGAGTAATTCTTGCTGGCGGAACTGGTTCACGTATGATGCCGTGTACAAAAGTCACAAACAAACATCTTCTACCTGTCTACAATAAACCTATGATTTACTATCCTCTTCTCACTCTTGTAAATGCCGGAATAAAAGAAATTATGATTATCTCTGGTCCCGGTCACGCAGGGCATTTTGTAAATTTGCTGGGTTCTGGCCGCGAATTTGGAATAAAATTAAGTTATGAAATCCAAGAAGAACCTGGAGGCATTGCGCAGGCATTAGGATTAGTAGAAGATTTTTTAGATAATGAACCAGTAATAGTAATCTTAGGCGATAATATTTTTGAAGAAGACATAGGAACATATGTTGAAAAATTTAAAGAACAAGGAAATGGATCAAGAATCTTTTTAAAAGAAGTAGATATTAATCAAGCAAAGAGATTTGGTAATGCGTCAGTTGAGGGAGACAGGGTAATACATGTAGAAGAAAAACCAGAATACCCTAAATCAAATTTAGCAATGACTGGACTTTATATGTTTGATTCAAAAATATTTGATATCATACGAACATTGGTCCCTTCTGCTCGTGGAGAATTAGAACTGACTGACGCAATTACTCATTATATCCAAACAGGAAATTGTTATTATAATATTCTTAGTGGATTTTGGTCAGATGCAGGAACATTTGAATCTCTTCACAGGGCAAGTTCTCTAGTACGGAAAAAAGAAGTTCCAGAAGAAAGTTTTCAGTCTGGTACCGGTGATTTTGCAGAAACTTTTCAATTCCCAACTTCCCAAGATGAACCACAAAAAATACTTGAAAAACTTTCCCAACTCTCAAAAAAACAATCAGATATCTTGGATTTTTTGCTGAAGAAGTGATTAAATTTTATTAATCTCTATATGGCTTAATTATGTGTTTTACATCACCAGCAATTGTTGGAAGTTTGTATGTTTTTTCAGAAAATCCCTCTATTTGGTTCAATCTTTCGTCAGCCCAACAATTATATCCACTCATTAAGGTGTTAAATCCTTTGAGCCAAGCCTGTCTAGACTCTTCAGGAAGTTGTCCAAACATCTTATCAAGAGTCGTTGCAGTCTTTATCCCCAATTCGGTTGGCTCAATATTGCGTCCTAAGAAATCAGTGAATCTATCCCTAATATTCCTTTCTTGAGAAGAAGAATAATCCCCAGTCATTTCAGTAACCGCATCAGTTATCCTAAACAATTTTGCTTTTGCAGAATCCCTCATTCTAATCATTGTTCCATAATCATGTTTCCCATAAGGAGATTCCTTTGACTGGCTGTTTCCAAACATTATCATATGCTCTGACATTGTTTGGTCTCTCCTGCCTTCAGCATCCACCTGTTTGTCCATTGGTCTTGCTAATGGTCTCATATGTGCTTCAAATTTTACATCAAAATGCGCTTCCCCATCAAAATCTTTATGCTCTTCTGCGAGAGTTAAATAATGTCTTGCAGGAAATGCAGGACCATTACAATCTAATCTATCAATCCATCTTGGAATCCAAACAGAGAGTATTGGTTTTCCAGATTCGTCTAATTCTTGATATGGTTGGATTGTCCTTGCAACTCCATCTGAACAACTTACTTCTTCATCTCTTCTATAATGAGTATGTGCTGCAATTGAATGTGCTATAGAGGTTTTTTCTGCATTATTTAATTCTAAATTATCAGATAAGGAAAGAAATGTGAGCGCACCTGCTTCTGCATGACGAACTACTCGGTTATGTTCCTGATATCTTTCTACAAGAGTGCATCCAATATCATGTAAAGAACCCCCAACAAAACCTACAAATAAATCTCTTGGATCTGCATCCAATCTTTTTAATAATGCTAAAGAAGCAGTATAGTCTCTTGTTAAGTGCCCGATTCCATGACCTGGACAAACGCTTTGGAAATCAATTCCTATTTTTCCCATAGACTCAAGAGTTTGATAAACAACATCTGTTGCTCTTTCTAATGCTTCTTTTCTTGAGTTTGCTCTAATAGATTCTTTTAATTTTGGGTTAAATTCTCCTCTAATGTCTTGTATAGATTTCCAGCTTTTGCCTTCATCAAGAATAAATGTTTTTATATCTTCTAATTCTTCAGTCATATAAACTAATAAAATTATCTCTTTATAAAAACATCTATACTAAAAAACATATTTTTATTTACCACTAATTTTCAATAAAAACCCTACACTCTTCCTAATCCCATCCTCCAACCCAACCTTTGGAGCCCACCCCAACTCTGAAATCTTTAAAATATCTGCAGCAAAATGCCCTGGCTCAACAGCCTTTCTATCCCCTGGATAAGGAATAACTTTTATTTCTCCCCTACCAACAACACCCACAATTCTTTCAGCAAGTTGTTTTATAGTTACAAGATTTCCACCAATTGCATTTTGCATTCCAAGTGCACCAATACAACAACCTAAATTATAAATTTCTCCTCCTGTTTTTTCACTCCCCCCAACTAATAAAAAAGCGTTTACAACATCATCAACATAATTTAAATCTCGCAAAACACAACCACCCCCCCACAACTCAATTGTTTCTCCAGCAAGACATTTTTCAATAAAAACAGGAATTACCGCACTGGCTTTTGAAGATTGCCGAGGCCCGTAAGTATTTGTAATCCTAATTGAAGAAATCTTAACTCCCTCAATTCCCTGCTCTTTCAAAACATTATGCAAAACAAGATGATGCGCCTCAATTGCATTCTTGCTAATTGATTGATAATCAGTCATTTTTTTAGGAAGATAATTCTCCTTAACAGGCAAATCCTGTTGAGGAACCTTTCCATATTGGTCCCGTGTTCCTGCAAAAACCATCCCAAGTTTTTTTTCAGGACTTTCAATCATCACCTGTCTGCATGCTTCTAAAAACAAAACCTGTGAAATAAAATTTACATCTGTATCAAACTCTAAATCTTTTTCATCTAATCCAGTATGCTTACCCGAACCAGCAAGATTAAAAATAAAATCAGCCTCTTTAATTCGTGGTTTCATTTTTTCAATATTTCTTATATCCCATTCTTTTCCATAAAAAATCTCAACATTCCCCATTTCTCTTATTTCAGAAATATTTTGCAAATCTCCCCCAAGCCCTTCCACCAAACTATCAACAATAACAATCTTCGCAGGATTTAATTCTGCTAGCCGAATAGCAAGATTACTCCCAATAAAACCCAGCCCGCCGGTTATCAGGATGTTTTTGCCTGTAAAGGTTTGTTCATGAGATTGCATGATTTTTTTAGAAATCCGGGATTTATATGGATTGTTGTGATTTACTACCTAGCTTATTTTTCTAAATCTCTAATTTTTTCTCCTAACCGCCCTATCTCTCTCTGAAGATTTCTTCTATGATATTTGTTCATCATTCTCTGAATCAGAAGTCCACACCCAGAAAGCTCCAAGGCAACAGTATAATTCTCCCCTCCAGAACAAATAGAGTTTGCAATTCCCGCCAACAAAAAAATTCCTCCAATATTTGGGCCTTATTCATCCCAAATAAAAGATCTCATTCCTTTTGCATATTCTCTCACAAATCTGTTTATTTTTCCCATCTAAAAAAAACAGCAAACCACCTTTATAAAAATTATTATATTCAAACACCCCTTAAGAATTATCCATCCCCAACCTCTTCATCTAAAAACTCTTCTAAATCTTCTTGGGGTGTTTGTTTCTTGTTGGGTTGAGATAATAAATTAAACTTCCTAAAAATAAGTAGTCAAATGTCGAGGATACTCTGTCTTAACTTTAACTCCTTGAGATTTGAAAAACTTTTCAATTATTTTATAAGTCTGCACTCCCTCATACATATGGTATGAAGCAATTGCAAATTTAGTTCCTTTTTTTACTAATTCCAAACAATCATCTAAAATTTCAGCTTCTGCTCCTTCTATATCTACTTTAACAAAATTAACATTATTAA
>CAZBOY010000020.1:0-15049 GCA_964493655.1 Candidatus Woesearchaeota archaeon | reverse complement strand
AATTTATAGTTTTATCCCTACAGCAAGCTGTAGGGTATTAGGAGAGAATAAATTCCAGGGTTTGTTAGATAACTAACCTCACAACAAAACCAAAGCAACAGGCACACCCTTGATTTTCATTACTTCCCCACCAACAATCCCCAGCTCTCTCGCCAAACCAACTGCCCCATTCCCCACCAAATTAAAACTTGCATCCTCACTCTTAGCATTAAACAAAATCTTTCTAGTTTCCTCTATAGATTTCTCTTCCCCTTGAAAAAAAGTCCCAGTCAAATCAATCTGACGCAAATCATCTTCAAATTTCTTACCAATTAAATCAGAGTCACAAACAGCCACACACACCCTATAACCCTTATGAACTTTAACTAACATAATTTAAAAAAAGCGATAAGATATTTAAATGTTTGTCGGAATCAATAATCCCTTAGTTAACCTCAAGGGTTTCTTCTAACTTGATTATCTCTTCCTTAAAACCCTTAACCCTTTTTCTTTGATACCTATAAGCAAAGTACAATACTAGAACATAGCTCATTATTGAAATAATAACTGCATTGATTATACTTCCTACTATAAATCTCCTAGAATAAACAAATAATTTGTTTAAAATTTCGGTTTTGTAAGTTTTGACTGGGATACCTCTAAGAATAAAATCTCCAACAACATAGTCTACGGGATACATCAAAGCAAGAACTAAGGGGTTCCATATTACAAAAGCAATTAACATAGAAACCTTACTTACTTTTTTAAAAATAAAAATCACACCAAGGCCAATAAAAATCCCTAACCCAAAAGTAGGGAGTATTGCAATAAGAGTCCCAAGTGCAAAACCCATAGCAATAGAATGAGGAGAAGTTTTCAGCTCAATTACCTCTTCTAAATGCTGTCTTATCTTATTCTTTAATCTTTTTATCATTTTACTTAAACCAGAAAGCTATTACTAAATCCCCCATTTAAACAAATCTATAAAAAACTTAGTAAAATAAAAATTAAGATAAAAAATTAATATCCTTTTTTAGCTTCGCCTGAACTAATTGCTTTTTCGGCATTTTCCTGAGACATCATTGCACACATTTTAGTCTTGTTGCATTTTGAACATATTCCTTTAGCCATATAACCGCCTCTGGATGTCTTCTCAATCACAGGATCTTTCATCTCAACACCTTTTGCCTTACAGACAACACAATATCCTTTTACCATTTTTTCTCCTTAATTTAACTAAGATATATAAGAAAAACCCCATTTTAAAGCTTTCTAAACAACCTGCTTTTTATTTCCACAAGCTAAACATCTCAAGAACTTCTTACCAGCCTCTTCAATTAACTCAGTATCTGGCTTTTTACATTTACTGCATAAAACATATTCGCAGGTATATTCTTTTACTTTTTCATTAATTCTTTGAGAAGACACCTTCCTAGTTAAAATTAACCTATCCCCAACAATCTCCCCAGATGTAGCCAGTTCTTTAAATAAAAACTTAGCTAAATGTTGTGGCTGTCTTCGTAAATGCCTTACAATTTGCTGAAAATTAGTTACAATTGTCTTGTCACCTTCATGATGCCCCTCCACACCCAAAATCTCAAATCTCTCGCTACACTCAACCCTCTTAACCTTCTTATACACATCCTCCAATAATTTTTCATAATCTTCCATGAAATTAGTTATATTCTCCATTTTTAAGGATTTCTATGGGGATAAACAAGAAAAGCCAAAGATTTTATATTTATGTTTAGGCTCTGAAAAACCCCTATAGAAACAAAAACTGCCAAGATAAATAAGCCAACCCACCAATCAAAGATAATTTAAGAAATAATAAAAAAACTCAATCAACCTTTTTCCCACCCTTCAACCCACTCTCCAAATCAATAACATACTTACCCTCTTCTAACTTAAAAATAATCGGCTTCCGGTTCATTAAACTCACGAGGTCAATTTCAAACTTACCAGGGGAAAGGACTCTAACTGATTCTAAATCAAGAATAACCGGCTTCATATCATCTTCAATTCCGAGAATATCTCGCACTTCTTTCTCCATTTCTTTTTTATCACCGACAGCGATTTCACCAGGAAACACATTCTCAATTTGTTTTTGCTCTTTCATCGCAGCTGCCTGCTCATCCCGAATATAAAAAAAGAACCTCCGGCCACACTCCCCACACCCATCAAGAATCTCCCGACTACCCATATCAATAATTCTCCCGCAGTGAACACATTGGTGTGGCATTTTATGAATTAACTAATTTTTTTGTTATGATATTTAATTTATGAAATGGCATTAGCATTTTTTGCTTTGCAGTATTGTTTATTTATTTTTGATTATGCCAAAGTGAAAAATGTCATTGGCATTTTCTACTTTAGCTAACTAATTCTCTTTCAAGATATTTAATTTATGAAAGGGTATAGGCATTTTTACTAATTATTCTTAGAAATAGAAGTTATTAAATTTTTTGGCTATAGCAAATCCTAAAAAAACTATCTCCCCTCAAGCATCAACTCAATCTTCTTCGGATTTCTCTTAATCTCTTTAACAAGTGTTGCAGGCCCAATTATTGTTACTGCATCTTGCTCACCAATAAGTATCCGCGCAATATTATATCTAACTCGATTAAATAAATTTTTATTTTCACCTCCAGAAATCGCAGCAATTTCAATTCCTTGAAATCCTTTAATATTTCCAACCAAAGTCATTGTATGTTCAATAAGTTTTGTTTCTTCTTCAGGCTTCAATCTCCCCTGCAAAATAATTATCTTCCCCTCAAGAATAAGCCCCATAATTTTTTTAATTCTCGAAATTGTATCCTCACCTGCAATTTCAGAATAAGGCATAAAATGAATTGTCAAGTCTTTTCCCAAACCACTTCTCTTTTTCATTTTCCCTCTTTTTTTACTCACCATCTCTATGTATGTGTTTTAATAGATATTTAAATCTTTTCTCAACCTTATCCAACTTTCCTAACAAAACTAAATAATTCTTCATAAAATTCATCCATGCCTTTTCCAGTTTTCGCAGAAATCCCTACAACATTATATTCAGGAAATGCTACTGCAACCTTTTTTGTACTTGCTTTTTTTAAGTCAATTTTATTAGCAACAATCAAAATAGGAATTTCCCTCGCAACCAAGTTTCCAATAATTGTAACATTAACTTGTGAATAAGGATTCATACTAGAATCAAGAACAATAATCACAGCATTTACATCATCAAGCCATTTAATAGATTCAATAATCCCATGCGTCGCCTCCTTTGCTCTTTTCTGTGCCTCCTTTTTTTTCAAACCAAATTTCATAAAGTTTTCAAAATCAATCTTAGTCGCAATTCCCGGAGTATCAATTAATTTAAATTTCAACTTCTTCCCATCTTTTTCAATTTCAACTTCTTCCTTAAACTGAACCTCTCTTGTCTCATGCGGGATTTTACTAACCTTCCCAAGTTCCTCCCCCATCCAATCTTTACAAATTCTATTAGCAAGCGAGGTCTTCCCAGCATTAGGAGGTCCGTAAAAACCAAGTTTAATTTCTCCCTTCCTTCTTAGAAGTGCAAAAAAAATTCTCCTCGCAAAATTTTTAATAATCTTTATCACCATAATTTAGAGGATTGTTTATAGTTTATTAAGATTTCTATAGTGGGGTAGGGTACTTCAAACATCCATAGAGAATACTCCAAAAGAATTATCACTAAAATGAATTAAATTTTTATTAATTATCTCATAAATAATTAACTTGTGAGAATGATTATTTGTTCTTAGCAACTTTTATAGAAACAAAAGTTTTACAAAGCATTATGATAAATACTACCCTAAAAAGTTTTACAAATTAATAAATTTTATTAAAACTCTAACAAATAAATCCATTATCAAACCCTTCCAGGATTCACTCTCTTCTCAGCCTGCCTCTGCCTCCACCAAGCCAAAACAGGTTCAACAGGAATTATCTCATACATTCCAGTTGTTTCCCCCCTAGATTTTTTCAAAGCATATGCAATTTTCTCTCCAGACCACCCCTGCCCCTTCAACCTTTTTTTAATTTCCTCGTCGCCAATTCCCTGTGCATGTACATTATCAATAAACATCAAAACATTAAACAACTGCCGTCTATCCTTAAACAAGCTCGACTCATATCTTGTCTTATACCAAATCTGCAAAACAGTATAAACAATCAAACCAAAAACAAAAACAAAGAAAATATACAATAATGCTTTTACATAAGGTTTGCAATCAGAACAATTTCCAGAATCTTCACCTTCATCACATTTTCCATTATTATTACAAACATCAACTTCTTCTGCAGTAGGAAGCCAACCTAATTTTGGAGAAGCATAAAAAACAAGGTCTCCATCACTCAAAACATAAAAAATCAATTGCTCCTCTGCAAATTTATCAAGAACAAGCACACTATAATCCCCTGCTTTTCTTGGTTCACCAGTATTCAAATTTAAATCTTCAAATAATGCGCCAATTACAAAATAACTTTCGCCATCAAAACTCGAATCAATATCAATATCATAAACACTCATCACAGTTTCCAAACCACCCTCAGACCAGGAAACAGAAATTTTTTGATTACTAATTACAACATTCATATTATCTCTCTGCCACTGTGAAATTGCATTAGCATAATCTCCCGGAGTTCCCCCTGCTATTGCAATAACCGGAGCAACATCAATATCTGCAAGGTCTGTAACAAAAGGTATTACACCAGTCTCTGAAATAAAAACAGCCCGAGGCACATTAAGTTCATAAAGTTCAATCGCAATATCTAAATAATCCTCATCTGAAAAAGCATTTGAAATTCTTAATTCTAATGTGTCTAACTCATTTTCATAAAAATCAATTTGCACAAGAGCCTCAAGCTCATCCCTTAACCAAGAAGCAAGTCCTTGAATATCTTTTTGAGATTCATTTAAAAATTTCCTTTTATCTTTTAAAATTGTACCGACAACATCCCTCGGAGAACCAGCAATAATTGTAAAAGATTTAGAAGTTGTAAAATTGCCAGTAGTAAGATTAATAGTCAAAGTATAAGCCCCAATATCTTTATACATATAATTAACAAAACTTGTCGTTGTAGTTTCACTAGAATTATCCCCAAAATCCCAAAAATAAGAAGTAGCATTTCCATCAACCTGCACACTAAAAGTAGTCATAATTCCTGCAGCAGGATTTGTGGGATAAACAGATTTTATAATTGGAACATTTAAAACTTCTATTTCTTCATCAATTAATTCTTCGCTCCCTAACTCTAAAACAAAATCTTTTTTCCCTGCTTTTCCAACATCAAACCCAAGCCATTCAAGTTCAAGAACTCCTGAAAAATCCAGAACAGGTGGAATTTTATTAAGAATAGAAATCTTATTTATATCTCTCGGGACATTATCATTGCTTGTTCCAGTTCTGTAATCTAAATTAATATTTGAAATAGTTAAAGATTGAGAAACTCCTGAAACAGTTATTGGAAGCACGCAAGAATCAGAACCAACACATTTATTATAAATAAAATAATTTGCAGCCTCTAAAACATAATCCCAACAAAAACCATCATCACAATCTTCATCATTAATTACCTCATCGATAAAATGCTGTTTTAGTCCAGAAGAAGAAGCATAATTAGGAAGTTTAATAAAAATTGGAAAATCCTTTGAAAAACTTGAAGGTATTGAAAAATCCCCGAGGGATTGAGACCAACCACAGGAATTATTTACATTACCTGATTCTCTTGAAATTTTATATCCAGTATCTGTATCTGCTTCAAGACATACATAATAATTTCCAGTTTCTAAACCTTCATCAAAACTAATCATACAAGAATTTCCCCCAGTACTTGGATTAAATCCGCCATCATCACAAGAACCAATTGAATCTCCAAACTCATCATAAACAATCATATCCACAGTTCCGCTTCCATTTCCAACAGAAATATTTGCACCAACTTTTAGAGAAGAAGTTTCTGAAACATTCATCTTACTACAAAACCTTGTATTTTTAACTTCAACTTGCTGGCTTTCTAAACCCCCCCAACACCCCCAGCTTTGCTCACGTGAATAATCATTAGAAACTTCTTTATATTCCCAAACAACAAAATCATCTTCAAAAAATTCAAACTTCAACGGAACCTTTCCGCCTTCAGCAAAATTACTTTCAATATCAAAACTTAAAGAAGAAATATCATAAACATCGTCGTCATTTAAAACAAATCCAACTATCTCTTTTTTATAATTCTGAAGATTAATTATCTTGCTAGTTGAACCAGAACCAGATGCCTCATAATTTGAAGAACAATCAAAAGGATTGCATTCATAATAAGCACTATTTTCATTTAAAAAATCTTCAAGAGAAATAACACCCTCCCAAAGATTTGAACTAAACTCCGCACTCAACTCTTCCTCTTCAATTGTTAAATTAATAATTCCGGAAACCAAATCATAAGGGGCATATTTTTTATTCAAAGTCAAATTGCGAACATCCACATCTGCTGAAACAAAATTAACAAATAAAATTACCAACAGGATACTAATCACCCACCTCATCTTTTTCATAAAAGTTATTGTATTTTATATTTTATAAATGCTTCTTTGGGGATATAATCAAATTTTAATTTTTATTAATCTTCAACACCTCATCAAAGGTATAAATTATTTATCTTGGCAGTTTTTGTCTCTATAAAAGTTTTACAAAGCATCAAGGATAATCTCTTCAACAAACCCTTATTAGATTACTAAACTTAATTTTGTAAATTTTTAGGTTTTATCTATGAATGTAGGGTGATTAACTTTACATTCTCAAACATTTATAAACATTAATTTGTTCTTCTAGATATGACAATTAATTCAGTTTTAAATGAGGTTCTTGAGCAAATTTCAGTTTCAAAAAAAGAGGAGGCGATGTTGAAAAAAACTGCAGATATTTTTTGTAAAAAAATTCCTAATTCTACTCTGGGGGGTAGTCTGGCAAAAGGCACTATGATTAAAAAAAGAATGCAAGATGTTGATATTTTTGTAGTATTTGATAATGAAGAAGGAACACGTAAATTAGAGGAAATTTTGAGGAAGAAGAACTTAAAATTGAAAAAACTACATGGTTCGCGAGATTATTTTCAAATTAAAAGTAGCGACGTACTAGTAGAGATTGTTCCTGTTGTTAAAGTTAAGAAAGCCGAAGATGTGCAAAATGTTACTGATTTTTCTTTAAGTCATGTTAGTTATGTTCGGAGAAAATTACAGAAAAATAAAAAATTACATGATGAAATAAAATTAGCAAAAGTGTTTTGTTATGCTAATGACTGTTATGGGGCTGAGAGTTATATTTCTGGATTTTCTGGTTATGCTCTTGAACTTTTAATTATTTATTTTGGTAGCTTTGTAAAATTTTTAAGAGGGATTCAAAAAAAGAAGTTTGTAGATATTGAAAAAAATTTTAAAAATGAGTGGGAAACTCGAAACGAAATAAATACCAGTAAATTGCAGTCGCCGTTAGTAGTTGTTGATCCAACTTATAAATATAGAAATGTTTGCGCTGGTTTATCTGAGGAAACTTTTTCAAGATTTTTGAGTTCTGCTAAAGGGTTTTTGAAAAAGCCTTCTTATGATTTTTTTGAGAAAAAAGATTTTGATGTTGAGAGATTTAAGAAAAAGAAAGGAAAATTTATTGAATTGAAATTTGAAACAAATCGCCAGGGTGGAGATATTGCTGGAACAAAAATGAAGAAGTTTTTTAAGTTTTTAATTAAGGAATTAGAAAGAAAAAAGCAGAAAGTTGCTGCAAGTGAGTTTGTTTATTTTGGTGAGGGGAGTGAGGCAAAAGCATTTTTGAGAGTTAGAGAGAAAAAAGTGATTGATGTTCGTGGGCCTTCACTGTCTGATAAAAAAGCAGTTGGTGCATTTAAAAAAGTTCGGAGGAAAATTTATAAAAAAGCCGGGTTTGCCTGGGCTAAAGAGAAAATTGATATTGAAAATGTTTTTAAAAAATCTATGATGATTGCTGGGGAGATGGGGATTTCGAACTTTTTGTGGATTGCTTGAAAGACAATCAAATAAGTTTTGCTGAGAGAAGAGAGATTAATAAATTACTAAGGTGCGAAGCACATTTTGGCTTGTTGCTAGACAAGCTTATTATAAATGTGCCTAGCGGCACACCTAGTTGCCCTTCGGGCAATTTATTATCGGTTTGGGGGGTGGGGTGGTTATTCTGATTAGAAAATAAATTTTTTATTAGGTTTTTAATTGAGGTGGGATTTCCTTATTTTATTAAGGTAATACTAATTCTATGCTTTGATTATGTCCTCTTTCCCCATATTGTATATCTAAAATAACTCTAGGATTATCTTTGCTGTGTGAGAATCTTGCACTTACAGAAGTAGGAATTCCTTCAAGTTCGCCGTTTAAATGATAATCTTTAATTTTTTTTGTTTTAGTATTTTCTATAGATACATAAACTTCTCTTGCTGAAAGATGTCTTGATAATCTTACATTATATCCATGTGAATCATCATTAAAAGAAGAGTGTATTTCTGGAGAATCTTGTCTAAAAATCCTTAATAATCTTTTTACTAATCCCATTTTAATGTTTAATATAATCTTAAAGGTTATTTATAATTTATCCTAATCTTTTAAATGTTTTACAACTATTACAATAGAAACCAATTTCATATACTCTGCCTTGGGGCAAGGTTTATTTTCCTGGAGCAAATAAACAAGCAGGGAATGTTCTCAAATCCTCTTCTGTTCCTGGGATTGTAACTTCTTCTCCAACTTTTAATTCTAAAACTTTTTCCCTTACTTCTACCATTGATTTTGGTAATTTTGGCATATCTCTAGGGTCTTTTTGTTCCATTTTATTTTCTTTCTCCTTCTGGTTCTGTGTTAATTTGCTCAGCTAATTCTTCAAGTTCTTTTAATTTAGGATAATCATAACCAGTTTCTTCTCTTACTTCTACTGGAACACTATCACAAAATTGCCTTTCATAAACTCCTTTCCAATAAGCAGCAATACCCTTATTTCCTTTTCTTAAAGCTTCTTCTGCACATTCAAATGTTTTGTATCCTTTTACAATTCTTGATACATCTTCGGTTGTATAAAATGGCATTTTATTCTCTCCCTCTTCCTAATTCTTTTAATTTTGAATTTATCTTAGCTGGAACATAATCACTTCCCCAAACTAACTCAAACATATAAGCAATGGAGTTAGCGAGATATGAGGAGTTTATCCAAATTCCGTGGTCGAAATCTTCGTATTTGTTGTTCGGGTTTACAATAAATAAAAGTTCTGCTCTGTCTACAATTAAAAATCTTGCATTTATGTTTTTGCTTTTGATTGGGACTTTGAATTTTTTTGTAAGTTTTTCTGCGATTTCTTGGCTGTCGTGAATTATTACTTTGACATCAATTTTTCTTTTGTTTAATTTTGAAAAAAGGTCTGCGAACATTTTCTCTTTGTTTGTTAGTTCGTATTCTGAAGAAACTATGTAGGCGGATTTTTCTGCGTTTTCAATTGTGTCTCGAAGTTGTGCATAGAAATTTGATTTTCCTTTTAGAGATGTTGAAAGGTCTTGGTGTTTGATTGGTATAATTCCTGATTTGTGTAGTTCCTGTAGTTCTTCATATTCTTTTGTGTCTTTAAGATTTGCAAGAGTTTTTACTTTTTCTTCTGCGCGTGTTATTGTGTTATTTTTAAGTTTTTCAATTACAACTGCAGGTTTTACTGCTAGGTATTTGATTGGTTTGCCGAGTTTTTCAATTGCAAATCCTCTTTTCTCAAGTGATTCCAATACATCATAAGTTCTTGAACGAGGAACACCAGACATTTCTGCAATCTCGCCTGCAGATGAAATTCCTTTTGAAAGCAAAGCAAGCCAAACTTTAGTTTCATAAATATTCAAATCAAAGTCTGCTCTGATTTTCTTGACAAGTTCTATTTTCATTTGCATTTTATTGCTCATCCCCCCCTTTTTCTCTAAGATATCTAGTCACGCCTAATGGGTCATCTTCTTTAGGTCTGGATTCTATTCTTTCTCCCCTTGTCCAAAAATTAGGTCTTTTTGGTCCCTTATCCATAAATATTTCCAAATGTAATTTTTCCAAATTGTAAAACCTATCTATTTTTTCTATTCCTGGGTCTTTTCCAGCAACCCTTATTAATTCTGAAGGATAATGAGGTGCGACACCCCTACACATAGCATCTATAGCATCTTCTAATAATTCTGGAGTTTCTTCTAATTTTGCTTGTCTTACACTTCTTAATGCATCCCGATAATTTTTAGGACTTAATTCTCTTTTTAATTCAGGTCTAAGAGCACTATAAAATGCTAATGCTTCTTCTACCTTTCTTTTTTGTAAAAGTAATTGTAATGCTCCTCGCGCATCTCCTGGTCTGTATGTGTCTTCCATTTTACTACTAATCACAAATAAAATCCCTTTAAAAACCTTTCGGGGTGTTGTCTTTTGTAAGTGGTTACTTGTTACTTACTTCTAGAAGTATGAACCCCCCCCCCCAACTTCGTTGATATTGGCGACTTTGTCGCGGATTATAGTTTTAATAATTTTTATTTTTTATTAATAACAAAATACTCTTCGATTTGTAGCAGAGATTATTTATCTTGGCAACTTTTGCGGAAATCCAAACAATCATCTAAAATAAGTTTGGATTTCACTAGAAGCTTTACAGAGCAGGATAGATGAATTTTTAACGAAGATTTTTATCAATTAATAAATTTTAGTAATACCCAAATAATCTTTAGCAGTTTTTTAAGAGTTTATTTGTTAGAATAATCGTTGCAATTTTATTCTCCAATCAAATAAAAGCTCTCAAAATCCACCACAAAACAATTCCAATAAAAATTCCTGTTGTGATATAAGGCATTGCAGGATATGCTTTTTTTTCAGAAGTGATAAACAAATAAGTAAGTCCTGCAAATGCCCCGAGAATTATAAATAATGCTGGGATGATTCCGATTGCTCTGAGAAAAACTCCTGCAGTTATTATTGGGAAAACAACATCTCCGCCACCGAGAATCGCAAGTTTTATTCTGAATTTTTTATCCTTTATTACTTTAGGGGGAATTTTATTTTTATATTTTTGTTTTAGGAATTTAATTTGTTCTTTGACTTTTTTGCTTACAGAAGGAATAAAAAAACCTCCGAAAATATTTAATTCTTGGATTTGAAATTTCGCCATTTTTTGCATTATTCCTGTATGCCAGACAGCCCACATGTCGTAGAGCGAGATAAGAACAAGGAGTATTATTATTGTCCAGATATTCAGGATTGGGACAAAGACTGCTGCAATTCCTGGATAAACAAAAATTTCAGTGATGTTATGAATAAGAAAATTCTGTCTGTAGATTTTGAAAAATGCAAGAGGTAGTGCTATTATAAGAGAGATTAGTGCCGAGCTTGTTAAACTATATTTTAAAAATGCATTTAGTGCAATCCCTAAAGCAATAATAACAACAACAAAAAACCAGGCCTTAATTAAAAATTTCCATTTGTATTTTGATAAAATAAGAATGAGGGTTATTGCAATTATAAATGAAATTACTATTGAAATTAAACTCGGACCAGCGTCGATTTGAGGTGGTTGCATTCCGTAAGGAAGCTGATTTGCAGTTATGTTTTCAAGCTCCCCGGTTTCTGGATTTATTATTTGTTTTATCTGTGGGGTATAGGCACTGATTATGATTAACCCAATAATCTGCGCTACTAAAAACATTCCAAGCAAAATCGCGGTTATTTTTATGTTGTGTTTCATTCTTAGGAAAACCTTAGGTTTTATTGATGTTCACCTTTTTTGCTGAGTGAACTTCAGTTATTTCCTTTCCTCCATTTTACCTTTTTATTTTTGTGCATTGCAATTAAAAATAAAATAATAAGTCCGAATAAAATAGAGATTATTAAACTAATTGTTTTCTTAGTTGGAAATAAGTATATATCCATTAACCCCCATATTCCCCTCCACAAACTAATTATTGCAAGCGCTGAAATAAGAATTATTCCTGCATCTTTAAATGTTGTTTTTTCTATTATTCTTTCTAGCATTTTCTCTTTTCTAAAAATAATAAGACTTAGATGGTTTTTAAATTGTTATGTGTTAAACTCCTCTGTAGAACCATGTGACCTATGTCACCAGCAAACCGAAAATTAGTTCTCATAACCCCTGCAAAAATCCGTTCGCTTCACTCACTCTCACATTTTTGCCCCACCAAAAAAATTTAGTAATGACTGATAACCCGTTGATGTTTTATTGCGAGATTCATAAATTGGATTATAGATGCCTTTTTGTTAATGGACTGAACTTTCAAAAAAATCACTTCAACCTAATAGTTTCCATATTTTTTGGAACAACTGTTTCGATTCTTTGCATTTTATAAATTGACGATGCGAGGTCAAGGGATCTTGAAACTTCTCCATGATTTATAATAATTTTTCTTGGTCTTGGGTTAATATTGTTTATGAATGAAAGGAGCTGGTCTCTGTAGGAATGTCCTGAAAACCCTTCTACTGTATGTACCTGGAATTTTATTGGAACAACTTCTTGTTTTCCGTTGACATCAAATTTCGCTTCTTTTATCTGTCCTTCTTGCAACTGCCGTCCGAGTCCGTTTGGTGGCTGGTAACATACAAAACAAATTCCATTTTTTGAATTATCTGCAAATTCTCTTAAATATTCAACAGACGCACCTCCAACAAGCATTCCAGATGTTGCTAGAACAATACAAGGTCCTCCTTCAATTACATTTTTTCTTTCTTGTGAAGAACCTACTTGTTTGAAAACATCAGATACAAAAGGATTTTGATCTTGGAAAATAGATGCACGAACTGCACGAGATAAAAAATTAGGGTAAGTTGTGTGAATAGCATTAATATCCCATATCATTCCATCAATATAAATTGGAACTTCAGGTAATTTTTTTTCTTTCATCGCTTGTTCTAAGATAAGCATTGTTTCTTGAGCTCTTCCAAGACCTAATTCAGGGATAAGAACTTTCCCTTTTTTCTCTATAATTCCTTTTACAAAATTTATTAAATCTTCCTCTACTTCTTTTCTTGGTGGGGCGGTGTTTTCTTTACCCCCATAAGTGGATTCAATCATTAAGGTTTCTAATCTTGGGAAATAACTTGCCGCAGGTTCTAATAATTTTGTTTTTCCAAACTTCATATCTCCAGTATAAAGAAAATTATGTAAGCCATTTCCAATATTAAAGTGAATCATTGCAGACCCCAGAGTGTGTCCGGCGTTGTAAAATGTAATTCTCATATCAGGCGTTATATCCGTCACTTCATTATAATCTAAGCAAATAGAATGTTTTACCATTTCTTTAACATCTGTTGAAGAAAAGAGTGGTACTGATGCTTGTTTGTATGCAACACCAATAAAATCAAGTGCAAGTAATGCTGAAATGTCTCTTGTTGGAGGAGTCATATATACAGGACCTTTGTAACCCATTTTGTATAAATATGGAACTAATCCAGAGTGATCTAAGTGTGCGTGAGAAATTATTACAGCATCAATAGCTTCGATGTTAAAATCAGGTATATCAAAATGGGGGAATCTGTCTGAATTATTTGCCGAGACATCAACCCCGCAATCAATTAAAATTTTTGAGTCAGGAGTCTGTAAGAGCATACACGAACGTCCTACCTGCCTTCCCCCTCCAAGAACTGTTAATCTTACCCAGCAGTCTCTTTTTTCAGGATTCCATTCTTTGTAGATTTTTCTTCCTATTGAATTTAGAAATTTTTTTCTTTGATTGTTATTAAGATATAAAACTGAACGGATGTTATCTGTAATTTTTGATTTTATTGAGGAACTTCTCTGAACTTGGGGTGTCCAAAAAGTTTCTTGTTTTACTTCTTTTAGCAAGGAACCTGATTTTCCTATTACTAATCCTGGTTTTTTTGCTTCAATTATTAATACACTTCTTTGAATATCAAAAATTATCTGGGTGATTTCTGCTTCTTCTGGAATAATTTTTCTTATTTCTTTTTCTGCTTCTTCTTGATTCATTAAAATAGATTCATCTGCCCGAAGTTCTACTCTTTTTTTAATTAGATTTACAACTTTTTTTATGTCATCTTCTCCTTCTTGAAAAAATTTCTTATTATCTGTGTAAACAACTATGTTTGCACCTTCAAAATTTGCAGATTTCACACCGCCCCTCGGCAGTTCTGTTTCAATTGTTTTTAAAATATCGGTCATTTAATCTAATTTGTTACTATAATTTATCTAAGCAATCTGTTCACTATAAACAGATTCTGCTTTTTGTTTTGAAACTTGTTTTATCCCTTCTTTTGTTATTGTGAAGACATCTACCCCAAAACCCGATGCTGTGTCTCTTTCACTTGATGCTTTTATTGATTCAATTGCAAGTGCTACTCCTTCTTCTACACTAAGGTCTTTTTTATATTGTCTTTCTAGTAATCCTAAAATGTAGGGCATTCCTGAAGAAAAATTTGCATCAAAATCATCTATTTTTGTAACTCCTCCTGCAGGTTCTACAGAATATAGTCCGACTTCTCCAGATTCATCTACCCCTCCGACCATTAGGCCTGCAATAAAAGGTATCATTGAAGGTTGCCTTATGTTTTTATAAGAAATCATTCCTATCAAATTTGCGACTTCTTTAACTGTCGGTCTTTTTTTGTCTCTTAATTCTTTAAGTTTTAATTCTGCAGCGATTAATTTTCTAAACAATATGATATCTGAAGAATTCCCAGTTCCAGAAACAACAACATAGTCATTTATCTTAACAACTTTTGAAGTGTTCTTGTGCATAACTATCTGTCCGCCGGCAGTTGTCTTTCTATCTCCAGCCATTACAACTCCCCCTTTGCAGACAATTCCAACTAAACTTGTGCCGGTTTTTAGGATGTTCTTTTTTAAATCTTCTTCCATTTTAATTCATTAGAATTAATTTTAGTAAATTATAGGTGAGGGAAAAAACAACCGAAATCATTAATTCCCTCAAATACCTCATATTATTTTGGTTTATAAATCTTTTGCCTATGGGGCTCTGTCCGATAACTAACCGAAAAATAAATGTAGCCTTTAATCTTCTTTAATT
>CAZBOY010000019.1:0-15605 GCA_964493655.1 Candidatus Woesearchaeota archaeon | reverse complement strand
TAAATGTTTCCATGAGCCTTTTTGAACAACCACCAAAACAAAATAATTAAAACAACTTTAAATCATTATCGCAGATTATAGAAATCAAAATCTATTAATGCCTAAAAACATTCGACTGGATAGCTTACTGATTTATCTTGGCAATTCTCGCGGAAATTTTTCCAAATTTATTTTTATACTAGGGAAAAATTTCATTAGAAATCTTTCAGAGCATCAAAGACAAACGCCAAATAAACATATTGGTCTAATTATAAATCCCTAAATTACTTTTGTTCTCAGTAATCAACAGAAAAATTAATCATATAATTCTTTTGGGACTTTGAATTCCTTATCAGAAAATACAATCTCTTCTACTTGGAAAATTGCTCTCTTGCAAACATCAATCATATCATTATATTTAGCTTCAATTTCTTTACTTGTTATTGAAGAACTATATCTTGCTTTTTCTCTTTCATCAACATCAGATTTTTCTTCTTTATCTCTATAAACAATTATTCTATCAATAAATTCATCATCATATTCTATTAAATGATTGTCTTTAGAATACTTTAAAAAATAAGCTGTGCATTTTTGGCTTCTGCTTTCAATTCCAAATTTAGATAAAATTGCCAAAGCACAATAATAAAGAGTGTAAAACCATTCTTCAGGAATCTTGTAATCAAATCCTTTTTCTTTATAAAAATCACAAAGTTCCAAATTTAATTTTGCTTTTTTTATATAATCTTCTGCGATTTTTTTATTGGGTTTAATTATAATCAAACCCTTATGTTTTTTACCCTTATCCTCATCTTTAATAGCACTTACAAAACAATCTTTTAATTCTCTTATCATTTTACTAAGATACTTTTTATGAATTTAACAAATTTTTCCTGCCCAAAGAGGATAATCCCTTTTTTCATAGCATCAATGAATATTTTATTTTTTTTCTTAATCTCTTCCTTAAATTCAGTTCTTATAAAATTTTCAGAATGAATTTTTTTAATTTGGGTTTTTTGTATCTTTTGTATTATTTTTTCAATACTTGAAAAATTATTCTTATTAGAAACCACCCCTAAAATATCAATATCATTAGCTTCTTTTGGGGTGTGTAAAATACTCCCAAAAAGAATTAAAAAATCTATTTTACTACTAAGCTCTTCAAAATTATTTATCCATTTTTGGTGTTTAAATGCTCCTTCAATTAAAATTAAAAATAACCTCTTCTCTAAAACCGGATTTTCCCAATTTAAATTTATACTAAACGTGCTTGTTTTCCCTTGTCCAATTGAAGAAAGAATAATTAACTTTTCAATTTCTAATCTTTTCAAAACTTTCCAAATTCCAACCCTGCTGACATTAATTTCTTTAGCCAGAGAAGTAATAGTCCAAGTTATTGTGAATTGCTTTAACAATATCTTTAAAATTTCAGTTTCAGTATTATTTTTTTTCATTTTTACAATTTACTGTTTGTTAATAGTTATTAACTTTTAGTTAATAGGATTATTTAAATGTTTTTATAAGCTGTTTAAACCAACAAAATAATTAAAACAACTTCAAATCATTATCGCCAATTATATTAATTAAAATTTATGAATGCCTCAAAGTTAATTTAGAGTAGCTTACAGATTTTATTAATCTCACATTTAAGTATATGTCCGACGATGATAAGGTCTTCCACACTTAGAACATTTTTCAAAAACAACTCCTCCTGTAGATTGATCCATTTGAATCTCTAATCCCATCTTCCTTAACATCCTCTCAATATCTCCTGGTTCTAATTTAGTCTCCCTAACATCCATAATTATTATTAACAATACAACTATTTATATTTTTAGTTAATGAATTTTATTGGCGTTGTTCAATATTTAAATCTTCTTTCATAATTTTTATGATCAAAATATTCAATAATTATTGCAAGAACTTCAATATCATTTCCAGCAACAGAATAAACTAGCCTCCAACCTTTCGGTAGCTTATACCAAAATAAATTATCAATATTATATTTTTGAATATATTCCCTTGGAATTAGTTCTTTTCTTATTTTCTCTCCAGAAAAAACATTTTCCTTCAGGGTATCCATAACTCGATTAATTGCTTTCTTTAGCCAGTCTTCTTCAAGCAAGGAATTAAAAGCTTCTTCTGTTTTGTCTTCAGCAAAGATAATTCTATCTGCTCTTTTAACCAACCTCATAAAGACTAATATCTTTTTTTATTTAAGAACTTTTGTATTAATTCAGGATTCCAAATATAAATAACAAAACCCTCTTTATCAATTCCTATTTTGTTGTTTTCATAAAGATATTTAAGAATAACATTAAAAGTTCCCCACATTATTTTTTTAGGAATATTATTAAATAATCCGGTCTTTCTAAACTCTCCGCTATTTTCTTTTATGAACTGCTCCAACATCATCACTGTTTCAAGTCTAGGACTTCTTGTAATTATTTCTTCCACATTAAAACTAAATTCTTTTTGTTCCATGTTATCCCTTGATAACATTATCAATTGATAACACTATTTAAATGTTTCCATGAGCCTTTTTGAACAACCACCAAAACAAAATAATTAAAACAATTTCAAATCATTATCGCAGATTATAGAAATCCAAATTTATTAATATCAAAAACATTCGACTGGTTAGCTGATTGATTTATCTTAGCAACTCCCGCGGAAATTTTTCCCAAGAATAAAATAAGATAAGGGCAAATTTCCGCGAAAGTCCTTCAGAGCAATAACAACAAACGCCAAATAAACATATTGGTCTAATTATAAATTTTGTATTTATATGATTAGAGATAAAATCTCCTATTGGTCACTTTGTGACTAATCTTATTATTTTCAGTTTATGAATGCAACATCAATCTGTTAGCAGTATTTTTCTTGCAACTTTATTCAATAATCAACTAAAAAATTTACAAATGAAAATAACTAATTAACCCCTAATTATATCACAGATTTTATCTTCAACTTCTTTGATTTTTGTTTTATTAATTTTGCCTGCGATGTATAAGATTATAGAACTTCTAAGTGTAAAAAGAATTGAGGGTTTTATAAAACTATCAACATTTAGTTTTCCTTTTATAAAATCTTTTTCATTTAACATAACTTGATAAGGGTCTGAATGTTTTTTTGAAGTAATCTGGCATAAAATCAAATCATCACCTTTTAAATTAGCAACAACAAGCGCAGGTCTTTTTAATAAAGATTTTAAATCTGAAAAGGGAAATGGTGTAATGACAATGTCTCCTTTTACAAATCTTTCCATGCAAAATTATCCTCGTCACTTAACCAATTTTCTGCAAGAAGATTTTCATCAGCAAACACCGGCGATTTTATACTTTCAAGTTCAGCTATTCTTTTTTGCACACATCTTCTAACAAACTCACTCCATTTAATTTCAGAGAACATTTTCATTTTGTTATAAACATTATCTTCAATTGAAAGCGTTATATTAGTCATAGAAGAATAAGTGAGCTCACTTATTTAAACTTTTCTATAAATCAATACTCAACCCTAAACCCAACATCATAAACATTTGAATTCCCAGCATCATCCCAAAGCCAAATATCGATTATATAATCCCCATCTCTAAATGATTTTTTCGCAATACATTTTCCATCCCTCAATTTACTGCACAATCTTTTATATCTCTCCTTTCCACGAGAATCAACATATCTATAACCAACTTCATCAAAGTTTTTTTCGTCAATCTCAATATCAAAATAAATATATTTTGCATATCTTCCTTCACCCTGCTCCCAAAAATCTTCACTATTCACAATTACCGGGTCTGTATTATCAACCTCTATCCAGACATGTTTTGATTCTGCAACTGAACCAGCAATATCTCTAAGTTCAAACCAGTATTCAATTTCTTCTTCATCATAATCACCTAACTCAACATCCGTCTTGCAATATTGTTTTCTTTTTTCTTCCCAGCAATCATCTTCAAGATCTAATACCTCTTCTCTATAATCCCCCTCATTTCCATAATGCAAAACCATCGAGGCAGGATTTTCTTCTGAATACTGAACCTCAAATTCCCCAGAAGCAAAACCTCGCCGAGGCTCGGTTCCTTTTATTTTTGGCTTTTTAGAATCTACAGTAAAACTCACAATCTCAGTTACATTATTATCATTTCTGTCCTTTGCCATAATTGTTATATTATTAAAACCATCTTTAAAACTTAAACTCCTTAAATATGAATTATCGCAGTTACTACAGATTTTTTTCCACAATCCACGCCCATTAATATTATCAATCCAGTAAATAGAAGACGGCTCATCAAATTCTAAATCAAATAAAACACTTCGCGAACCAAAATAATCACCATCAGTAGGAGAATTCACAGTCAGGTTTGGTGCAGTTAAGTCAGGTTCAAAATCCCCAACAGATTCACAACCACTCATTCCATAACAATAATCAGGATTTGTCGGATAATAATTATCATCTGTGCATATATTAGTACACTGGTCATGCCAACAAGTTTTTCTCGGATGCGAAGATTCAGGTGGAAGTATCTGTCCATATGTCAAACAAACAAGTTTATATGCACTTACAGAACCAAGAAATGCTATTCCAATTAACAAAATTCCTAATATTGTGATTGTTGTTTTTGTTTTCATTTTATTCCTTTGTTTTTTATATATCTAAATAAGATACGAGGGATACTATCCCTCCCTCGAGGGAATTCTGAAATAAAAAATAAAAAATTAATTTTTGGCTTTAGATAGCTTCTCCCCAGAAATAAATACTTCCTGTGTCAAAGTCTCCATTACATGGCTCAGGCAAACTTAACTTGAAAGTTAATGCCATTTCAGCACCAGGTGCTAAAATATTTGCAGCATAGTATGGACTAGTTGCAACTTTTTGAACTTGAAGAATTTCAGCATCATCGTAGAATTTTGAACTAAAAGATTCCATTGTATTTACAATGTTCAAATATCCTTCAGCATCCTTCCTTCTAACGCCAGGGAAATCTCCACCACTTACTACTAAATCTTGTGCAGAATTATAAGCGCCATTTGTTACATAGTATCTAAATCCCGTGAATGCTTTTCCAGTCAAACCATTGTCTAATTCAAGCTGGTTTGTTGTTGGGCATCTTGCGCCACTTGAAGATGAATCATAAAAGTCTGTACCAGATATAAACATATCAAGCATAACTCCTGAACCATCATCAGCATCATTTCCAACTAACAAAGTAGATGAATAAGCATCTGTTCCAGGTCTAACTTCATCAAAAGTTAAATCTCCATCAATTGATAGAGCAATAACCGGGTTAAGATACCAGTATTCATTTTCAGCCATTGTTCCCATTAAACCATCTCCATCCATTGCTTCAACTGTTAACCAGTATTCACCATACATAGAGTCTGGTGTTTCAACTGTAAGAGTACATGTGAACATTGCCATTGTATCTGGATTCCATTGAACATATTCTTCCTGTATTCTTGCATTACAAGAACCAGGTATTTCAGAAGGTTGTGAAGATTGTCTTATACAATTAACTTCAATATCATTTCCTTCACCTTGAACATCTCCAACAGTTCCATAAACATCTATATTTTGGTCTATCTTGTTTTTATCCATAACAAGAACACTCCAGGATATTTGTTCTCCTTCAAAGGCATAGTTATTTATTCTCTCAGTTAGATTTTGTCCAGGATTAGAAACTCGACCATATTGTCCATTGTCATCCATAACAACTCTGTTGTCACACATCCAAACTCGTGGAGCAAAGTCTTCTGTTTCAATATCAATACCAATTCCAGTACCAACACTTGTAGCGAGGATACCAGGCACTATAGAAAGTACCATCAAAGCCATAGCCAATAAAGCTATAGTTTTTTTCATTTTCTTATTTAATAAACCTCCTTTCAATTAATAAAGTATGAACTTCTTGAGAAAGAAAAACACTGAAAATGTAACTCTTTTCATAAACCATAAAAAATCTTGACAAAAAACATATATAAACACTTTTGCAAAAAAATCTCTATATTCCATTACTCTATGTTTGTAATTACTTATGAGTTTACAATGGTGAAATTTTAGATTTCAATTTATTAATTCATAAAAATTTTATAAGAGATAATTAGTAAATAACAAACTTAAATTTTTCTGTTGATAGAAAAATTTAAATACCCCCTCAACCTATAATAATTATATACACCCCAGGATTGCACTGCAACCCTGGGTTTTCAAATTTATATACTATACTTCTTATTTAATAATCAAAAATGGAAAACAACAAAGAAAGAGTAGTTATCTTCATTGACGGAAATAATTTTTATCATATAATAAAAAACATGTTCAAACCTTCTCTCAAACTAAGATACCTTAATTTTGAAAAATTTATCAAGTTCCTTGTAGGAGATAGAAAACTTATCAGAACCTATTACTACAACGCCCCCCTCGACAGGAAAAAAAATTCACAAGCTTACGCCAAACAGCAAAAGTTTTTTGAAAAACTAAGCAGAATTCCTAATTTTAAATTAGTTTTATGCAGAATGCAAAAAGTAAAGATAGACGGAAAAATTACCTATCAAATTAAAGAAGATGACATTCACCTCGCAGTAGATATGGTAAGACTTGCACATAACAATGCTTACGACACGGCAATTTTAATTTCTTCAGACGGAGATTTTGTCCCAGCAATCCAGGCTGTAAAAGAAAGAGGAAAAAATATAGAAAATGTCGGTTTTGAAACAAAGTTCTCGCATCATCTAAAACAAGAATGCGACAAATTCAAACTCCTAAGAAAAGGTGATGTCACAAATCTTTTTGATCAAGTTAGGATTAAAAGTAAATAATTTAATAATCTGCAAATTACTTATTTTTTATTGATTCACAATATCTCACAAATTCTTGAGATGGAACAACAATCACCTTATTTTCAAATTCAGTCGGTAAAGCAAATCCACTTCTTTTAGCTACGGACAATCCAAACAAAACCCCTCCTTGAATCATCCCCCTATTATAATCTGGACTGATTTTCTCAACACTTTCAAGATACCCTCTTGCTGTTTGTATCTGTGTATCAGTTAGTTTTGGAACATCCATAACATAAGGTTGCCACAACCCTGCAAGAGCACTGTTAATTAACATAAACGCTAAGATATCTTCTCCTTCAGAATTATTTAACGGAGAACCCATAACAAAATGTGCTAATCCATCAAAACTTCTTTTCGCAATAGCAACTATTCTTTCACCAAGAACATCTTTTAAAGGATAATTCTCGATTAATCTTGCTAAATAATCATCAGAATATCTAACTTCATCACCCGGGGGATACGAAGGTGTTTGAGGATCTTTTAAAACTCTATAATCTACGTTTTGACCTACTAACTCAATTGGGATAATTTCTTTTCCCATTCTTGTTGATTCTATTTGTTTTCCCATCTTAATTTTCTCAGAATTCGGTCTGAGGTCCTAATCACCTCTAAAATATTATTTATTAGTTATTTTTAAGTCTTTCTATTTTTATTAATCTTCAAATTACTTCGACTAGTTAGATAAATAATTTATCCTGGCAACACCTGAAGAAATTCAACCATATCTTATTTATTCTTGGGTTGAATTTCCACAAAATCCTTGCAGAGCTGTGAAAATAAACCTCTCAAAAATATTTGGGATTCATAAATAAAACTTCTGTGATCCACAACAGGCAGTTTCACACCCTCAGAAAACATTATAAACTATGGATTTATTTATTTTTATTATTAAACAAAGGAGGGAAAAATGGGAGAAGATGATGACATGGACGACTGGAGAGATAATTCTTCAGAACCAGATGCAGAAACCCAAGATGATGAATAAGTAGTAAGAACTCATCATAAATTTTAATTTAATTATTTAACATGACAAAGATTTCTAATCTTTAGTTAATTAAAAAATTGTTCTTCGAGGTATATAATCTCAAGTATTATGCAACACCTGTAGAAATTTACCCCTATCTTAATATTACTTAGGATAAATTTCCGCAAAGGTTTTGCAGGGCCGTTAATAAATCTATCTCAAAGATATTATAAAATTAATAAAATAAACTTCAATCCCATTCTCTTAATAAATTCTAATTAACAGCCACTGCAGACTTTATTGCACTAACCGGCAAATTCTTACTAGCATCCAAGATTTCTATTCCTAATGTTCTGCCTTCAGCATCTAAATCAATATTTACAGAATCATTTAATGAAACAGTCTGAGTTACTTCCCCTTTTTCTATTTCCTTAAAATAAATATATACTGCATCAGCTTCTGGGTCATATTCTACTTTCATTTCCATACTAAAGTTATGATATTTATATATTTATCCTAATAGTCTATAAAACTAGAAATAAATTTGAGTATATATTAATTATAAAACTTCCTCGCTATATAAAATATAGAGTCTCTACTTAGCAACTCTTGAAGAAATCCAAACAACCATATAAGATAAGTTTGGATTTCCGCAAAATCTTTTCAGAACCTTAGTCCTAAATCTCTCACGAGAACATTTATTAGATTCATAAACCCAAATTATGTAACAAGCAATTTTATCAATTCATAAACTCTAATTTTATTTAAATTCAAACCTTCTTAAAAATCCCAAAATAAAACAAGTAAATAATAACCAGCAAAACAAGTATGAAAAACCCAGCTAAAATATAAATTAAAACATTTCCCCCAGAACCACCTTCATCACCATCGCTTAATTCAATCTCAGGATTTTCTACAACCTCCCCATTTTCAAAAACAATTTCCTTTAATTCATAATCTTCCCCCCCTTCATAAAGAACTCGGATTTTTATTTCATAAGTTCCATTTGCATCTACAGGTGTTTTAATTAAAAATTCTTTTTCCTCCTTATCACCAGAATCTATTTGAAGAGTTTGTGTTTGAGATATTTTCAAATCCTTATTCTCAATAATAAATTCAACATTTTCATCATTCTCTCCAATATTCTCAATCTCAACATCTAAACTAAGAGAATCTTTCAATTGTTCAAGAAACACCTTATTGATAACAACTCGATGTTCTTTTTTTACAAGACTAACTTTAACATATTCTTCATTGCATTTTTTATTTTCATCAACTAATTTAACAAAAACCGCATTATCACTATCTACATCAGCATCTTGAGGAACTTTTAAACTAAATGAAATAGAACTCTTTTTACCTTTATCCAACCTCAAACTTTCATCTGCTTTTTCTAAAATATCTTCATTAATTATATCATACAAATAAACTTCAATATCAAACTTCAATCGTTCATCAAGATTATTTTTAACTTCAACTTTAAAACTTATTGTCTCTCCAACATTAAACTCATCGCCAGAATCTAAATCAAGAATATTAATCTCCAAAGATTCATTTAAAATATCACATCTTCCAATTTCACTAAATCCAAAAACACCTTCAATAGAACAGCAAGAATCTGAATTTTTAACACCTAAAATTTCTCCATTGCATATTTCATAATCCTGAATTATAAATCCCCCAACCTCAGAACAAGTATATTCAGAAATATCTCCAACAAATAATTCCCAAACCTGATTATTACTAAACTCTCCGTCACTTACTAAAACTTCTAAATCATAATCACCATCATTTTCACTAAAAGAATAATTCTCGCCACTTCCGACTTCAGCCCCATTGAGAAACCAACTAATCACTAATTCATCACCATCAACATCACCAACATCAACACTAAAAATCTGCTCGATATTTTCTATTAAACTCAAAGAATCTGTATTCGGCAAATAAGAGGAAATAACCGGCGCATCATTTACAGGAAGAACAGTCAAAGTTATTTTATTTGTCAAGATTGAATCTTTACCATCGCTAACTCGAAAAATAACCCAGTCCTCACCATTCCAGTCCTGTGCAGAAGTTATATTAATCAACCCATCTCCAAAACCATCCAAAGTAATATTTTTATCATTAGAAGTTGAATGAACACTATAACTTAAATCACCTTCAAAATCAGAACAATAATTATCTAAATCCAAAATAACCTGTTCATCTTCATTAAATTCTAAATCAGGAACCTCCTCGCAAACAGGAAGTTTGTTCCCCAAAATCCAACTAAGAGAATTTTCAAATAATTGTTCACTTTCAGCAGTCCAATAATCTGTTTCTGTTATTCCGAAAAAAACTCGCGAAGGATTTTCTTTTGTTGCAATTACAAAATAACTTGAATCACTTCCAGAAGCTCCTTTAGTAGTAATTGCCTGTGAATCATATTTTTTCCCAGCTAAATAAAACACTGGGAGCGAAGTAGTTCCCCCAGAACAACAGCTTGTATAAACCTGAAATTCTCCCTCAATACCCTCGGTTATATCACTTTCTAAATTAAATGCCTTCGCAGGCAGAGAACCACCAGAACTTCCAATAGATTTGCTCCAATCATTATAATAATATTTATTGACAATCAAAGATTTATGTTCATTAACAGGTATGTTTTTTATATTTTCATTCCCCACCAAAATCATCTCATAATCAGAAAAATCAGTTGAAGAAACATCGCTATCATCTATTAGTTCATAATCATAGCCAAGTTCGTTTATAGCACTAATAATATTTGTCTCTGGTTTTGAAACATCTTTTAAAACATAAGCAATATCTGTTGCAAGAACACAAGGAAGTAAAAATATTCCAACAATCAAAAGTGCGAGAAATTTAGACATTTCTTTTCACACTTCTTTTTGGTTTAATTCCTTGTACCCTCTTTTTCTTTTTTATCATTAACATTAAAAGAACAAGAAGAAGAACTAAAAAAAATCCCATCATCAAGACTAGAATAAGTCCGGGACTTAATTTTTTAGAAGAAGATGAAACAGCAGAACCAGTAATAACATCCGTATTGTTTCCTGAATCAGCATCACCATCTCCACCAAGAAGATTACTCCAAAAACTATTTTCCACTGCAACAATAATAATTGTAGAAGTTAAACCAACACCATTACCACCATCCTGTGGAGTAAACTTAACATTAATATTACTTTCAGTTGTTCCTGCTTTTGTTACCTCAATTTGAAAATAAGCTTTTCTATCTTCTCCAGAAACGAGAGAAAATTTATCACTAATAATAGTTATATCGTCAGCTAAATCACCAGATGCAAATAATTCAATATCAACTGCAACATCATTTATATTTTTAACAAGAACATATTTTTCAATAACATCCCCCACCTTAATGTCTTTTCCATCAACCTCTCGCAAAATCATCCGGGCATTCCCAATACTTCCGGTTATTGCAGAAACAGAATTCAGCAAAATCAAAGCAAGCAAACAGACAGCAATCAATCTTTTCATGAGAAAAACAACTAAAAATTATTTATAAGCATTATTGCGATGTTTCTTCTATTTCTTTTCATTACTTTTATTTGGTGAAAAAACAGGTTTACGCCGCTTCTTCTGGTTCTGGTTTTTTATCTCTTTGGTATACAATTTCGCAAACTCCTCCACCCCCCCCTAAAATGCCTGAAATAAAACCAAACAAAAGATCCCAAGCAAATCTTTTAGAATAATTTTTGTGTAATTCACAAACTCTTATTGTTTCATCTTCACCCCTAAATTTTTGATACCCAAAAAATAATTCAGATTGAGCTTTTTGAAAATCTTCTTGGTTATTTCTTCCATCATTAACGTATTCTAAAGAATCAGGTATTTTTTCAGGAGGTAATCTTATTGATTCTCTTAGTTGTTTTACGAGTCGTTCTTTTTCACGTCCTAATTCTTTAACCTGAACAAAAGTCGGTGTTTTTTCAATTGTATTTATAATCCCTTGGGTATAAGCTCCATCCCCCACACAATACAAAAAACCAGCAAGTCCCAATGCAATAATAGATCTTCTTATCCATACCATGATAATTAAGAATCTTTGGATTTTTAAGGATTTAGGGGATTAATTATCATGATAAGAAACTTTAAAAACTTGGAACATCTGAAATCATCATGGCAGATTTTAATATTGTTATTGAAGAAGGAGACGACGGATATTTTGTTTCAGAAGTAGTTGAACTCCCGGGATGTCACACTCAAGCAAAAACAATGAACGAGCTTATTGACAGAACCAGAGAGGCTATTGTTCTGTGTTTGAAAGAACAGGGTGTTGAAGAAATCAAAAAAAGATTTATTGGTATACAAAAAATAGAGGTTTAAATGGCGAAACTTCCTTTAATTAGTGCAATTGAAATAATTAAAATTCTTAGTAAGGTGGGATTTAAAGCAGTAAGACAAGAGGGGAGTCATGTGTTTCTAAGACATGAAGATGGAAGAACAACAGTAATTCCAAATCATCCTGGAGAAAAACTCGATAGAGGTTTATTAAATAAAATTCTTAAAAAAGATATTCAAATTTCTAGAGAAGAATTTGAAAGATTATTATAATAACGTACCCATAAACCTAAACTTTATTAATCCCAAAAAATTCATCGACTTGTAGAGCATAGATTATCATCTTAGCAACACTTGAAGAAAATTATCCCAAAAGTAAAATCAGATAGGGATAATTTTCCACAAAATCCTTACAGAACATTGAGACCGATTATCTCCACAAACATTTTGTCAAATTAATAAATTTAGTTTTTATAGTAAAACGAATGGGAGCAGAATTAACCATTAGATTTAAATATTTTGGATTATTCTATTTAATATGAAAGATTTCAACAGACAAAAAGTTTTGGAAAAAATACTTGGAGATGCCCCAATTTTAAGTAATAAAAGAGGAATAATTGAGGTAGGAGGGTGGGAAAGAGTAATATACGCATTCTATTTTAATAGGGGTGTACCTGATCCAGAACTTCAATATGATAAAGTTGCAAATCCAGAACCTACAACACCGAACTCTACTTTATGTGAGATTTATTCTTTTTGGGATGGGGATCCTAATGCACAAAAACTTGTTCAAAGATTAATAGCCGAACATAAAATTAGAGAAGGAGATGTAATTTATCAAGGACCTTGGTTAATGGGGCCAAACGGACTTACAAATCCCCCATATGCTGCAAGACAAAGGGAGCAATATAGGTTCCATCATTCTGCATCGGCTTTTGAAAACCATTTTAATAGGATTTGTGAGGAACTCGGATTTGATATACAATTAATTAATCTTTATGAGAAAAATTCATCTTCAAATGAGATGGGGGCTGTAGCTGTGCAAGTCCCAAAAAGAGGAGGAAGAATAGCTAGAGCTCAAGTTCCAATAAATTTTGTTCAAGAAGATCCAACCTTGTGTAGAACTTTAGAGAGTATTACAAATGCATATGAAGAAGTAAAAAGAGTTGCTTAAAAAATTTCGTGGTTTTTAGTTTTGGGATTTTCTTTCAAAAACATTTAAAAACCAATTTCTCAAATTAATAACATGGTAATCGGCAAGGTAATTCAATTTAGACGTGGAAGAACAACACAAAAACCGCGACATTTTATAATTGAAATTCCAAAATGCGACAACAGAGAAAAAGCAGAAAAATTCAAAGGAAAGAATGTTGAATGGAAAAGCCCTGGAAAAGAGCCAAAAATAATCAAGGGAAAAATCGCATCTGCCCACGGAAACAATGGAATAGTTCGTGCAATTTTTGAAAAAGGTCTTCCTGGACAGGCAATTGGAACAGATGTTAAAATAGAAGAAAAATCCGGGGGAGAGAAATAAGATGGTGGGAAGTTTAATTGGTACTGTTTCTACATTAACTGAGAAAGAAATTGAAGAATTAAAAAGAGCAGAAATAAAAAAAGTCAGTGATGAGGGAAAAACAAGTGATGGAAAAAGATGTGATTATGTTTCAAGTTGTCCTATACTTGAATTAAGATTGGGAGCCAGCAAAGGAATAGCTAAACCAAGTTGTAAATTTCCAGATTATCTTAGATGTATTGCTTGGTCAGAACTTAAATCAGAAGAGGTTTACCACAATGGCCCTTAGAAAAGCATCAGCATATTCAGGAAGGAAAATAACTCACTATACACGAGTGGGCAAGAAAAAAAGCAAATCTTACATCAAAACAGTTCCACCTTCAAAAATCGTCAAGTTTAAAATGGGTGATGCAAAAGGAAAAGAAAACGGAAGATACCCGGTGGTTCTCAATATAGTTACAAAATCAAATGTGCAAATAAGAGATAATTCAATTGAAGCTGTCAGACAATTTTTAAATAGATTTCTTACAGAAAAAATCGGAAAAGAGTGGTTTTTAGAAATCAAAATTTATCCCCACAATATTTTAAGAGAAAACAAAATGCTTACAGGGGCCGGTGCAGATAGAATGCAAACTGGTATGGCACTTTCTTTTGGAAAAACAATTGGAAGGGCAGCAGTTCTAAAAAGAGGTCAAACAATTTTCATAGTCAGTATTAAAAATAATATAAAACAAGAGCAAACTGTAAGAAAATTAATCAATTCTGTTAAATCAAGATTACCCTGTGCAATTGCAATTTTAAAAGAAGAAAACCTTAAAACCTAATCTACACTCTAATCTTATGAAACATTTTTTTATCTTAGGCAGAAACCCAATATTATCTAAAGCAGAAATCTTTTCTTATTTAGAAACCTCGAACATTGAATTTAGCGAAGTTTTCTTCAAGGAGAATTTCTTAATTCTTGAGTGCGAAGCAAAGTTTAATATTCAAGATTTCGGAGGAGTGCTCAAACTAGGAAAAATAAATTTTACAGGTTCTGAAAAAGAATTTGAAAAATTCTTAGAAAAAAACGACTTAGCAGATAAAAACAAATTTACATATGCAATTATTGGAAATGTTGAAGAAGATATCTTCAAAGAAAAATTCAAAAAACAAAAACAAAAAGCTCTTATCAAAAGAGGAGGAAAATCAATAAAATTACAAACCCATGATTTTGCAAAAATCGCAAATGCCGAGTTTGAATTTTTTATATACAATTTAAACAACCAAATTTATTTTGGTTCTGTTTCAGACGATTATTCTTACAGCGAAGTTAAAAAAAGAGATATGAAAAAACCAGTTAGAAGAGAGAGTTTAGCAATTTCCCCGCGACTCGCAAAAATTTTAATCAATCTTTCTCAAGTAAAAAAAGGTCAACTTCTCCTCGATCCTTTTTGTGGAGTTGGAGGAATTTTAATTGAAGCCCTAATCAGAGAAATAAATGTTTATGGAAGCGATAAAGACCACCGAGCAATAGAACAGTGCAAAGACAATTTAAGATGGCTTGAAAAAAATTATAAAATAAAAGCAACTCACCAATTATTTAATAAAAATGCAGTGAACATCCGAAGAATTCAGGCAGATGGAATTGCAACTGAACCAGCTCTTGGAGAATTGCAAAAATCCAAAGCCAGAGATGAAACAGCAAGGAGAATAATAAGAAGTTTTGAAAATCTCATAATTCCTGTTTTAAAAAATCTCATAAAAACAACAAAACAAAATTCTAAAATTGTCATAACCGCGCCATACATCAGAGATTTTTCAGTTAATTGGGAAAGAATTTACAGAGCCACAGGTTTAATCATCCACCAAATCAAAAATCTAGAATTGCAAATAAAAGAAGTCCGGCCTGATCAGTTTGTTGGAAGAGAAGTTGTTGTTTTGATTTGATGTTTTGGGAATGTAATTAAATTTTTTATTAATCAGTGAAACTCCCCACAGCAAGCTATGGGGCATCTAAAAATTAGTTAATTTT
>CAZBOY010000018.1:0-17772 GCA_964493655.1 Candidatus Woesearchaeota archaeon | reverse complement strand
AAATTTATAGTTTTATCCCTACAGCAAGCTGTAGGGTATTAGGAGAGAATAAATTTTTATTTGTTGATAATTTTCATTCTGCATCTAAACCTTATCATTCTTTTCATCTTCAGAAACCTTAGGTTTAGTTTCCCCTTTCTTCTCCTTTTTCTTTTTCTCTTCTGATTTAGCCTCTACCTTCATACTCAAAATCTCTTCAAAAGATTTTGACATCATTTGAATAAATGGCTGGATGTTTTTTTCAACACTGAAAATTATTTTTTTATCTTTAATTTCAAATGGGAATTGTTTTCTGAAAAAGAAATCTTGAAGTGAGTTAATCTTTTGATTTTGATCTGTGATTTTTTTGTTTATCTTAAATTTGTATTTTACTTTTTTTCCTGCCAGAGGATTGTTGAAATCTACAAGGACTCTTCCTCCTGAAACAGAAACTATTTTTGCTAATCTTCCGTCGAGGGATAAGGACATTCCCTTTTGTGGTGCAATATTCTGATTTGCAAACTGTCTTAAAGACACCATTTTTACTAAACCTAGATTTCGCTTTCCGAAGGCCTGTTCTGGTTCAAATATCTGCTCATATTGTTTCCCTATTTCTTTTTTTTCTAATTCTTTGTCTAAACCTGGAATTAACATTTGCTGGCCAATAGATATTATTGATGGTTTGAACTCAACCTTTCCTGTATTAATTCCAGCATTTACTGCTTCGCTTTTTGAAGTTGTATCAAATACGGTTTCATCTGGGAGAGTCATGGCTGTGAAATCTAACTCTACAAAATCATTTTTGTTTATTTTTTCTGTCATGATAATTTTGAGATATGTGTGTTTTTAAGTTTTGGGATTGTATGTTTTATTATGATAACTTCACAAAACTTTATAAAACAGAATATTCTTGATAAAACATGGCGCACAAAATTGTTGATGCTACTGCTCTTCGTGTAGGTAGTTTTATTATGATTGAAAATGATGCTTATATTGTTAAAAGCATGGATGTTTCTAAAACCGGGAAGCATGGACATTCAAAAGTTAGACTTGAAGCAAATTCTTTGACAGGACTTAAAAAAAAGGTGATGGTTATTCCTGGACACGAGAGGTTTGAAGTTCCTATGATTAATAAGAGAAAAGCGCAGGTTCTTTCACTAGTTGGAGAAAAAGTCAGTGTGATGGATTCTGAAAGTTTTGAAAATTTTGAATTAGATATTCCGGAAGATTTGAAAGAGGGAATTAAGGAAGGGATTACCATAGAGTTTTGGGATATTGAAGGTGATAAAGTTATTAAGCGGGTTTTATGATTAGGAAGATTTAAATAAGAAGATTTTTTTTATTAAACATGGCAACAAAAGTTCCTGCAGCGCAAAATAGATTGTTTAAGAATATGTTTGTTTGTAAGGGATGCAAGCACAAGATGCGTGTAAATCCCTTGAAGATTCTACAAGGGAAAGTGAAATGTCGAAAGTGTGGGAAAAAAGATTTCAGACCTATTAGGAAGAAGTAGGTTTTTAAATAAGGGTTTTCTTTACATATAATAAAAGATGGCATCATTTTTCATTTACGATTTAAGTTTCCTAATTGTGTTCTCGCTTTTTGTAGCCTGGTTTTTATATTCTCGACGGAAAAACCTGAAAAAAGAAGGGATTATGTTTTTATATAAAACAAAATTCGGAATGGAAGTTATTGACTATGTTGGAAAAAGATTTTCTAAAGCACTTCATGCAATTAAATATTTGATTATTGCAGTTGGCTATCTTTTAATGGGGATTATGGTTTTCTTGCTTGCACAGGTTGTTTATATTTATATTAAATTTCCGCAAATTACAGATACTATCAAAGCTCCGCCAGTTATGCCCTTGATTCCTTATTTTCCACAGATTTTTGGAGTTGAGAGTTTGTTTCCTCCTTTTTATTTTACTTATTTTATTTTAGCACTGATTATTGTCGCGTTTGTTCACGAGTTTGCGCACGGGATTTATATGAAACTGTTTAATATAAGAATTAAATCAACAGGTGTTGCTTTTTTAGGTCCGATTCTTGGAGCGTTTGTTGAACAAGATGAAAAACAAATGAATTCCAAACCGGCATTTCAGCAGATGGTGATTCTGGGGGCAGGAGTTTTTGCAAATATTCTCTTTGCATTGATTTTTTTCATTTTATTAGTTGGATTTTTTAGTTTGAGTTTTGTTCCAGCTGGTTATGTTTTTAATAGTTATGCTGTTTCTGAAATTCCTATCCAAGACATTTCTGGATTTGGGAATATGGAAAATCTTTCAGTTATATTAAATGGGCAGGATTTAGGAAACCTTAGTCTGACAAAAATTATGGTTAATGAGAAAAACTATTTTATGGTTAGTGAATTAAGAGACAAAATTGAAAGCGGGGTTTTGGGTGCTGAATCTTATGCTTTGGTTTTTGAAGATGCTCCGGCAATTAATGCCGGATTAAGGGGTGTTATAAAACAAATTGACGATGTTAAAATTGCAGATCAGGAAAGTTTAAGAGTATTTTTAGAAAACAAAAATCCGGGGGATAAAGTTTTGATTAAAAGTTTAGTAGAAAATGAAGAAAAAGATTATGAATTAATTTTGCAAGAGCATCCATTTAGAAAAGGGGTGGCGTATCTTGGGGTGGCTTCTCTTGATTCTGAAGGAAATAGTCTTTTTAGAAAGATAATTTTAAAGTTTATATCTTTCAAGGAACCATCAACATATTATGAACCTAAATACGACGGAGGGGTGGTTTATTTTATTTATAATCTATTTTGGTGGATTGCAATAATTAATTTGTTTGTTGCTTTGTTTAATATGCTTCCGCTAGGAATTTTAGATGGTGGCAGATTCTTTTATCTGACTGTAATAGGTATTACAAAATCCGAAAAAATCGCAAAGAAGGCATTTAGATTTGTTACATGGTTGATTTTGCTTTTGTTTATTGTGATGATTGTTTCTTGGGTTGTAGCGCTGGTTTAATAAAGGGATTTTTGTTTTTGTTTTTATGGTGCGAGGATTAGAAAAAATTAGAAAAATTCTTGAAAAACAAAAATATGCAATTGTTGGGGGGCACTCTGGGGTTCAGATTTGCAGATGGACTAAAAATTCTTTGAATAATAAGGGTGGTTGCTGGAAAGAAAAATTTTATGGGATAAAATCACATCGCTGTTGCCAGATGTCTCCTGCTCTGATGTGGTGTGAAAATTCTTGTCTGCACTGCTGGAGACCGATTGAAATGAATCTCGGAGATAAATTACCTATTGTTGATGAACCTATTGAAATTATTGAAGGGATTATTAAAGCAAGAGAAAAATTACTCGAGGGATATAAAGGAAATCCTGTTGTTTCTGGAAAAAAATATCAAGAAGCAATTGAACCGACGCTTTTTACTTTTTCTCTTTCTGGAGAACCTACAATTTATCCTCGTCTTGGTGAGATGATTAAAGAATTAAGAAAGAGAAAGATAATTACATTTCTTGTTACAAATGGATTGAATCCTGAAGCAATTGAAAAATTAGAAAGGGAAGATGGACTTCCGACACAGATTACTGTTTCCTGCAATGCACCTAATGAAAGATTGTTTAAGATTTGGCATCGCTCTTCTAAAAAAAATGCTTGGTATAGATTTAATGAAACGTTGGGCTTAATAAAAAAATTAAAAGATAAAACAAGAAGAGTTATTCGTTTAACCCTTGTTAAAAGTGGTAAAGAAGGAAAGTTTAATGAGATAACCAATATAGAAGAAGAAAATGTTAGAGAATATGCTAGGTTGATAAAAAAAGCAGAACCTAATTTTGTGCATGTTAAGGGATTTAAAAGTTTGGGGTTTTCTCGAGAGAGAATGGGTTATGATAAACAACCATTTGATTATGAAGTAAGAAGATTTGCTGAAAAATTAGTTGGGGAATTAAATGATGGCTGGAAGATTTTAGCAGAAGAAAAAAGAAGTTGTGTTGTTTTGCTTGGGAAAAGTAAAAGGGGGATGAGGATTCGGAAACCCTAAAGGAACACAACCCCGTCTTTAGTCAAAGCTGTGAATCTTACACCTACTGGAATTGATAATAAAGCTGAAATCAGAGCCATGTGTTCTTTTCCACTTCCGCTTGCAATTGAAAGTGCAACTTCAATCCCATTCATTTTTCCTTTTAATTTTTCCATAAACTCGTTTTTTAGTTTGGCTAAAGGTTTATCTAAATCATACTCGACAAAATCAAAGGGGATATTCTCACATTTAAAATCCTGCGCATAATTCGGTCCGAGAAGAATAATCTTTTCCCATTCTCCTTTTTTCATTAGTCCTGCAACTTGTCCCCAGGTTCCCTTGCCTGTTGATAACATTGCGATTAGTTCCATTGCCTAAGACAACCTACGGTTTTCTTTGCTCACAATTTGCTCTTGAGGTTTGTTCTCATTTGTCAAGAGCGAATTGTTCGGCTTCGACTTTCCCTTAAATAGTCGAGCTACGCTCGTAGATTTTATTACTCCCATAATTTAGTTTATATCTTAGTATTTTTAAGGATTTATGTGATTGAGTATTATAGGAGACTTTTTGATTTTAGGGCTTTGGTAAATCCCTAACAATCTCAATTTTTTTATGACTAATTAATTTCGCGTAGCGAAGGGAGGGGGGGAGGGATTTCATCAAAAAATTGTAAAATGATGATGATTTCACCAAAGCCGGTTTTAGAAATTTTTATTAATCCTCAAATTATCTTCGACTGGTTAGCAGGTTAATTTATCTTGGTAGCTTTTGTGGAAATCCAAACCACTCTTTTCTCTTTGCACCAACGGTGTACCCCTTAGGGGCAGAAAAGAGAAAATTTGTGTTTCAAAAGAGAAACTAAAATGGTGTTTGGATTTCTTCAGAATCTTTGCAGAGCAGTAAACATAAATCTCTTACAAAGATGTTTTGTGAATTAATAAATTTAAATTTTTAATTTCATTAGTTCAAGAGCATAGGTTATATGATATCAATAAAAAGTTTTATAAACCCAAAATTTGTTGAAGAGATACCATTGACTGCCGTGTGCAGTAGGACTAAAGTTATCTTAGTCAGGTTATTTGAAATGGAAGTTAAAAAAATAGAAGAAGCTTTGAAAGAACTTCGTGCTGAAAAGAAAAGGAAGTTTATCCAGACAGTTGATTTAATTGTAAATCTGAAAAATTTTGATGCACGTAAAGAACAACTTAATACTTTTATACAGATTCCAAATCCTGCTGAGAAAAAAATCTGTGGTTTTTTCCCAAAAAAAACAGGGTTGATTGATGTTATTACTAAAGAAGATTTCAAGAAATTTAAAGATCCCAAGGAAATGAAACAACTTGTTAAAAAATATGATTTTTTTGTTGCAACTGCAAGTCTTATGGGAGATATTGCTACATCTTTTGGAAGAATCCTTGGGCCTGTTGGAAAAATGCCCTCTCCACAAGCAGGGATTATACAGAAAGATGACGAAGCTTCTATCAAAGGTGTTGTTGAAAAAATGAAGAAAATGATTCGGATTAGAACTAAAGAGAAAAGTGTAAAAATCTCAGTTGGGAAAGAAGAGATGTCTGACCAGGAATTAAAACAAAATATCGAGGCTGCTTTAGTTGCAATTGAGAATATTCTTCCGAAAAAAAATGATAATATCAAAGAAGTTCTAATTAAATTTACAATGAGCAAAACAGTGAGGATAAAATGAGTCAGATATTAGAACAAAAAGAAAAACCTCAGGCAAGGGTTTCAGAAAAAAAGAAAAGATCAGTTGAAGAACTCACTGATTTAATGGGGAAAAAGACAATCATGATTGTTTCTATTAAAGGACTCCCTGATGCAATGTTCCAGAGTATTAAGAAAAAATTAAGAGATAAGGCAATGATTAAAGTTGCGAAAAAAAGTTTGGTTAATTTTGCTCTTGAACATTCTAAAAATGAAAATTTAAAGGAATTGGAAAAATATGTCAAGGAAGATTGTGCTATTTTATTTTCTGACAGCGACGCTTTTGAGTTGTCGGGATTTTTATCAGACAATAAAGTTTCTGCAAAAGCGAAAATTGGGCAGATTGCACCTGATGATATTAGAGTTGAAGCAGGTCCAACTGATTTGGTTCCTGGGCCGGATATTTCTGTATTAAGTTCTGTTGGATTAAAACCCAAGGTTGAGAGTGGAAAAATCTCGATTTTAGAATCTCGTGTTTTAATTAAAAAAGGTGAAGAGATTTCAGAAGCAAAAGCGTCGGTGCTTGGTAAGTTGGATATAACTCCTTTTGAAATTGGGCTTGAACCCATGGTTGCGTTTTATGAAGGGAAAATCTATACTGATATAAAAATTGACAAAAAAGTTTTTTTAGAAGAATTGGAAAATGCTTTTGCTAAAGGACTTACTTTTGCAGTTTCAATTGCATATCCGAACAAAGAAACAATTGCATATATTTTATCTAGGGCTGGGATGCACGAGAAGGCTTTGGACTCTCTTATTAAAGAAGAAAAAACTAATGAAGTTGAAGAAAAGAAAGAAGAACCGAAAGCTGAAGAAAATAAATCAGAAGATAAAACTGAAACTAAATAAACAAAACAAAAATGGAATACACATACGCAGCACTTTTGTTGCACAAGCTAGGACAAGAAGTTAGTGAAGACAACCTGAAGAAGGTTATTTCTGCAACTGGAGCGCAAGTTGATGAGAGCAAGGTAAAAGTCCTTGTTACTTCGTTGAAAGACGTTAATATCGACGAGCAACTTGCAAATGCCTCCTTGATGGCTGCTGCTCCGGCTGGAGCAGGTGCAGAAGAAAGTGCGAAAGAAGAAAAGAAAGAAGAACCAAAAGCTGAAGCAGCTGAAGGTCTTTCTGCATTATTCGGCTAATCATTGATTTTTATTTTTAGCTGAAGTGCAGACCTAGATACTTCAGGATGATTGGCTGTTTTAATTAGTATTTACAGCAAACTAAAAACACCTTTCTGCAGAAGATAAACTGTGACAATTGTTACTATCATTGTTGGTAATTGTAAACTAAAAGATAAGAAGATTATTATCCCTGCGATTATGTCGAGAATAGATGCTACATCTTTTGAAATGAGAAATGCAGTTCCTTTTGCAATTAGATAAAATGCTAAAAGAATTAAAAATCCCTGGGGGATTATTTTAAACATTATTGAAAGCCAGAAAGAGATTCCGGCTATTAAATCAAGTATACCAAATATTTTTACTATCATGTACTTTGGGGGGAAATAAAAGCTTTTAAAAGTTGCCTATTGTTTATTTTATACAGGTGCCTCGATCGCATAATGGTATTGCACTGGCCTTGAGACTTAGGAAAACCTAGGTTTTCCTGAAGTTCACCTTTCCTAAAATAGGTGCTTCGCACAAATCTAGGACAAGACAGCCAGGCCCTTTGGGCGTCCAGGTTCGATTCCTGGTCGGGGCGTTTATTCCCCTTTCAGACTAAGAAAACTTTTTCCGGGAATTGAAACTTGAAAAACATGACTGCAATTATCACACTGGGTTGTTATCACAGATGTTAGATTTGTGAGAATTTTACATTTCGCACATTTAACTTTTGTTGCAATTTTGATTTCTAAATCCTGGTTACATTTTGGGCATTTCATTAAATAATTTAAAAGAAAGAGTTTAAAAATCTATTTATAAAATTATTTTAATTCATCTTCATTAGGATTTTCTTTAATATTTACATTATTTATTTAATTCAAATTGCAATTATTAAACAAAAATTTTATATTTTTCTAAGTAAACTATAGTTAACAAGAATTATTTTTAATTTTTTATGCGATTTTACCGACGGAGGAAAAATAAACTAAAAAAGTTTAAAAAGTCTTTATGCTTTAATATTTTAAGTTAAAGGAGGTATACAAATGGCAAAAAAGAAAACAGCGAAAAAAACTAAGAAGAAAGTGACAAAAAAGAAACCAAAGAAGAAAGCTGCTAAGAAAAAAAAGAAAAAGAAGTAGTTTTAAAATTCATTTTTATTTTATTATAATTGGTTTTTGTTTGGTTATGAATTTAATCGCATCTTTTATTTTATCTTTGGACTCTGAATAAAGGGTGATTATTTTTTCTGATTTTTTTATTTTTCCGAGGTGTTTGTGAAGATAAATCCCTGCAGATTTTGTTTCAGGGGTTCCTAAAATTCTGCAAAGGGAATTTATCTCTCGGTTATTGATATGAGTAATCTTTCCAGATTTTTTAGCTAGAATTATTTTTTCAAACCTGGCGGTCTTTAATTTTTGAATTCTTTTTTCAAAATCCTCTGAATTATTCTGGGTGTTGATTACTTGTTTGAATTTTTCATAAGCTTGTCCAGATTTTAAAATCTCTTCTGCTTTTTGTCTGGGATTTTTTATTTTACATAATTTCATTAGTTCTGAAGAAAGAAAAAGAGATTTTTCTTTTAAATCTTGAGGAGAGTTTTGTTTATTCTGTAAAACCGCAAGAATGTCAAGCATTTCTAAAACTGGGCCAATGCCATTTCCAATAGGTTGATTTCCGTTTGTATAAACAACATCTATTTTTAATTTAAAATATTTTGCAAGTTTATGGAATTTTTTTCCTAATCTTTTTGCTTCTCCTATTGTTTCAGACTTAGCACCTTTTCCAAAGGGGATATCAATCAGAACATGATTAGAACCTGATGAGATTTTTTTAGCGATTATTGAAGAGAGTAGTTGGGGCTCTACATCTAAATTTAAAATTTTTTCAACTTGGATAATTTTATCATCTGAAGGTGCAAGATTCAAGGAACCACCCCAAGCAAGACAAGCCCCAGCTTTATTCACAATTTTTTTTAGTTGTTTTGCTGTGAATTCTACCTTGGCAATTGTTTCTATAACATCTGCAGTTCCGGAAGCAGAGGTGATTGCTCTTGACGAGGTCTTAGGGATTATTAGCCCAGCACTTGCACAAATTGAAACTACAATGGGTGTTGTTCTGTTTCCAGCAATTCCACCAATACAATGTTTATCTGCAATAATTTTTTGATTGAATTTAAGTTTGGTTCCGTTTTTCACCATTGCTTTTGTCAAATTAATAATTTCTTCTATAGACATCCCCTTGATTTTTTCTGCAGATATAAAATACGCAATTTCTGCTTCAGTTAAATTGTTTTCTACAACTTCTGAGATGATAGTATTTAATTCTTCTTTAGAAAGAGATTTTCCAGAAAGTTTTTTCTTAATTAATCTGCCTGACTCAGAAAGTTCTGCCGGACTTACTTCTACATAAGAATTATTTTTTGTTTTTAATATGGCACTTATTTCGTGAGAAAGTCCGATTTCATTTTTTTTAATAAGTTTAGAAAAAATATCCACGATTGCTTGGATTTTTCTGGTTTTGGTTTTGATTTCAACTCTCTCATTAACATAAATATTAAGTTTTTTAGCAGTTTCTTTTTCTAAAATTACAACTGGCCTTCCTGCCAACCAATTTAAATTTTTTGCACGTAATCTCATAATTTTCACCTCTTAATAGAATAAGTTAAATTGTTTTTTATATGTTGCTATTCCCAAAGTCTTGGAGGCTTTTGTCTTTTGTAAAATTCAAGAAGCATAATAAGATAGGCTATTATCAACGGACCTAAAATCAAACCTAAAATTCCGAATACAAACAAACCTCCAACCATGCTAATAAGTGCAAGTGCCGGATGAATTTTTGATTTGCTACTTATGATAAAAGGTCTAATCAGGGTGTCTACCCAAGTTATTACAAAGGCTCCATATATGAAGAGACCAACTCCTGCGAAAGTCCTTCCGGTTAGGAAAAGATAAATATCTACTGGAACCCAAACAAAAACAGGGCCCACAATTGGTAAAATGCCTAAGAATGTTGCAAGGAGAGTAAGGGTCATAGCATTTGGAACGCGAAATACAAACAGACCTATTCCAGTAATTAATCCCTGAACAAGTCCGATGATAATCTGCCCAAAAATAACTGAATGAGTTATGTTTTTAAATTGTGCAAAGACTCTTTTTTCAGATTCTTTTGATAGTGGGGAAATCTCTTTTATTAGTTGCACTAATTGTTCTCCATCTCTTAATCCAAAAAAGAACACAAATAAGATTAGTAAAAAATGTAGGGTTATTGTTACTGAATTTAAAAGAATTTCTGTAAAACTTGTTAAGAGGGCGGAGGCTACTTTTCCGACAAAACTTGTCAATGCTGTTGAAATTGTCTGGGCTAATTCAGGTGAATCAAACAGATATGGGAAAATTTCTTTCAAGGGAGTAATCATATCTGTCCTTTGTAGATAAATATAGATATCAAAAACCTGCCTCGCGATTAGTGGTGCTACTAGTATCAGGGGTAAAAGAATAATTATAATTAACGAAATACATAGTAATATTGCAGAAAGATTTTTAGCTTTTGTTTTTTGGGATATTTTTTTGTAAAGCGGATAAAAAATAAAGGCGAGAAGAAGTCCTGCAATTGTTGACAGGAGAATTGGTTTTAAAATAAAAAATGCTAAGACTATGAGAACTACTATAATAGAGGTGTTCGTGATTGTCTCAAAGGTTTTTTTCTCAACCATATAAGTACTTAGTTATCAGTATATATAAAGGTTATGAGAAAGTTTATAAAACAAAATCTTCTTCTTGAGATATGATTATTCAGAAGATTTTTGAAGGGGTGTTTGATGAAGAGGGACATTCAGATTTTTTGAAATTTGGAAAGGGGGAATTTAAAAATAAATATTTAGTTGATGCAAAAAGACAGGCAGATAAATGGAATGTTAAAACTGGGGCTGAGTTTGCGAATTTTCTTGTTCAAAGATGTCTTGAAAAAATTGAAGATGAAAAAATTGCTGTGAGGGGGGCGATTATCTCTACATTTGATTTATCTGGGGAAGTTGATTTTGATATTGTTAAAAAGAAAAATTTCCAAGGAGTAAGGCAGTTGGTTGTTGATACTGAGATGGAGCCAAAAAAAATATTGGGGTTGATGGAAAAATATCCGCGGGTTTTTTTTGCTCTGAGTTTTAAGACTGACAATCTTGAATTAAAAATTAAACCAAAAGCACCGAAAACTGCAAAAGCAAAAAAGAATGAAGATGGGATAAAGGTTGATTTTTGCGCTCTGAAAACAAAAGATGCTGATTTAGTAAAAGAATTGTTTTTTGATGTTGGTTTAGATTGGAAGGAAGCAAGAGTCAACCATCTAATAAAAATTGATGATATTATTTATCCTAAAAATATTCCGCCTGAAGAGATGCGGGAGAAGAGCAAGAGGAAAGGAATTTTAGTGCGGGAGATTGTGGTTGATGGGAAAGAAGTTGTAAGAGAAATGGACTTTGAAGTTTAGATTTCTAATTTTCTATCAAGAGATTTAGTTGACGATTTTCTTAATTCTGGAGCAAGAGCCACAATACAACGAATTCCATCTGTGCAAATTACTCTTACTGCAGTTCCATCTTGAGTTATGGGACCTGTGTATGGTTCAATAGATTCTACACAAGATTTTTGATGAAGTTTATAATAATCAGTTCTTCCTAAAACATAATTTACTATTTTACTAACCCAGTTCATAATTCCTAATCATAATCCGGATTCTTAATTATTTGTATTGTGAAACAACAACTTTAAAAACCCCCAAAACCCTTTATTTTCAACGGTAAGACCTAAAACTTAAATGTTTAGGTTAAGGAATCTGTTAAATCCTTTGTGGTTGACTTTGGATTTAATGAATATCTTAGGGAACTAAGAATAATAGAAAATGGACAAAACACTGAGAAGCGGAACTTTGCAGTTTTATCCTCGGAAGAGAGCTGCGCGAATGTTGCCTAGTGTAAACTGGAAAACAATAGAAAATGCAAAAGGTTTTCTTGGATTAATTGGTTATAAGGTTGGGATGATTTCTGTTTATGCCAAGGATATGACTGAAGATTCAATGTCGAAAAATAAGAAGGTTGTTGTTCCTGCAACAGTTATGGAGTGTCCTGGGATGAAAATTTTTTCTGTGAGGTTTTACAAAGATAATAAAGTTATCAAAGATGTTATTGTTTCTAATGAAAAAAATCTTAAAAAAAAGGTGAGGGTTCCTAAAATGCCTAAGGAAATAGATAAAGAGGTTCCTGAAGATTATGATGATGTTAGGGTAATTGTTTATTCATTTGGTGCTAATAAAAAAACTCCGAATATGATTGAAATTGGGATTGGTGGAAGTAAGGAAGAAAAATTAAAATTAATTAAAGAGAAAATTGGGAAGGTAATTTCTGTTGAGGAAATTTTTTCTAATGAAATAGTTGATGTTCGTGGGCTTACAAAAGGCAAGGGATTACAGGGGCCTGTCAAGAGATTTGGAATTACTTTGAAGTCTCATAAATCTGAAAAAGGACAAAGAAGACCTGGTTCTCTTGCTCCGTGGCATCCTGCGAGAGTCACTTTCAGAGCTCCGCAAGCAGGACAGCTTGGAATGTTTACAAGAATTAGTTATAATAGTTTTATTATGCAGGTTGGAAAAATCAGCGAGAGTGATATTAACAAAAAACAAGGGTTTCATAAATACGGGAATATCAAAACAAATTATATTATTTTAAGAGGTTCGATTCCTGGAGCTAGAAAAAGAGCTTTGCTGGTCACTAAACCACTACGACCAACTAGACTAAAAGCAAAACAGAAGTTTGAGGTGCTTGAATTAAGATGAAAGCAAATCATAGATTTTCATTCATCAAAATTCCCGAGGAATTTCAATGATGACACAACTACTAGATAAAACAGGGAAGAAAAAGAAAGAGATTGAACTGCCTGAGAATTTTTCTTCTGTAATTAGGCCAGATATTTTATTGAAGGTTTATGAAGTTGAAAAGAAAAGTTTGATGGCGCCTTGGGGTGCAAAACCAGGGGCTGGGGCTAGTTATTCTGCTTCTGGAATTTTAAAACACCAGAGACATGTTTGGAAAACAACTTATGGAAAAGGAATCTCAAGGATTCCAAGAAAAATAATGTCAAGGCATGGTGCTTCATTCAATTGGGTGGGGGCAACTGTGTCATCTACACGAGGTGGAAGAAAACCTATGGCTCCAAAATCCTCTAGAAACTTATTTAAAAAAATAAATAAAAAAGAAGTGAAAATTGCGCTGAATTCTGCTTTGGCTGGAAGCAAAGGAAAGTTTGTTTTTTCATCTGATTTTTTAAAATTAAAATCCAAGGAGTTTTTTGAGGTTTTGAAGAAAACTTTTGGTGATGAAAAGGTTTTGAAGAAAAAAAGTGTGAGGGCTGGAAAGGGAAAATTAAGAGGTAGGAAATATAAGAGTAATGCGGGGGCACTTTTTGTTATTGGGGGCAAGGAAGATATGAAAAGAAAAGGTATTGAGGTTGTTAAGACAAATGAGTTGAAAATAAAAGATTTGGCTCCGAGTGGAAGAGTCGGAAGATTAACTTGTTATACTGAAGATGCAATTAAAGAAATTGGAGAAAAATTAAAATGATATTAGAAAAACCAAAGTCAACTGAAAAAATAATGCGGATGATTGAGATAAACAACACAATTGTATTTGAAACTGACAGAAAATGTTCAAAGCCAGAAATTAAGCAAGAGGTTGAAGATGTTTTTGGTGTGAAAGTTGAAAGTGTAAACACCCACACACGGAAGAATAAAAAAATTGCATATGTAAAATTAAAATCAGGGTTTCCTGCAATTGATATTGCTACGAAACTTGGGTTGATGTAATGGGAAAACGAATAATTCAACAAGCGCGAGGGCATGGTTCATTTACTTATAGAGTTAGAAAATCTGCTTTTAGAATTAAACCCGGATATGGTAAGGACTTAAAATCAGGGGAAGAATGGGAAGTTATAAAGTTAATTCATTCTCCAGGGCATTCAGCACCTATTGCAAAGTTTAAATCTTCTGATAACAGAATTTTTTTTAATTTTGCTGTAAACGGTTTGTATGTTGGGCAAAAAATTAAGATTGATGGACATGAGAATGGAGATATTGGAAAAGTTGGGGATTTGAAAAATGGAACAGAAGTTTTTAATATTGAAAGCAAATCAAAAGACGGTGGAAGATTTGTGAGAACTGGGGGGAATTTTGCAACAATTATAAATAAAAAAGAGAATCTTGTAACTTTAGAAATGCCTTCTAAAAGTCATAAGATATTTAATGCGAACTGCAGAGCAACAATCGGAAGAATTGCTGGAGATGGTCGACTTGACAAACCATTTTTAAAAGCAGGAAGAAAATATTATTCAATGAAAGCAAAATCCAAATTATATCCTAGGACATCTGCGATTAAAGTAAATACAATTGACCATCCATTTGGAAGTGGAAGAGGAAAGAGAATTAAAAGTAAGATTGCTCAAAGAAATGCTTCTCCAGGACAAAAAGTTGGATTGTTAAGACCGAGGAGAACAGGGAGGAAGAAGAAATAATGGCACATGTAATAGTAGCATCAAAAGACAAATTGTTTAAGGGGAAAACTTTAGAAGAGTTGAAAAAACTTGACACTCGAGAGTTTAGTATATATCTAACTTCTAGAGAGAGAAGAAATATTATGAGAAATTCTAGTGTGATTGAAGATTTTGTCAGACGGGCGCAAAAAAGAATTGCAAAGAAAAAAATTGCCAAGACGCACAATCGTTCAATGATTATTGTTCCTGCAATGGTTGGAATGAAACTTGGGATTCATAATGGGAAGGATTTTTTCCCAGTTAATATTGTAGAAGAAATGTTAGGGCACCGGCTTGGAGAGTTTGCAGGAACAAGAAAAAATGTCAAGCACGGAGCAGCAGGTGTTGGAGCAACTAAATCAAGTTCATCGTTGAGTGTGAAATAAAAATGGTTAATCAGACAACAAATCCAAGGGTAAGCAGATTAGAAAGGGAATTTTTAGTATTAAATGTATCTCCCCCCCGAAATGGTAAAAAAGCAAGAACTAGTATGATAAGTCAACTTCATTGGACAAATATAATGGTGAGTGTTGGAGCAGTTGCTCGACTGAGTGCCCAAAGTTTTGGGAGGCATAAGAGATTATATTTACTCACGAGGAGAATCGCAACAATCTATGGTGAAGATGTTAGTGATTTACCAACAGAATTAAGATATACTACTTTTAATAAAGAAATTATCACTCACTTAATAGGGGATGGAATTTAAAATGGAGGAGGGAAAACAAAATAAAAAAATAGAGAAGAAAAAAGAAGAAAAATCAGAAGTAAAAACAGAAAAGATAGAAGAGAAAAAAGAAACTGCAGAGCAGAAGATGGAAGAAAAGAAAATAGATAAGAAACCTGAAAAGAAAAAACCAAAAGTGATAACTCCTAAGGAAAACGCAGTTGTTAATGGAAAGGATTTGAGACTTAGTTTAAAGCACTGTATTTCAATCTGTAAAATGTTGGGGGGGGAAAGTCCTGAAAGAGCAGTTGAAATTTTAGAAGGTGTTGTTCTTGGGAAAGTTCCTGTTCCAATGAAAGACAGAGAGGTTCCTCATCAAAAGGGCAAAGGGATTGCTGGTGCGAGATATCCCAAAAAAGTAGCAGGGGAGCTTATTAATTTAGTTAAACAACTAAGTGCAAATTCTGTTGTTAATTCAATTACAAATCCGGTGATTACAATTGCAAAGGCAAACCATGCTTCGAGACCTTTTAGAAAAGAGGGTAGGAGAGCTAAGAGATGTCATGTTTATTTGGAAGTTAGAAGTAAATTAGCGAGGGGGAAGAAATAATGGAAGAAAGAAAATTCATCGGGGTTTGGAAAGGAGAGCTTGCGATAAAGGAATTTGTTAAAAAAAGTTTTGGAATGGGAAAAATCAGCACTGTTAAAATAGAGTATACTCCTGTTGGAGAGAGTATTATTATTTCCACACACAAGCCGGGCTTAATTATTGGAAAACGAGGGGAGAGAATTAGTGAATTAACTGAGGTATTAAAAAAGAAATTTAAAATGGATAATCCTCATATAGATATTAATGAAATCAGAAAACCAGAATTAGATGCGCAGTTAGTTGCTGATGAAATTGCAATGTCTCTTGAAAGATTTGGAGCCGGAAGATATAAGGCAGTTGGTTATAAAATGCTGGCAAGAATCAAGGACGCTGGTGCTCTTGGTGCGGAAATTAGAATCTCTGGGAAAATCCCGAGTGACAGGGCGAGGACAGCAAGATTTGCTTTTGGTTATTTAAAAAAGACAGGAGATTCTGCAAAAATTGTTGACAGAGCACAAGCATCTGCAAAAGACAAAAAGGGAATTGTTGGAATTAAGGTGGCGATTTTGGCCGGGGATGCAAAAGTCCATGATAAATTCGAGGTTGATAAAGTAATGATGGATAAAGTTGAAGAAAACTCAGAATTTGAAAAAAGTGAGATTGAAAAGAAAGTGGAAAAGAAAGCAAGTAAAAAGAAAAAATCTGAGAAAGTCGAGGGGGAGAAATAATGGCTAAAAAACAAGGGAAAACAGATGAAGAAGGAAAAATTAGAGAGTTGAAACTGTCTTTGCTAAAACAAAATTCTAAAAGAAAGGGAATAAAAAAGGAAATCGCCCGGCTTTTCACTAAACTAAATAAACCAGAGGAGAAAAAATAAAAGTAAATCGAAGATTTTCATGTTTTCGTTTGCTTTTACCAAAACAAAAAATGGATATATGTCCTAAGTGTGGGTTGCCTGTTGCAGCATGTGTTTGTGAAGAGATTGCGAAACAAGACCAGCAGATTGTAGTGAAGACAGAAAAAAGACGATTTGGAAAAATCCAAACAATTATAACTGGGTTTGAAGGTGTTGACATTAAAGAAATTGCGAAAAAACTCAAATCAGAACTGGCTTGCGGTGGGACTGTTAAGAACAATGCGATTGAACTTCAGGGAAACCATAGGGACAAATTAAAGCCACTTCTTATTGAAGAAGGATTTGAAGAGTCGCAAATAAGAGTGAAATACTAAAATGGAAAAAACAGAAAAGAAAGAAACAAAGAAAGTGAAAGAAGAAAAAGTTAGCTGTGCTGACCAGTTTTGTCCTCGCCATGGTTCAAGGCCGATTAAACTAAGGGGACGAAATTTTGAAGGAAAAGTTATTAGAAAATTTAAAGGCAGAGTAACAATCGAGTTTGAGAGAATTTTGAAAGTAAGAAAATATGAAAGATATGAAAAGAGAAGGACGAAGTTGCATGCGCGATTACCTGATTGTATGGAGAATGAAATTAACATCGGTGACTTAATTGAAATTACAGAGTGCAGACCAATAAGCAAGACTATACATTTTTTTGTTGTTGGTAAAGTTAAAACTAAAGATAAGGGGGAGGGGAAATGAGATTAGAAAATGATTTAGACATAGTGGTTGAAGACCATGGAAGAAAACTTTATGCAGTTTATGTGCCTAAAGGAACTCAATTTGAAAGACAATTCCAGAGAACAAGAGCTTTTTTTTGTTTATTGGTGGTTATAGAACATCATGCCAAAACCTATTGTGGAGGTAGAAAATGAAAGCAATTAGTGCAAAAGCAACACGGGGATTGAATATTGGCAGTTATGTTAATGCTGCTGATAATAGTGGAGCAAATATTGTGAAAATTGTTTCTGTTAAAAGAGCAGGTTCGAAAAAAGGAAGGCAGGTGCCTGCTAAAATTGCAGATTGGGTTAAAGTTTCTGTTAGAAAAGGAGACCCTAAAATGAAGGGGGAGGTTTTTGATGCAGTTATTGTAAGACAGAGAAAACCCTGGATACGGAGAAGTGGGGAGCGAGTTTGTTTTACAGATAATGCAGTTGCACTTCTAAAAGATGAAAAAGGAAATCCAAAAGGAACTCAAATTAAAGGGGCTGTTTCAAGAGAAGTTCAGGAAAGATGGAAGGAGGTAGCCAAGATTGCTAGGG
>CAZBOY010000017.1:0-18854 GCA_964493655.1 Candidatus Woesearchaeota archaeon | reverse complement strand
TTTCAAATTTCTTTTTAAAACCATGAAGTTTGCTTTATCTGGCTCTACAGCCACAACTAAACCATTTTTCCCTACAAGTTTTGAGGCATAAACTGAGAAAGTTCCGTGATAAGCTCCTAAGTCAAGGATAACATTCCCAGGTTTTATTTTATAATTTTTAACATAACCAGTGATTTCATTCAGACTTTCTTTAAGGTCTAACTTCATGAAAGGCACATTCCGAAATCTTGCTTTAACTCCCAAAATATCAATTTCATTATAGCCCCACATAAAAAAACTTCTAAAAAAATAATAAGGGTTTCTTAATATGCTTTTTATCCTGCTGTCTTTTTTAGGATATTTATAATTATTTAAAATAAGAGCCCCCATTTTAGATTAAAAATTATAATCTTTATAAATTTAATCTATTTAACAATTTCCCGGCAGCTTATAAAGATTGCCATAATAAAGATTATAAATACCTATTAATTGAAAAAACCATGGAATCTTCAGAAAATATTTTATGCACTTCAACCTACTTTATTGGTTCAGACAATGTAGCAAAAAAGTTTGATGAAGAACTAGTGGATTATTTAATTCTGGCTCAAGAAAAGGCAGATTCTGAAAATCTCCAAATAAAATTCACATTGAAACTAACAATTGTCTATAAAGAAAAAGAAGGATGGGGGGTAACTGAAAATGCAAGTAAATTTTTAGATAATGCTTTCCTTAAATTAAGAAATGCAAAGATTGATTATTGGTTAGAAAACTGGCCAAGCGGACCAACACGTAGTGAGTATTCAGCATTATTTGATATCGGAGTGCTCTCATCGAAATTTAAGGCAGTAGTCCTTCTAAATGGCTTGGACCAATTTTCTCCAAATGAAAATATAGAAACAATAAAAAATCTTTATGATTCTATGAAAGAAAACAATTCACTACTTGTAACTGGTTCAAGAAACCTTCCAGTTGTCCTAAGTGCAAATAAGGAAAATGGGTATCTAAGAAGAATCATGGAAGGATTTCTTAATCTAACAATAAAGCAAATTTATCAATCAAATAAAAATAAAATAATTTTCCCAAAAGGAAAAAATACCGGAGATAAACAATACAACTTTCATAGAGACCTTATTGCCGGAGTTTTACTCATCAACCCAAATCATCCAAGGTACTTAGATTTACTTTCAGATATCTTAAAAATTTCACAGGAGAATAACTTTTTTGGTTTTGAGGGGGAATATTATCTTTTGTTATCTGTAGGGGGGTATGGAGATTTAAGTGTAGTATATTCTAACAACTTTCCAAACCCATTTGAAAATGAAGAAGTTAAAAAAGAGAAACAAAAAATTATTGAAAAACAAATTAAAACACCACTTAGCAAGCTCAAAAATACCTCTGTGGCAAGTTATTTAGTAGAAACAATAAAAGGAGTGGGAAGAGAAGGTCTTTTAGAATACTATCCGAAAGAGCAAGTAGACGAAGTAAGCAGATATATGTTGGAAGTTTTAGAATAATTCTCTTCTTGCTTTGATTTTTTCTTCAACTTAACTCCCAATATAAAACTCAATAGTCTTCTTTAAACCTTCTTCAAAACCAACTCTTGGTTCCCACCCTGTTGCAGAATTAAACTTACTAAAATCAGCAATGAAATCTCTTTTATTAATTTTATGACTCCCTTCCGGAAAAGGAACATGAATTATCTTGACATCCTTTTCAGTTAAATTTTCCACAATCTCTTTGATTTTTTCAACAACTTCATTAAATGTTTTTCCTTGTCCAGAACCTAAAACAAAAACCTGCCCGTTGGTATTTTTAGATTGAGCAGCTAAGATAAATGCATCAACATAATTTTGGATATAATTATAATCTCTAATAAAATCACCTTTTCCATAAACAGTTAGCTCCTCTCCTCGCAAAGCCCTACCAATCATAAAATTCAAAACACCGCGATTAGGGTTGTCAATTCTCTGCCCCTCCCCAAAAACATTTGACAATCTTAAGACACAGGTTTTCAGTCCATTAATCTCAAAATACATTTGCAAATATTTTTCAGCAAATAATTTGTGGATATCATAAACAGAAGAGGGATTTTCTTTGAGTTCTTCATTGCATGGAATTTTATCAACACTCCCCACAACAGTAACTGTACTTGCGAAAATAATTTTAATATTCGGATTGTTTCTTCTACAAATTTCTAAAATATTTACCAAACCAACAAGATCATTTTCAACATCTTTCTTAGGATATCCCATTGATTTTTTCAAATCAGTTTGCCATGCAATATGAAAAAGATAATCCTTTCCTTCAATAGCTTTTCCTATATCTTTTTCATTTAATAAATTCCCTTTAATTATTTCAATTTTATCTTTTATCTTTTCAATTCTTTCTAAATTCTCTTTAGGAAGAACAAAGATACTAACACTAGCATCGAGCTTAACTAATCTTTCACAAAGATTAGAACCAACAAACCCAGCCCCCCCAGTTATCAGAACTTTTTTCCCGCGCATGCCTGAAAAATCAAATGCCATGTTTAAGAAACTTCTTTTTTGTTTATAAACATTATCACAGCATAACCATACCAATTAATTACAACAATTTATATAAACACTCTCAAAAAACAATATTATGGACAATAAAAAACTCTGCCCAATTTGCAATACATTTAATCTCATTCAAACTATTTCTCTTGGTCAAATGCCTGTTGCAAATGCTTTTCTAAAACAAGAAGATTTATCCAAACCAGAATTCACATATGAATTAGCAATCGGCTTCTGCGAAAACTGTAAGATGGTTCAGCAGATAAATAAGGTTCCCTATGACAAATATATTGTTCCAGATGAAACAGGAAAAACAAACTATGCATTTTTCTCTTCAACTTCAAAATTAATGGGGCAGCATTTTGCACAAGTAGCAAAAGAAATAGAGCAAAAATTTTTATTACCTCAAGACAAAGTTCTTGAAATTGGAAGCAACGACGGAATCTTTCTTAAAGCCTTTAAATCTCACAAAGTTCTTGGAATTGAGCCTTCAGATAATGTAGCAGATGTTGCAAAATCTTTAGGAATAGAAACAATCACTGAATTTTTTTCACAAGGTTTAGCAAGAAGAATCGTCCAGGAAAGAGGAAAATTCAAAGCAATATTCTCTGCAAATGTTATTTTGAATATTATTGATATCCATGATTTATTAGAAGGAGTAAGAATATTACTAGAAGATAATGGAGTTTTCATTTTTGAAAATCCTTATATAAGAGATATTTTGGAAAAAGTTTCATATGACCAGATTTATGAAGCACATATATGGTTTTTTTCTTTATTAGCTCTTTCCAATTTATTAGAAATGCATGGCATGGAAATCTTTGATGCTGAGAGACAAGAAGTTCATGGAGGCTCTATGAGGATTTATATTTGCCAGGTAGGAACTCACGAAAAAACACAAAGATTGCAGGAATATCTTGAACAAGAAAAGCAGGAAAATATAGATAAATTAGAACCTTATTTAGAATTTGCAAAAAATATTGAAAAGTCAAAGCAAGAGCTTCAAAATTTATTAAGAAACTTAAAATCACAAGACAAGAAAATTGTTGGTTATGCAGCAACAGCAAAAGGGACAACTATTTTAAATTATTGTGATATTGGTAAAGAAACTCTTGATTATATTTCAGATAATACACCATATAAACAAGGGCTTTATAGTCCCGGCAAACACATTCTAATTGTCTCTCCAGAATATTTCCATCAAGATAAAAAAGTTGATTATGCTCTACTTGGGGCTTGGAATCATGAAAAAGAAATAATGGCAAAAGAGCAAGATTTTTTAGCAAGAGGGGGAAGATTTATAGTACACTATCCAGAGGCAAGAATCTTAGGGCCAAAAGAACTTGAAGATGGAGATGCTAAAATAGGACAAGGAAAAATCCAAGAAATAAAAATCAAACCCTTGAAAATCTTTGCAAATGACCAGGGCTATCTTTTTGAAACCATCAGAGCCGATGATGAAATCTTTGATAATAAATTTGGACAAAATATGATTTCAACAGTTTATCCAGGGGTAATCAAAGGACTTCACCTTCATCAAAAGCAAACAGATTACACAACTTGTGTAAAAGGAAACTTAAAATACATTGCTATTAAAGAAAACCAAAATAAAACACCAACAATTCAAACATTTATCCTAGGAGAGAAAAACCCAATCTTGATAAAATGCCCCCCAGGAATCTGGCACGGATACACCCCCATTGGAAATCAAGAAGCTCTAATTCTTCATACAATGGATAAAACATTTGACCCTGCTGATGACGACACTCAAAGAAAAGACCCTTTTGCCTTCGGAGATGTCTGGAGTGTGAGGAATGGTTGAATTATATATTCAATCACAATAATCTTTATAAATGGAAAAATTAGAAGTTAATTAACCCAAAAGGAAAGAGAGTTCTGTGATAAAAATTGAAAGTGGCAAACAAATCAAAATTAGAAATTATTACGAGGGCAATAGAAACTAATCCTGAAGTTGTTGTTATTCAACATAATGATAGTCTTCATATATCAAGAGATAGAATGTTTCTTTCTGGATCTTGTCAGGGTTTTCATAATGTAGAGTTTTGTGTAGCCCCAAAAAATGGTTTATATTTAGCAGGATAATTACAAGGTTTTATGGAAATTGTCGTTCCGGATTTAAAACCAGGTATGTCAAACAGATTTCAACAATCTACCCAGGGTTTTTCCAGAGGTTCCTTAATTTTAGGAAGTTTAGGGTATAAAGAGGAAATCGGTCAAGAAGTTGAAACTACAATAAGAGTTTGCACCCTTAAAGACCCTTTATTTTTTGGTATCAGTGGCTTTGATGAAACTGGAAAAAAGACAACTAAAGATAAAAGAACAATACCTTATGAAAGAGTTACATGGCTAAGAGTTTTTCCAAATGAAGAAATTGGTAGAAATGCCATTAAAAGATATTATGACACTTTAGTAGATGATTCTTTGCAGACAGATTTAGGAGCTCTTTCATATGTTGGTTTGCAAACTATTCAAGAGTACGAACCTCAGATTCTAGAATTATTAAAAAAATAAGGGGGAGTTAATATCTAACTTTTATCCTTACTTAAAAATTATTTCCCACAACTTTATTTATCAAAGAAAAATCCTTTCCAAAATCCGGAAACATAAACTAAATTAGATAATGGTGATAGTAATAAGTAAGGGAAAAACCAATACCAAAATTTATTAAGTTTTTTCCAAGGAAAAACATAGATTATCGGAAAAATTCCTAAAATTGGGATTGCTCTCAAAATTGATTTCCAAGAATCTTTTTCTAATAATCTTTGTTCTAAAAGTTTTCCATTAAGTTCTGCATAGTAATAATCCAAAGCTAATTTTTTTGAGTTAGTTAAATGATGTAAATGATTAACCATCACACCAGGGTGAACAATTTTTCCCAATTTTCTTGATTTTGTCCAAAGATCTGTATCAATAGTGACTAATTTAATTTCTTCATCAATCATTCCTACCTTAATCAAATCCTTTTTTCTATAAGCACAAGCTCTCCAACCACCAGGACGTTTTACCACCCTTTCATTAATAGTTAAAACTTTTGTTAAGAAAGGATATTTCTCCCAATATTTTTCTGGGAGATATAAATCCGAGCTAGTTACAGCAACTTCTTTGTTTTCTAATGGTTTTATTAATTTCTCAAGCCAATATTCATTTTCCGGAACACAATCTTGGAAGAGCATAACCACAATCTTTCCTTTTGCTTTCTTAATCCCCTTATTTAATGAAACCGCCTGGGGATTATTCCACACTTCAATAATCTCTGATTTAATTGTTTGTTTTTTTAACATATTTCTTATTTTTTTAAGAATTTCCATTTCTGGTTTGTAGACTGGAATTATTATTGAAACTTTTTGGGATTTCTTTTTCATAGGATAAATCTTTTTCCAGGACTTATATATTCTTTGATTTCCTTAAGGTTTATATATTCTCTTTAAGAACTAAATAAATGAAAAACAAAGTTTCAAATAAACGTTGGAAATTAGCACAATCTTTTGAAAAAAAATTGTGGGATTCAATGCCTGAAAAAGAAATTTTGGAAAATTCAAAGTATTATTCAGAAAAATTAGATTTTTTATTGGAAGAATTAAGAAAAAAAATTAGAATAACAAAAAAAACAAAATTTCTTCAAATTGGTTGTGGTCCGGATGATATAATAAATAAAATTAAAATTGGAAAAAGATGTTCGATTGATCCTCTTGCAGATTTTTATAAATCAAAATTTAATATTAATTATAAAGATACAAATCTTATAAGGGGGGTTGGAGAAAAGCTACCCTATCCAGATAATTATTTTGATGTTATTATCCTTGCAAATGTTTTAGACCACACTAAAAATGCAGAAAAAGTTTTATCAGAAGTTAAACGCGTCTTAAATAAAAATGGAATTTTTTATGTTGAATGCCACTTTTATCAAAAAAATTTTTTAACACTTTCAAAAGTTTATGGTTTTTTTAAAAGAAAATTCACAAAAAAAATTTTTAATCCATGCCACCCACATATGCTTTCATTATTAGAATTAAAAAAGTTAATTAAAAGATATTTTATAATTTATTCAGAAATAAGTGGAAAAGATATTGAAAAAGAGATATATACTTTAGAGGATCTTAAGAAATTTTTAAAAAAAGAAAAATTTACAAGAAGATTTCCTGCAATATTTGGTTTATATGGAGTTATAAACTATACTTGTTTTTGTAAGAAAAAATAATTATTTTACCACCCTTAATTTAACATAGATATTTGAAAAAATCCCACAAAAGATATTTGACAGTTTGTTTCTTAACTTTTTTGGATAAATACATTTTCCAACCTTAGTTGGGATTAATTCTAGCGATGCAATTTCAAATTTTTTGGATCGATTTAAATCATATCCATTCTCTTTTAAAGAATAAAAACACTTTTCAGAAAAACCTCTTTTTGAAATTAATAGATTAAAAGCACCAACATTATTCCAAAAAGCACAATTTATGTCTATTATTGCTCCATTCTTACATTTTTTCCATAATTCAAACAAAACCATTTCAGGATATAATAGATAACCTAAGACGACCTTTATACATATATAGTCATAATAATCATCTTTTAATGGATATGGAAATTTATCAAAATCAAAACTAATGGGTGCCTCTTTTTGGATATCACAATTATCCCATCCTTTTCTTATTTCTCTTCCACATCCAAAGTTTAGTTTTTTCATTTAAGATTAAACTCCGAAATTTTATTAGATTTATATTTAGATAAAAACCTGCAAATCCTCCTGAATAATTTAAAGTCATCAAGTACCTTCATTGTCAAGGGATGAATTAACAAAATACTTGGAATCCTCTTTTTCTCATTTGCTCGAACTCTTTTTTTTAAAATTTCAAACCACTCTTCAGGCAAAATCCTTCCTTTTGTACAACTTGCAAAAGGGCACCGATTCTCAGGTCTAAGCTCTCCAAAAGCAATTGTATTCTGATCAACAGGAATATTAATTGGCATATGAACAATTCCTCCTTTCTCAAATGGCTGTTGCTCTCCAAGCAAATCAGAAACATATACCACCCCCTCTTGCTTTAAAGTTTTAAATGTTATTTCATTAGAACCAAATGCATGTGTTCTCCAAGAATTCATTTTTAATCCAAATTTCTCAAATGCATTTTTTGTTTTTTTAATATCTTTTTTCTGATACCGTAAATGACCATAAATACACCCCCAAATCCTTCTGTAAATATAACTCTTAATTAAACACATATCCCCGAAATTATTGTATGTGTGCCCCCCAAGCTCAATATCAAATTTTAACAACTCCTTGACTTCTTCTTTCTTTTTCTTTAAACAGACACCATTGATAAAAAGAGTTGAGGAAATATTATATCTTTTCAATATTTTTAAATATTCTCTCCCCGCATTTAATTCAGAACCATCTTTTTTTTGTTCCCAATTATTTGATATTTTTGTATGCAAATCTCCAGTGAGGTATATCATCCGATTAAAATAATTGAAGGATATAAAAACCTTTCTGTATAAAATGGGAACATATGCCATAAATCCCTACAAATATAAAAACCTTCCTAAACTTTAAATACCCTTTAGAAATTAATAACAATATGATTAAAAAACTCTGTCTTTTTTCAACAAGTTTTGCATTTAACCGGCAGGTTGTGCTAAATTATTTAGAGAAAATTTTTTCAGAAGATACAGAAATCTTTTTATTTACTCCAAAAAAACATCAAGAACATTATTCTTCAAAAAGAGCTAAGATTGTTAAAACTAATTGCAATAAATATACTTCCTTTTTTGGACTAAGAAAATTTTGCAAACAAAACAAAATAGATAGAATAATGAATCTTGGATGTTTACCTCAAGAAGGATTTGTAATGGCTTTTGCATCTCTATTTACAAAAACAGATTTTGTTGGTCATGTACTTGAAAATCCCATAGATTCTTTTAGAATTAGATTTAATAAATCTGGGATAAAAGCTTTTCTTGCAGGGATTTTTTTATATCCCTTTACTTTTTTCCCTAAAAAAGTCTTTATTTGCTCGGAAGATATACTCCGCTTATTTAAGAGATATTCTTTTTTCACAAGAAAAAAAATATCAAGACTTCCGGTAACAGTAAATACAGATTTTTTCTCCCCTAAAACCAAAACCAGAAAAAAAATTAATCTTCCCCTTAAACAAAAGATTATTCTTTTTGTTGGAAGGATTGAGTATTTAAAAGGAGCAGATATAATTTTTAATCTTGCAGAAAGAAATAAAGACTGGAATTTTATTCTTATTGGAAAAAATAATACAAACTTTTTGTTTAACAAATTACCTAATATAAAAATAATTGATTCAATTTCTTCAGAAGAATTATTAGATTATTATAACTCTGCAGATTTATGCTTTCTGCCAAGTAGGATTGAAAGTTTTGGAATCGTTCCAAGAGAAGCAATGGCATGCGGAATTCCGACAATTGTTTCAGATATTACTGCATTAAGAACAATTAGACCAGCAATTAAAGTTCCTTTAGATACAAACAAAATAGAAGAAAAAATAAAAATTTTTTTTCGGTTATCAAAAAAAGAAAAAAAATCTCTCTCCGCAAATTCTAGAGAATGGGTCATAAAAGATTCTGGTGATAACACCTGGAAGCAAGCTTATATAGATAAAATTTTAAATTGATAATCTAGGCAATGGACAAAATATACAGCAAAATCATATCTTTAAATCTTTTTTTTCTTCAAAATTATTCTGTGCTTTTCTGTAATCTTCGCGATTCCCAACATCTAACAAGTCCCCCCCATACAGAAACCTTAAAACTTTCCCCCCATTAAGAATAATTCTTTTGACTAAATCATTCATATCATAAAATTCATTTTTTGGAATTAAATCAAGCACAGAAGGTTTCAACATATACATACCCGCGCTGATCTCTGATTTTATTTTGGGCTTTTCATCCCACCCAACAATTTTTTCATTCTCTATCTGCAAAACTCCAAAATTAATCGGGGTTTCTATCTTTCTTGTAACAACGGTTATATCTGCTTCAGCTTCTCTATGGGTCTTTTTCAAATCTTCCAAGTTTAAATCACAAATTATATCTCCATTCATTACAAAAAAATCATCAAAGATTTTATCTTTGAGACTTCTTAAGGGTCCAGCCGTTCCCAGGGGTTGCGATTCTCTCAAATAAGAAATATTCATTCCTCTGGAAGAGCCATCACCATAAATTATATCAAATAGTCCTGCCTTATAATTTACAGCTAAAATTATATCTTTAATCCCCTGAGTTTTTAATTTTTCAAGAGTGATGTCCAAAATAGGTTTATCTCCAATGGGTAAAAGTGGTTTTGGCAGAACATAAGTATACGGCCTTAATCTCTTTCCTTCACCTCCAGCAAGAATCACTATTTTCATTTTTAAGTTTCCTTATTTTAAGTTTTCTTCTGATTTATAATCATGTAAATTATCCTTGATATAATTTATTACTTGCTTTAAACCTTCTATAAGTGAAACTTTTGGCTTCCAACCTAAAAGTTCTTTTGCTTTTTTATTGTCACAAATTAATAATCTCACCTCACTTTTTTCTGGTCGAATACGAGATTCGTCAGTTTCAATCTCAAAATCTTTTTCTAAAATAGATTTAATTGTTTCAACAATATCCCCCATAGAAACTGTTTCTCCAAAACCAATATTAATAGTCTCCCCAATTGAATTTTCAGATTCGGCAATCTTAATATATCCCCTAACAGTGTCTTTTACATATGTAAAATCTCTTTTTGGGGTTAAAGAACCTAATTTTATTTTATCTTTTGTTAATGCCTGGTATATTATTGTTGGAATAATGGCTCTTGTAGATTGTCTTGGTCCATAAACATTAAACGGCCGGATTATGGCTATCGGCATGTTAAATGACCTATAGAAACTTTCAGCAATTTTATCAGCAGCAATTTTAGAGGCCGCATAAGGTGATTGTGCTTGCAATGGATGTTTCTCATCAATAGGTTCGTATAATGCCGTTCCATAAACTTCTGAAGTAGAGGTTATAACTATTTTTTTAACACTAAACTCTTTAGCAGCCTCCAAAATATTTAGGGTTCCCATCACATTTGTTTCAATAAATCCCCGGGGATTTTCATAAGAATAAGGAATGGAAATCAAGGCACCTAAATGAAAAATTACATCACAACTTTCAACAGCTTTTTTAACACCTTCAATATCTCTTAAATCTCCCCCTATAATCTCCAGTTTATCAAAAATATCTTTAGGAAGTTTTTTTAAATTTCCAAGACCTCCTTTTGAATTATATTTCACAAACGCTCTAACAATCACACCTAATCTAACTAGCTCTTCAACAAGATGACTCCCAACAAATCCCGCTGCTCCTGTGACTAAAACTTTTTTGCCTATTAAATCCATTATAATTATTTAAAAAACTTCCTTTTTAAGGATTATTGGGATGGAGGATACAGGAGGAATTAGTAATTTTATTCTCCTTCAATACCCCATAGCTTGCTACGGGTGATTAACTTTTTCTTTGAATTTGCAACAACATCCTAGAACTTTTCTAATTCTTCAATTTTTATTGATTATCAAAAATCATAGCCGAGATTTTTCTTTCTAAAAATCTCTTTTAATTTGATTAAAACATATTTGAATTCTCCTAACCTTATCCAAAACAAAGCCCTTTTAATCTTCTTCCTAAAAAACTGAAAATTCTCTATCTCTTTAATAGCTTCTTCAAGTTTCTCATTAGAGATTTCACTTACATTATTTTGAATAGCCCTGAATAATCCCCCATGATTTGCCCACCCCTGTAATGTCGTAGGTTTTTCTATAAGTCCTTTAGAAACACAATCGTCAAAAAGTTTAGCAGGAATCGGATTATAAATGTGCATATTTGCCATATCAGGATTATATTTCTTTATGAACTTTATAGTTTCATTCAAATCCCTTTCCGTTTCAGTAGGAAGACCTATCATAAATAATGCATCACACTTTATTTTATATTTTTTACATAATTCAATTGCATTAATATTTTGTTGAATTGTTACTTTTTTATTTAACAAATCTAATATCCTTTTACTTCCAGATTCTACACCTATTGCAAGTGTATGGCATCCTGCTTTTTTTAAAGCTTCTAAAACTTCTCCATTAACATTATCTGCTCTACTTACACTATAAAAATTTACACCATATTTTTCCAAAAATTTGCAGACATCTATGCATCTTTTTTTAAAAAACAAAAAATTATCATCTATAATAAAAAACATTTTTCTTTTATATATTTTAATAACCTTCCCCATTAGTTCAATAATTTTTTCAGTTGAATAGGCCCTAACATATGGGTGACCTTTTTGACCCCACATTTGGACATTATAACAAAAACTGCAATTACCAATACACCCTCTTGTTAAATTAATATAAAATTTTTGATATTTATCTAGGTCCAATAAATTATAATTCGGAAGTTTTAATTTATTCATATCAACAAAAGCTCTCAAAGGATTTTTGTTAATATTTTTCAAATCCTTTAATTTTTTTGGATTTTCATCAAAAGTATTACAAAATTCTAAGAAAGCTTCTTCACCTTCCCCCCTAAGAACATAATCCACATAAGGTTCATTCAAAAGAGAATCCGGGTCCACAGTAGCATGAACACCCCCAACAATTATTATTTTTTTTGGTAAAACTTTTTTTATTAATTTTCCAAGATGTATAACATCAAAAAGAATTGTTGATACAACACTAGTAAGACCAATTATGTCTGGGTTATATTTTTTTAAAAACTTTAAAAATGCTTCGTCGTTATTATTAAGATTCCTGTCATAAATTTTTACTTCATGTGTATCTTCTATTGCAGTTCCCAAATAAATTAAACTTAATGGAGTAAATGTGATTACTTTTCTTTTTCTATCTCGAATATCTTCATGAGGCTGAATTAATAGAACTCTAGCCATTATTTCCCCTCCCCTGATTTATTTTTAAATTCTCTCTTACTTTTTCATAAAACTCTTCTAAGATATTTATATTCTTGCTTAATTTAAATTTTTCCTGAGCTTTTTTCATATTCTTTTTCATTTTTCCATAATCCTGTTTCATAATAATCTCCTTAAGATTTTTTAAATCTTCATAATCTATACTAAATCCAATTTTATTGTCTTCAACTATTTCTGCTATAAATTTTGATTGTTTATTTACAATAATCGGCAATCCTGCCTCAATATAACTAAATAATCTGTTAGCCATTTCTATAAATTTCATAGAGTCCTTTATTGAACCCTCATAAAAAATAGGTATGATTCCATAATCATATCCAGATATTTTCTTGTTTAGTTTATCTGCCCTTTCTTTTTTGCAAATATGAAAATATTGGTCATTTTTTATCTTTTTATAAAATTCTTTTCTTTCTTTCTCATTAACAAAATCACCAAATATACTCAAATGAATTTTTTGGGGGATGAGTTTTTCAATAATATTCGAAAAAGGAACACTTCCATAATGAGATTCCCATGGCCCGCCAGCATAAACTAAATGAATTTCTTTTTTTTGTTTTTTGTTTTTTGAACAAACCCATTCCTCCAAACATCCGGGCACAAATGATAAATCAGGACGATTTACATTATAATCTAATAATTTAAGTTCTCCTGGACGTCCTTTATGTAAAACTCCATCAGCCATTTTAAAACAAATTCTTTCAAAAAATTTTTGGAAACCCCCGCTTATTCTTGTATCTTCCCCAAACAGAAAATTTCTTTTATCAAGTCCCCAAATATCATAAGCAAAATAAACTTTTGGGCTTTTTTTCAAAAAAGGCATAATCATTAAACTAAATAAATCTGGTCCGGTAATCTGAAAAATATAAGGCCTCATTTTTTTTATTTCTCTAAAAAAAGCCCTTCCTTCTTTGCTAAAAATCTTTCTGAAAAAATCAAAAAAATCTTTAAAATTAATTTTATGACTTAATTCTAAAATAAGAAATTTATCATAAGCTTTACTGAAAAGATTTTTATCTACATCCGAAAAACAAACAAGCACTGTTTCATATTTCCCAGTTAATTTCAAAGTTCTCGCTATCTTATAAGCATATACTGTGGGTTTTGGTTCGATAAATACGATTTGCTTTTTCATAAGCAACAGAATTTCAGATGATTTTTAAAGTTAATTACCCCCAAGATTTTTTATTTGCATTTAAATTTCAGTCAGGATTGGTTTTTAAGTTTTTATGTAGTATAGAATTATTAAATTAATGCTGGGACTAAATTGGAAAGAATAGGAATTTTTTTTAGAAAGGCAGGTATTGCTTCTCCGGGCATACTATACAAAGCAGTATGCTCTTTTAAAACTCTTGGATCCCCATATGCCTGAGCTGCAATTTGTCTTGCAGATAATGGAGTTACTATCTTAATGGCCCCAAAAGGAATCATACGAGCATCTTCAAATAGGTCTATTTGTCCTGTCCAGAAATCACCCCAATTAAGATGAAATTCATCTTTCATTTCTTCTGCAAAATGATAACTCCAATAATGGGGAATATCAAATTCAGGGTGTTGAAGTCCGGAATTTCTCAATCTAATATCTGGAGTAGAACCTGGGGTAGAAACGCAGTCTGCAGCTATACCCATTCCTTTTGCTCTCTGGACCAGCAAAAATTCTTCTCCATGAGAAGGCCACATTAAATGAGCAAATCCGAAATATCTCGCTCTTGCATCCAAACCATCTCCACTTTCTCTTAAAATATCTGCAATTGTCTTTCCTGCGGGATAAACCTTCGGCAATATTTTTGCTGGAATATCTCCCAACTTTGTGGCAGCAAAATCATAATATCCTCCTTGCATAACCTTTAAAGGAACTTTTAGTTCTCCATCAACAATTAATACTGGTCCATTAAATCTTCCTTTAGCATCCCAATCTGCCCCAATGGCATCTCTATATGGCTTTAAGACATCTGGAACCTGATAATTTGGCTGCTCAGAGACAACTATTTCTAATTCACCTATTCCTTTTACACTTGCCTTCTTTACAACATCTTTTTTTATCTTTTCTATAGTTGCAGTGTCTAATCCCGATTTCCCATCAAGCTGGGCAACAAAGTCTGCCAGCATTTTTTCATCAACCTCAGGACTTAAAGAATAAGCATCGAAATAGTGCCCCTCCCCTAAATCATGTCTATAATGTGCTTGCTCTGCCATGAATTTTTCTATTTAAAGTATATATAAAGATTGTTGTGCGGGGATATGTAGATTAAACAAGCAGAACAACTACTTTCTAAAAATTATGAAAGAGAATTAGAACAAGTCAAACAATCTAAGGTATAACCCCTAATCACAACAATCTTTTTAAAGAAGCTTCAATTAAAAAATAAAAATGAAAAAACTTTCAGATGTTGCAAATAAATTAGAAGGTCAAAAGATGTTCCAAATTCTTGCAAAGGCACAAGAACTTGAGAGGCAAGGAAACGAAATTATACATTTTGAAATAGGAGATCCTGATTTTGATACTCCAAAAAATATAGTTGATATTGCTTGTGAAGCATTAAAAAACGGAAACACTCATTATACTAACTCTTCTGGATTATTAAAACTTAAAATAGCTGCTGCAGATGTAACAGAAAAAAGATCAAGAGGATTTAGACCTGATTTAAATCAGATTTTAGTTACCCCTGGGGCAAATGTTCAAATTTATTACGCAATAGCTTGTGCAGTCAATCCTGGAGAAGAAGTTATTATCCCTGACCCAAGTTTTGTTTCATATAATTCCATAGCCAAGTTTCTTGGTGTTAAGCCAATAAAAATCCCTCTTTATGAAAAAAATGAATTCAGACTAAACCCTAAAGATGTTGAAAAAGCAATAACTGACAAAACAAGAATGATTATAATAAATTCACCAAGCAACCCTACTGGTGCAGTTATGACAGAAGAAGAAATAAAAGAGATATATGAAATTGCAAGGAAATATGATATTTATTTATTAAGTGATGAAATTTATGCGAGAATGATGCATAAAGATTCTGATACTCAATTTTGTTCTCCTAGTAAATATGATCATTGCAAAGAAAGAACCATAATTGTAAATGGGTTTAGTAAATCTTATGCCATGACTGGATGGAGATTGGGAATTGTTATAGGGCCTTCTGAATTAATTGAAAAAATGGGGCTATTACTTGAGACAACAACTTCTTGTGTTTCTCCATTTATACAAATAGGGGGAATAGAGGCTTTAAGGGGGGACCAAGAACCAATTAATAAAATGATGAAAGAATTTAGAGAAAGAAGAGATTTAATTGTAAAAGAATTAAATAATGTTCCAGGAATGAGCTGTATAAACCCTAAAGGAGCATTTTATGTTTTCCCAAACATAAAACAAACAGGATTAACAAGTCAAGAATTTGCAGAACTTATGCTCAACAGAGCAGGGGTTGCTGTATGTCCTGGATCTTTTTTTGGAGAGCAAGGAGAAGGATATGTCAGATTATGTTATGCTAATTCTCTTGAGAATATTAAAAAAGGGATAGAAAGAATGAAAGATGCTTTAAAAAGTATATATTAATCTATAATCAAATTTAAATACAATAGAATTGTTTAAAAAATATGAAATTATCTGATTATGTTGCAAATTTTCTTGTAGAACAAGGAGTTAAGCATACTTTTGGAATAACCGGGGGAGCAATTGTGCATGTGCTAGATTCTATATCAAAAAATCCAAATATTACACATATTTGTACAGAACATGAACAAGCTGCAGCAATGGCTGCTGATGCATATTCAAGGATAACAGGTAATTTAGGGGTGGGTATAACAACAAGTGGTCCAGGAGCTACAAATTTAATAACTGGGGTATGTTGTTCTTATTTTGATTCAATTCCCGCATTATTTATAACAGGTCAGGTTCCTACATCTCAATTAAAGAAAAATTCAAAATCTAGACAAATAGGATTTCAAGAAACCGATATAGTATCTTTGTTTAAATCAATAACAAAATATTGTGTATTAATTGAAGACCCCAAAAAAATAAAATATGAGTTAGAAAAAGCAGTGCATATTGCTAAAATAGGTAGACCAGGGCCTGTTTTAATTGATTTACCTGATGACCTACAAAGAGCAGAGATTAATCCATCTGAATTAGAAAATTATATTCCTGAAAAAGAAGAGAAAGATTTTTCAAAATTAAGAGAATGGGTGGACAAAACTATTGATTTAATAAAAAACTCAGAAAGGCCAGTAATAATCTTTGGTAATGGGATTAAATTAGCTCAGTGTGAAGAAAGAGCAAAAAATTTTATAGAAAATTTAAAATTTCCTGTAGCATTAACCTGGGCAACTAAAGATATGTTTCCTTATAACCACTCATTAGTTATTGAGGGATTTGGTGTTTCTTCTGGAAGAGCAGGGAATTTTTCTATTCAAAACTCAGATTTAATAATTTCTATAGGTTCAAGATTAAATACCCTTAAAACAGGAAATAATTTATCAAGTTTTGCAAGGGAAGCAAAAAAAGTCATAGTAGATATAGACTCATCAGAATTAGAAAAATATGAACTAAAGGGGATGAAAACAGATCTTTTAATTAACTCTGATGTTAAAGATTTTTTTGATATTATAAATGAAAAAATTGATCGGATTGAAAAAAAGGATATTTTAAAATGGACAGAAAAAATAAATGAATGGAAAAGAAAATATCCCCCATGTCCGCAAGAATATTTTTTTCAAAAAGAAAAAGTAAACCCTTATGTTTTCATGGATGCTCTCTCAAAAGAAACTAAAGAGGGCGATATAATAATCACCGATGCTGGAGCAAATCTTACCTGGACAATGCAAGGTTATCGGGTTAGAAAAAATCAAAAATTATTTTCTGCATTTAATCATTCTCCTATGGGTTACTCATTGCCTGCATCTATTGGAGCAAATTTTGCAGCAAAAAAACCAATTATATGCATAATCGGTGATGGAGGATTGCAAATGAATATTCAAGAATTAGCTACTGTTAAATATCATAATCTTCCAATAAAGATTTTTCTTTTCAATAATCATGGTTATGGAATAATCCAGCAAACCCAAGATACCTGGTTAAATTCTAATTATGTTGCTTCAAATTCAGAATCTGGAGTAGCATTTCCAGATTTTATTAAAATTTCAGAATCCTATGGAATCCCTACATTATCAATAAAAAATCATAATGAATTAAAAGAAGGCATAAAGAAAACATTGGATTATAATAAAGGTCCAATCTTGTGCAATGTGGAAATTGAACAGCATCATAAAATAGCACCTAAATCAGCACCAGGAAAACCAATTGAAGATTCCATGCCATTATTAGACAGAGAAGAATTTTATGAAAATATGATTGTAAAACCCCTAGATTAATCTTCACTGATTATTTTAGTCATATCTAAATTATCGATTTCTTTTTTATAATAATCATATAATTTTTTTATTCCATCATCAATATCAGTAAATTTAAAATCTCCAATTTCCTCAAGAAGTTTTGTAACATCACAACTATATTCTTTATTCAATCCTTCTTCTTTTACAATTATTTCAGATGGTTTACCAATTATCTTATTTATTTTTTGAGCAAGCGCCAAAAGTTCAATTGGTTTTCCTGAACCAATATTATAAATTTTTTTAGAAACTTCATTTTGAATAAAATAATCAATAATTTTTATAGCATCATCTATGTAAAGGTAATCAAATTTAACATTCTGATTAATTATTATCGGTAAACCTAGAAGATTTTTACATATTGCCTTTGAAATAAATTTTGATTTATAATCTTCATATTTTCCATAGATAGCAAAAAACCTAAGATTAATTATGTTTTTATTAGAATTTTCAATATACTTTGAGAGGATATATTTAGAAAATGCATAATCTTCAGTTGGCAAATGCTTTTCAAAATCTGTTTCTTTAATCATTTTGATATCAAATCTTTTGTCATATTCCGCACCACTCCCAAAATTTATTAATTTTTTATCTTGAAGATTATTAACAATATTAAAGAACATCTGAAGATTTTGTTTTATCATCTCTGATTGTTGATTCTCATTCCCAATTCTTCCTCTTTTAAACCCAGAACCAGCTGTCGCACAATGAATAACAACCTCTATTTGATTATTATCAAAATAATTTTTAACAGATTCAGAGTTAATTAATTCCAGTTCTGAATGACTCGGGATAAGTAGATTATATTTCTCTCCAAGTTGCTCTTTTAAATTCTTCCCAATAAATCCAGTTGAACCTGTTATTAGAATATTTCTCTTCATATAATCCAATTAAACTAGGGATATAAATACTTTTAGATAATCGGCTTTGGTGAAATCCCACAATCACCAAAGAAAGAATTAATTTCCTATCGATAT
>CAZBOY010000016.1:3415-19614 GCA_964493655.1 Candidatus Woesearchaeota archaeon | reverse complement strand
TAAAATTAACTAATTTTTAGATGCCCCATAGCTTGCTGTGGGGAGTTTCACTTTCGTTTTTTCCTGGTTTTCCCAATTAATTTTATCATATTGAAGATAAAAAAAGTTCTTGTTTTTCATAGATTCACATACAATAAAGGATTAATAAAAGTTATGACTAAATAACAAAACCACATAAATATTTAAATTCTACAACTACCTCTTATTTGCATAAAAATGATAAACATAGAAGAAATAAAAACAAAGATTATAGAAATTATAAATCAACGAGGTCCGGTTCTACCAGTTCATGTTTCACGAGAAATCAATCTATCCCCCACATTTGCATCTGCAATTTTAGCAGAACTTTCAAATGAAAGAAGAATTAAAATAAGCAACATGAAAGTAGGTTCATCCCCTCTTTATTTCCTACCAAATCAAGAAAACCAACTAGAAAATTTCCTAGACAATATTGAAGGAATAAGAAAAACAGCACTGTTAAAATTAAAACAAAACAAAATTTTAAAAGATGAGGGGCAGGAACCAGCAATCAGGGTAGCATTAAGGAGCATAAGGGATTTTGCAATCCCACTGAGATTTCAAGAGAAAATAATCTGGAAATATTTTACAGTTTCAAACAATGAAGCTGAAGATTTATTGAAAAAAAATGAAAAACCCGTCGTTATTCAAAAACATATAAATAATAATTTAGGAAAAACTCCAGAACATCTTTCTCAAAAAGAACCTATCCAAGAAAAAGAACCTATCCAAGAAAAAGAACCGGTCTTAAAAAAAGAGCAGACAAAACCAAAAATAAAAACAACCCAAAAAACAGAAAAATTTTTAGAAGAAATAAAGAATTTCTTACTTGCAAAAGACATTGAGCTTCTAAAAGAAATAAGCACAGATAAAAAAGAAATCACTGGAATAACCAGGATAAATTCCGACTTAGGAAAGGTATATTTCCTAATGGTTGCAAAAGACAAGAAACGAATAACCGAGGCGGATTTAACAGTTGCTTATCAAAGAGCAATGCACGAAAAAATGCCCTGCCTTTTTATTTCCTACGGAGAACCAAGCAAAAAAACACAGGAATGGCTTGAGAGTTACAAAAATATCATAAAAATTATGAAAATAGGATAATTCTAAAAGAGTTAAGAAAAATTATTTATGCCAGTAAGCACATAAAACTTTAAAAAGCAAAGATTAACCTAATTGATATGGGAAGAGTAAAAACAAGCTTAGTAAAGAGAACTTCAAAACAGTTATTAGCTAAAAATACAGAGATTTTTACAAAAGAATTTGAAGGCAATAAAAGGCTCCTTACAGGAACAATGCCAAGTAAAAGAATAAGGAACATGGTTGCAGGATATATTGGAAGAATAAGGAAGAACACCAAAAAAATAATACAGTAAAATGGAAGAGACAGAAACAAAGGGAATATTAAAAAAAGAGCAGACAAGAACTTCTGAGAATATAGTTTTCATAGGCAGTAAATTGTTTATGAATTATGTAACTGGGGTTGTAATGCAATTCAACATGAAAAACGCCCCGGAAGTCATCATTAAATCCCGGGGGAAATTTATATCCAAGGCAGTTGATGTTGCAGAAGCCACTTCCAAAAGATTTCTAAAAGACAAAAATATTTTCATAAAAAATATAAAAATAGACAGTGAAGAATTCAAAAACAAAGAAGGGAAAAATATCAAGGTCTCGACAATGGAAATAACACTTGCAAGAAAATAATTATTTTCTTTTCTTCTTATTTACCGTACCAAGTTTATCCTCGATTCTTTCTAAAACCCTAAGCATTTTTCTTATGTCTCGCGTCATTCTTGCTTGAAAAAATCCACGGATAATCAAATAAATTATATAAACAATAACTGCAATTCCTGCACCAATTCCGATCTTTATCAAAAAGCCCAAACTGCTAGAAATTTGAGAGCCGATGATTCCTCCAACATTTCCAACAGCATCAGTTAAATTTTCAATCACCATATTTCTATCATGTATTGAACATTTAAAAAACCTTTTAAAGAGTGTATAATTCTAAATTTTGGCTCTTCCATCACCTTGCACTAAGATTATAAATGCAAGAAGATAGTTTAGCCCAAGGCTCTGTAGCTCAGCGGTAGAGCGCCGCTCTCATGAATTCAAACAAGTTTGAGAAAGGCGGAGGTCGGGAGGTCAGCACTCTCCAGAGCCATAAAGTTTATAAAACCTAATTATTGAAGAACAAAATGGAAGAAGATAACATACCTGAATTAGAAGAACCACATTTCAGAGCAAGAGAAAAATTAAGGCGAACTAAAAGAAGAAGATGCTTAAGAGCAGAAAAAAATCATAGGGCAGAAGAAATAAGAATATTAACTAAACCCGAAGCAGAAGATTTATTGCATTATTACTTTAATCAAAAACCACCCTATCATTTTACTAGTAAAGACCCCGAAAATTATCAAAGATTAAGACATGCAGCAAGTTTAGGAATAGTTTCTAAAAAACGTGTAGATCAATTACCTAATTTAGCATAATCACTTCTTCAAACCAATAGCATCTTCAGGACAAATTTCAATACAACAAAAACATCTTATGCATTTTTTCTTATCAACAACTGGATAAGGTTTCATTTCTATAGCCCCCACAGGACAATGATTCTTGCACAAGGCACATTTGACACATTTTTTAATATCACACACAATTGGCTTTTCCTTAAACAAACTCCTAATCATGTTTCTAGTTTTTTTCATTTCAACAGAAGTTGGTTTTTTGAAAATAATTTTAGGCAACTCTTTCACCCCTTTAATAACAATTTTCTTAGAACAAAGTTTTCTTTTAAGTGCTTCTTTAATCATCAAGATTTTTTTAGGTTTATATCCAATTATTTTTGCAACAACAATATCAAGAGCAACAGCATTTTCACTCGCAAGAATAAGTCCAGATTTTTTAGTATCACCTGAACTCGGTCCTTCCCCTTCCATACCTATCACCCCATCCATAATATTTAATTCTGGTTTAATATTTTGATATATATCCACAAGAAGTTTTGAAAACTTTTTTTCACCATGAGCTTCATTGTGAAGCCTTTGTTTCAAACCACCAGGGATACAACCATATAAATTTTTTATTGCACCAGTATATTTTGTTAAGGAGTGAGTTTTAAGTTTAGGAATATTTATAATTAAATCAGCTTCTTTTATAATTTTAGGAAAAGTAATTTGCTTCAAAACTTTGGCTTTTTGGTCTTTAATCTTAATTAGTTCTGAAGTTTCAAATTCAACTAAAATTCCATATTTCTTAGCAATTTTGTCAATTCCAGAAGCTTTATAAGAAACTTCTGACCGAGTAAATGGAGAATCACCAATATAAATTTTACAGTTATTTTTCTTCAAAATTTTGCAAACAGCTTCGACAATCGCAGGATTAGTAGTTGTAGCTATTTGCTTTTTTGGAAAACAGCCAACAATATTCGGTTTAATTAAAACTTTCTTTCCCTTATACTTAGAAAAATCAAAGCCAATCAACTCAAGAACTTTAGCTATGGCTTTATCTACTTTCTTCTGCTCATAGTTTGAGCATTTTACAATTGATACTTTTTCTATTTTGGGTTTCATCCCACAACACTCAAGTAATTTAAAATTCCTGCAAAACTAACCCATAATAAATATGGAACTAATAACCATCCAGCTTTCTTATCTATTTTTCCAACAAAATAAATCATACTTATAATTGATAACCATAACAAGATTAAATCAAAAAAAGCAATATCAACTCTTTTCATATTAAAATATAAAACACTCCACAAAATATTAAGTAGAAAGTTGACTCCGAAGACTATTGCTATTTTCCCCCTAACTTTTTTACCATTTATCCAAGAAAAATATAAACTCAAAGCAATAAGGAAAAATAAAATATTCCAAACAACTGGGAAAACCCAATTTGGAGGGGTTATTGAAGGTTTAATTGATTGATACCAATCTGAGCTCACTGATGAAGAAGTAAATATGCTTCCAATCAAAGCTACAAGATAAACTATAATTAAGCTTATGATTAAAACTTTCCAGTTCACTCTTTTTTTCATAATTAAAAATACCTAAAATCTTATTTAAACTTATTCCTCATACAAAACACCCGCCGGAATCTTCCCCCCCACCGAATTATAATCCCACTCACCAACTAATTTCTCAGCAACTGCCTTATCTTTATTATCTTTAATTTTATACATAAGCTTGTCAAGATTATTAACTTCTTTATTGAATATTAAGCAATCTTGCAAAATTTCAACAAAACTAAATCCCTTATGTTTAATTGCTTTTTCTAAAATTTCCTGCATATGAACTAAATCTTTTGCAGAAGTTCTTGCTATAAACTTACAACCAGAAGCTAAAGCAAGTTTAACAGGATTTAAAGGAACATACATTTCACCTTGCGGTTCTGCTTTTGTTTTATAGCCCTGCTGGGAAGTTGGAGTTGCCTGCCCTGTTGTCAAGGAAAATGCGCGATTATCGTGAACAATCATAATCATATCGTGATTATATCTGCAAGCATGAACAAAATGAGCTATACCTTCTGCATATGTGTCTCCATCCCCCCCAAAGCCAAGAACAGTCAGTTTAGGATTTCCAATTTTCATTCCCTGGGCTGTTGGCAAGACTCTTCCATGCAAACCATAAATTCCAGAAATATTAAGATAATCAAAAATTTTAGCATGACATCCAATTCCCGTTGCCATTGCAAATTCTTCTTGTTTATATCCTTGGCTGATTAATTTCTCGAGAACTTTTTTTATTCCAGCAAGTATGAGGAAGTTAGGGCATCCCGGACACCATGTTATTTCATTTTTTGTGTTTATTTCTTGTTTCATCCCAAAACCCCCTGCAATTTCTCCTTTAACTCATCACAAGCAAAAGGCCTGCCATCATACTTCAAAATTCTATTTTCAATTTTAATCCCAGTCTTCTCACGAATTAATCTACCTAATTGCCCCGTAACATTATTTTCAACAATAACAACATTCTTAGATTTTTCAATTTCTTCTCTAATTTTATTTGACAAAGGTTTCATATATAAAACTTGAAGAAACTTACAATCCAAACCCCCAATAGCATCTAAAATAACAGATTTAGTTGAACCCCACCCAATCACAAGATTTTTTGAATTCTTATTTCCATAAATTTTAATCATTTCAAATTTTGCAACTTCTTTTTTTATTTCTTCATATTTTTTTAATCTTAAGTCAGCATTTTTTTTAGTCAATTCAGCATCCTCAGTTGTATTTCCAAGGCTATCATGTTCATAACTTGATGCTTTCACAATTTCTTCTCCAGGGATTTTTCTTCTTATATCAACTTTCAAAATTTTATTTGGTTTATTATCTAAAGAAAATTCAGATTCAGCTAAATGTTTATCAGATAAAACTATAACAGGAATTTTGAATTTTTCAGACAAATAAAAAGCTTCATTTGTTTTTTCAATACAGTCAATAGGATTACCCGGAGCAATTACAACTCTTGGAAATTCTCCATGCCCGGCTTTCAAAGCAATATCTAAATCATCCTGTAATGAATAAGTAGGTACCCCTGTTCCTGGCCCAGGACGAGAAGCTAAATAAACAACAAGAGGAATTTCACTTATTCCAGAAAAACTTAATGCTTCTGTCATTAAATCAAAACCCCCACCGGATGTTCCAACCATAACTTTATTTCCAACAAAACTTGCACCTAATCCTGAATTTGCAACAGAAATTTCATTTTCCATTTGCATAACCTTCCCTGGCTCAAGCATTCCAACCAGTTCATTCATAACTCCTGTTGCAGGAGTCATCGGATAAGCAAAGTAAAGATTTATTCCAGAGTTCACAGCACCCAAAGCAATAGCCTTGCTCCCAGCCATAATCTTAGTTTTATTATCTAACTTTTTCAAACAAACAAGGCATTTATCTTTTCCCTGAATTTCATAACCAACATCTACTGCATTAACAGCCTCATCACCAAGCTCTTCTTTTACAACATCAATCAAAATCTTTTTATCAATTCCTAAAAGAGAACACAAAGCACCTGCAAGAGCCACATTTAAATTTCTTCCTAAATCTTCTTTAAAATCTGAAAAACTTAAAACAACCCCTTTATCTTTCAAACTTGATTTATGCACATCTAAGGTATTTTTATCCATAGCAACAATCACATCAAGAACAGAATCAAAACTCCCCACCCGATTATCACTAACACAAAGAATATTAAAATTATGCCCGCCCCTAATCAAAGAGGGGTAATCTCTGTAATTAAAAGTGAAATATCCCTGCTTGCTTAAAACAGAAGAAACAATCTCACTAACTTTATTTATTCCCTGTCCAGCTTTTCCACCTATTAAAATATTGAGCCTCATAACTAACAAAAAAGCCGAATGTTTATAAATTATATGTTTCTTCAATTATCATGGCAGAACTCCTGGATTTGGAAACATCTTTTCAAGAAATGAACAAGATACCAATAGCACCCTATGTCTTAATACCAATAAATGCAGAACTTTCTCATCCAAATTTTGTATCAAAAATAAATAAATTAAAATTTCCTGTCTGGCTCAAACTTAATACTTCAGAACATAAAGTAGATATCAATGCAGTAAAAAAATGTATTAATCAAGAAGAACTAATAAAGACCCACAATCAATTTAAAAAAACCTTCAAACAAAAAACATTTATAGTCCAGCAAGATGTACAAGGTGAAAAAATTCTAGTTGGAATAAAATCAGATTCAACTTTTAACAAAGTCCTCCTAATTGGGGCCGGCGGACATTTCACAGAATTAATCAATGATGTTAAGTTTCGCATTCTTCCTTTAAATGAAAAAGAAATTGAGAAAACCATAAGACAACTTAAAATATACAAAATATTAGAAGAAGAAAAAGCCAACATAAAAAAATTAATAAAACTAATCAAACAACTCTCAGAACTTGAAATTGAAGAAGCGGATTTTAATCCAGTTATTGTTAATGAAAAAGAAGCTGTGGTGGTTGATGCACGTATGAGGTTAGAGGATTAATTTTTTTCAAGAGCATTCCTCAAAATCCTCAAATCCCCAACATCATCAAAACTCACAACATTTTTTTCTTTTAAAAATTCCTCTGCTTGTTTAAATGATTTTCCACCAATAAAACAAGGAATTACATTCTTATAACCCGATAAAACTCTGGAAGTCTCAAGTGCCTGAGTCATTTGTTGGGGGGAAATAATCACAACATAAAAATCAAAAAGATTATACATTTTCAAAATTCTCAAGGCTTTTTCATATCTTTCTGCAAGTGCATCACCTAAAATATCAAGAGGATTTGCTCTTGAATAACCTGTAGGAACATATTCATCAAGTTGTCTTAAAACTTTTTCAGGAATTTCAGGAATTTCAAAACCAGCTTTAACAAGTGCATCAACAGCCAAAACCCCGAGCCCGCCGGCATTACTAATTATCCCAACTCGTTTCCCAAGTTTACCAAATTTTTCAAAAACTTCAGCAAGCTTAACCATCTCTTCTAATTTATTAACTTCAATAACCCCCGTTTGTTCAAAAGCACCAGAATAAATCTCAGCATCTGACGACATTGAAGCAGTGTGGGTCTTCGCAGCATTAGAACCTTGTTTTGTTTTTCCAGATTTAAGAACAATTATCTTCTTTGTTTTAGAAATCTCCCTACATAATTCAACAAACTTCTTCCCAGTACCTTCTTTTAAAGATTCAATATAAAACCCAATAACATTGGTTCTTCTATCGTCTTTAAAATATTCCAAAGCAGAAATAAAATCTTGCTGCATCATATTTCCCAAAGGAATAAACGCAGAAACTCCTAATCCAATCTCAAGAGCCTTATCTAAAATAGAAGTACCTACTGCACCAGATTGAGAAATAAATCCAACACTCCCAGTTTTAGGCATTCCATTAAAAAAAGAGGCATTTAAATTTTTATAAGGATTTACAACACCAAGGACATTTGGCCCGAGCACACTAATCTTATAATGTTCTGCAATCTTTTTAATTTGTTCTTGAAGTTCATTATTTCCAGATTCTGAAAAACCTGCAGAAACAACAATCACTGATTTTATTCTCGCTTCACCACAATCTTTCAAAACCTGCGGAACAAGTTTAGCAGGAACAACAATCACAGCCATGTCTAAAATAACAGGCACTTCCAAAACAGAAGCATACGCACGAACACCTAAAACCTCGTCAGCATTTGGATTAATTGGAAAAACCTTAACAGAAGATTTAAGCAAATTTGCAAAAATTGCATTCCCAACTTTTCCAGCATCCCGGCTAGCACCAATCACTGCAACATTGCGCGGTTCTAAAAATTGTTTCATTAAAATTTCTCCGGAATTTTAATGAATAAAAATTTCTTATTTACTTTCATTTTAATAAATTAAACCCATCTCCTTTTTTTCTAGGTAACAAATGAATATGCGCATGCATAACAATTTGTCCTGCAGAAGGAAGATTATTCATAACTAAATTAAATCCCTCAAATCCCGCCTTTAATTTTATTTCAGCAACAGATTTAATTGCATCTATCAACTCACCCCCAAGCGAAGCAGGCATATCAATAATATTAGCAAAATGCTTTTTAGAAACAATCAAACAATGACCTTCAATTTTAGGATTTGCATCAGAAAAAGCAATAAAATTATCCCCTTCATAAACCTTCTCAGCAAAAATCTCCCCAGCAACAATCTTACAAAATATGCAGTTTTCTTCTTCTGTCATTTAAAGGTAAACTTTCTGCGGTTTATAAATTTTAACTTATTCTTTTTTGTTTAACATCTTATCGGAATTAGAATTAAGGATTTAATCTTTCAGTATCTCTTGGTAAGAATGTTACTTCCCTAACATTTTTAATACCGAGCATTAACATTAAAACTCTTGTTGGACTTAATCCATATCCACCATGAGGCGGACAACCATACTTGAAAAATTCAAGATATTCTTTAATTCCTTCTAATGGAACTTTCTTTTCCTTTGCTTGTTTTTTTAGAATTTCATATCTATGCTCTCTTTGTGCTCCAGTAGTAATTTCCATTCCTTTCCATAATAAATCGTAACTTTTTGAAAGACCATTTTCTCTCATGTGATAGAAAGGTCTAACTTCAATAGGCCAATCTTTCACAAAAACAAATTCACTTTTATGAGTCTTTTTAAAATGCTCACAAAGCAATCTTTCTCCTTCAGGATCTAAATCTCCAACACAAGTATGATTATATTCCTTTTTTAGTAAAGCCATAGCTTCAGCCATAGTAACTCTTGGAAAAGGTAATTTGGGAATAATTATCTCCTCTCCAAATATCTCTTTAATTCTTTTACCATACTTCTCTTTAATTCTTTTAAGTATATGTTTCATCCATTCTTCCTCTATCTTCATGATGTCTTCATGTGATTCTATATATGAAACTTCAATATCTACTGAAGTAAATTCAGTATCATGACAAACAGTATGAGATTTGTTTGCTCTAAAAACCGGACCAATTTCAAACACTCTTTCAAATCCTGCGACCATGGCCATTTGTTTATAAAATTGGGGGGATTGTGCAAGTGAAGCTGTTTTTCCAAAATAATCTAAAGAGAATAGTTCTGCTCCAGATTCAGTAGCTCCAGCAACAAACTTAGGAGTATGAATTTGAATAAATCCGTTGGATAACCAATATTCCCTCATAGCAGCCTCCATATCAGTCCAAATCTTAAAGATAAGAATGTTTTTTGGTTTTCTTAGATCTATCCACCGATAGTCTAATCTAATTGGAAGTGCAGGAGGTTCTCCTTTTTCAACCACCGTTATTGGTAAATCATTATCTGCTTGAGATAATATTTCATATTTTTCAACATGAATTTCTATACCTGAAGGGGCTTGTTCTTTAGATTTTACAATTCCTTCTACTGAGACAACCGACTCCTTAGGGATCTTTGTTATACTCTCAAAGATTTCCTTTTTTTCAGGGGTGATTACTGTTTGGATTATCCCAGAATTGTCTCTTATAAGAAGAAATTTGACTTTGCTTTGGTCTCTAATTTCATGAATGAAACCTTTAATCAAAACTTTCTTCCCTACTTTCTCTTTCAAGTTGTTTATTTTTGTTCGCTCCATTTGAGTTATATAGTAAATTTAAGTTTAAATAAATTCGCTAAGAAGAAACAATGAAGGGATCTTAGCAATCCCAATTATTATTAGAATTATTATTAGAATTATTATTAGAATTATTATTAGAATTATTATTATAAAAAACATTTCTTGCATTCTTCAGGATAATTTTTACGCTCATAATTAAATAATAATGTTCCCGTTTATAAATCTTTCTTCTTAAAAATTTTTCTGGGTTCCTTCCATAAACTTTTTTTAGATAGTTGCACCACACCATAAAAATAATCAAGATTAGGACTTTAAAAAATCTACTTTTTTTTCTTCAAGGCATTTTTAAAAAGAAACTTCAAAAAAAACTTCCGCAAAACATAAACAATAACTAAAACAATGAAAAATACAAGAATCAAAAATCTCCCCCATAAAACACCCTCAATTACACTATCTAAAATTTCTGCGAAGAAATAACCAAGAGCAACTAAGAAAGGTGTATAAATTACTGCGGCTAAAAAATCGCTTTTTTGAAAATCCCACCATTTCATTTTATGCGCCCCGGCAAGTAAGGGAGTCCAATTTCTCACATTCCAAATAAATCTTGAAATAAAAATAGTCCTTTTTCCATATTCCTTGAAAAGCCCCTCGGTTTTTTTAATAATTAACTTAAAAATATTCCAACGAGAAAAGAATTTAAGTATCGGAGTTCCGAAAAACCTTCCTGCCCAAAAACTCAGATTATTTGTTGCGAGAATTGCGAGAATTGCAAAACTAAGAATAAACCAAAAATTAACAGCACTTGCCGAAGCTATATAACCTGCCATAATAAGAATAACCTCTTCAGGAATAGGAAGTCCAATCTGTCCAAGTAATATTAAAATAAAAACACCAAAATAAGTCCATTGGCTTACAAGAACCATGGGATCAATATTCATCAAAGACTAATGTAAAATTAGTTTTTAATCTTTATCAAGAATCAATAAAACTTATCCCGCATCAACTCACGATTAACTTTTTCCTTGCTAAAAGTTTTTCCCCAGGGAAACCATCGGTTTAAAAATCCCCTAGGTTCTTCAGGACTCCCGCACAAAACTTCTGCAAAGTTTTTTATCTCCCTAGAAATCTTATTATTTTCTCTATGAAGAGTCAGGGGTTTCCGATGGTACAAAGATTCTGCCATTTTTTTATCATCGCGAATTTTAGCAACAACAGGAATCCCACCAAGTTCTTCAACATCTCTTAAATCCAATTCATATTTTGGATTTCTTATTTTATTAATAATTATCCCGTGAACAGGGGTTCTTTTTCTCAAAGCAAGAACTGCAGATTTTAAACTAGTTGTTAGAGTCTGAATATCTGGAGTAGTTACAACAAAAATCTTTTCAGCAGCAGCAATAACAGGAATCATCTCACGATAATTAGGAGAAGAATCAAGAATAATAAAATCATATCTTCCTCTTAATCTTAATAAAGATCTTTTTAATTTAAAAAAATCAACATTATCTTTATAATACAAAGAGGCAGGAACAACATCAAATCCGTGTTTTTCATAAATCGCTTTATGAAGTCCGTAACCAGAATCTTCTGCAAGAACATCATGTAAAGTTAAACCAGGTTCAATTCCTAAATAAAGATGAACATTCGGAGCAGAAAAATTACAATCCACAAGCAACACCCGTTTACCAAAATAATTTGCAAGTGCCGACGCTGTCTCAAGAGAAAGTGTTGTCTTACCAACACCACCTTTTACAGATACAAAACCAATTATGTGTGTAATTTTCTTTTCACCTCTTAATTATCTAAATGAATCATCTTTAAAAAATCTTCTACTTCTTCCTCGTCTCAACAACCTTCCCAGCTTTCTCAAATTCAATCTCCCCATCAATTAGCTTTTTCAAAGTTTCCCTTAATTCAGCTATTTTAACTCTGATTTGTTTCTCAGTATCGCGATCCCGAAGAGTAACATCCTTTTTTTCTAAAGATTCAAAATCAATTGTAAGGGCATAAGGAATGCCAGATTCTGCAGCCCTCAAATATCTCCTACCAATACTTCCAGATTCATCATATTCAAAAACAAAATCTTTTTCTAAATCATCTCTAATCTTCTTGGCAACCTTAATCAGTTCAGGTTTTTTCATTAAAGGGAAAATCGCCACATCAATTGGAGCCATATGATATGGAACTTTTAAAATAGTTTTACCCTCACCTTCAGATTTTTTTTCGTAAAATAAATCAATTAAAGTATAGGTCGGACGATCAGTTCCAAAAGCAATTTCCAAAACATGGGGAACAAATTTTTCACCGTTCTCCCTAACCGCCTCTAATTTTTGTCCTGAAAATTTCGCGTGCTGTTTCAAATCATAATCCGTTCTATCATGAACCCCACAAACTTCAGTCCATCCAAAACTATTGAGTTTAATCTCAATATCCCAAGCATCATCAGCATAGAACGCCTTTTCATCAGGATGATGCTGCCTTAATCTTATTCTCTCCTTAGGAATCCCAAAATTAACAAAATGTTGATGAGCTAACCACAAACACCAAACATAAGCCTGGCTTTTAACAAATTTCTTCTTTATTGCCTCTTCAACAGAAATGTTCTTCACATCTCCTTCACTCTCCTGGCTTTTGTAATCCCAAAAAGGAAGTTTGTCTTTTTTAATTTCTAAAAACATTTCCCAATCATTCTTAGTATTAGGATCTACAAAAATCTGACCTTCAGCCTGAGTAAATTCTCTCCCCCTCAAAACACTTTGCCTAGGAGAAATTTCATTCCTATAAGCTTTTCCAATCTGAAAAACTCCCAAAGGAAGTTTTTTCCTAAAATAATTATAAAATCTTAAATAAGGCAAGTAAGTAACTGTAGCAGTTTCCGGCCTTAGAGACGCATCTTCTCCTGCAACTTTAGTTTTCATCATCAAACTCTGGCCTTCAATTTTTTTCTCAAAATTTCCCTTACAAGAGGGGCACTTAATATCTTTATTCTTAATAAAATCCAAAATCTTATCATCACTCCAACCATCTGCAGCAACATCAAATTTTTCTTCTACAATCTTATCAGCTCTAAAAACAGCATTGCATTTTGAACATTTTATGGTTCTATCTTTAAAAGTCTCCAAATGTCCTGAAGCCTTCCAAACAATATCTGGCAAAACAGTCGGACCCTCTAATTCTCTAAATCCATGAACATTAAAGATTCTTCTTACAGAATTCTCAACTTTATTTTTTAATAATTTCCCTAAGGGCCCATAAGTATGAAATCCTGCTAACCCCCCATAAATCTCGGGCTCTGGCCCCCAAATTAATCCTTTATCTTGAATAAAACTAGAAAACTCTTTTTTATTGTCTTCTTCTTCCTTTACTTCCCCCTGCCCCCACTTTGTTTCTTCCATCTCCTTTAATTCCATTTCAACTTTTTTAATCTTTGCTTTTTCAATTTCATTTTTCTTTTGCTCAGCTCCTTTCTTTGTCTTACCAAGATAAGCAAGAGTTTTAGCCACTACCTTCCCATTCTCTCTTTTACTTTCCCGAAGATAAAAGTAATCTTTTCCATGAATTGATTTTTTAACAATAAACATAATTTGTAGTGCCTACAGATATATTTAAGCTTTTCTGTTAGGCACTACAAATAAAAAACATAAAAAGATTTAGGCACTACAACCAATTTTCAATTTAAAAAAAGAAAAGAGTGAAGCAAGAGCTGGGAATTGCACCCAGGATCAGCGGGTTGCAGCCGCTTGCCTTACTACTTGGCTACTCCTGCACATTTATCTAAGATAACTTGCTTTTAAAAATTTATTTAATGCCCCTGACAGGATTTGAACCTGCGACTTCTAGCTTTCTTTCTCTCATCGATAGAAGGCTAGCACTCTATCCAGGCTGAGTTACAGGAGCTTAACAATAATCCGTTAAAATCATATTTAAAGTTTTGTAATGCTAACAAATAAAAACCCTTCTCACTTTTAATAAACATGGAAAAAATCAAACTAACATTCCTAGGAACCGGTAGTGCAATTCCAACTGCAAAAAGAAACCACCCAGCTGTGCTTTTGCAATACAAGGATGAAAATATCTTATTTGATTGTGGAGAAGGAACTCAAAGACAATTTAGAAAAGCAAAATTAAACCCTTGCAAAATCACAAGAATATTCATAACCCACTGGCATGCCGACCATGTTCTTGGAATTCCGGGACTATTACAAACCCTAATGTTAAATGGATATAATAGAACACTTAATATTTATGGTCCATCTGGAACAGAAAAAATGATGCAACTCTATATTGGACTATTTGCACATAAAGGAGATAAATTCCCAATTAAAGTTCACGAATGCAAGGAAGGGAAAATCATTAAAGAAAAAGAATTCTTAATTCAGGCAGAAAAAATGCAGCACGATACTCCTTCTTTAGCATACTCATTTACAATTAAAGAAAAAACCAGGATAAACAAAGAAAAACTTGCAAAACTCAAGATTCCCAATGGAAAATTAATCAGTGAACTTGCACAAGGTAAAAAAATAAATGTAAATGGTAAAATAATCGACGGTAAAAAACTTATTTATACAGAACCTCAAAGAAAAATAACCTACATAATAGACACTCTTGAAAATCCAAACACTATTAGTTTAGCAAAAAACTCTGACATTCTTATATGTGAATCCACTTACAATGAACAGGGAAAAGAACTTGCAAAAAATCACAAACACCTCACAGCAAAACAAGCAGCAGAAATAGCAAAAAAATCAAAATCCAAAAAATTAGTCCTTACCCACCTTTCCCAAAGAAATGAACAAAATCCAAACATAATTCTTCAAGAAGCAAAAAAAGTTTTCAAAAACTCTATTGTCGCAAATGACTTGGATGTTGTTGAGATTTAAGATTTAAATCTAAAAAGTATTTAAAAATTCAAGTTTATTAATCCACAAACAATCTTGCAGAAGATTTATACCTATTGCTCTACAAAGCATCTAAAGAAATTCAACCTTATCTTATATAGTTAGTTAAATTTCCGCAAAAGTTACCAAGAACCTATACTCTATCTATCGATGATAATGAGATTATTAATAAAAATAGATTTATTACAAAATTTAAAATTATATCTAAGATAGTCAAAAGCCTAAAACTCGGCCGTGGCGACAATCAATTCGACAACACCAATTATTCTTTTCCAGCAGGTGACGGAGATATAAAAATCACTGAGTCGCCTTTTAAAAATGTCAAACCATAGTTTTTTGTCTGCTCGCCGTTCTCAACTTCTTTCGCACTTTCCAAAACCAAATTAATGTGGATGTCAAATGCCATCAACTTGCCGACAAACTGTCTGCCATTCTTAAGCTGGACTAAAATCTCCTTACCACGACTTGCATTAAGCAAATCAAGCGGCCTTTCAATTCCATTAACCATAATTATTTATCAAATAGTTAGTTTATAAACTTTTCAGTTGAACTAAAAATCGACGAGGATTACCTCAAAACCTGCTTCATTCTTTTTTGAATTTCTAATTCCAAATCCAGTTTTCTTTTGTTCAAAGAATCTTCATGTTCCTGAATACTTTTTCTTAATCTTAATTCAAACTCATTCTTCAAAGTATCACGAATTAAACTTTCCTTTTTCTCTAATTCCCTTGTTAATTCATTGTGTGCTTTTTCTGCAAGTTCCTGTTGAATTTTTCTTCTCTCTTCTCTTTTTTGAATCTCAAACTTTCTTCTTGCATTTTCTAAAGAATTTTTCTCAGCAAGCAAAAGGCTTTTTTCATTTTGCAGATGCTTATCAATAGCTTCTTTTCTAGCAACCAAAATCTCCTTTCTTTTAATTTCATCCTGCATTTTTAATCTTGCAAGTTTCCCCTCATAACTCTTTCTCAAATTATTAAGATTAATTTTTGATTCTTCTAAAAGTCTTTTCTTTACCTGAAAAACTCTTTTATCTTCTAACTCCCCCTGTTCTTCTAATGATTTTTCTTTAGATTTTAAATCTCCAATCATTAATTCTTTTTTAGTTTCAAGACTTTCTTCCATAGATTTCTTCTCCTCGTTTAATTTTTTAACCAAAGATTTTTCTTTTTCTCTTAAATTCTCAACTTCAGCAAGTTTCTGTTTTTCTAAAGATTTTTCTTT
>CAZBOY010000016.1:0-3315 GCA_964493655.1 Candidatus Woesearchaeota archaeon | reverse complement strand
TTTCTCTTAAATTCTCAACTTCAGCAAGTTTCTGTTTTTCTAAAGATTTTTCTTTTTCTCTTAAATTCTCAACTTCAGCAAGTTTCTGTTTTTCTAAAGATTTTTCTTTCTCATTCAATTTTTCAGAGAGATACTTTTTCTTTTTCTCTAATCTTTCAACAAAAAATAGTTCTTTTTCTTTCAATTTCCCAGTTTCAGCAAGATGCTGGTCTTCTAAAGATTTCAATTTTTCCATTTCAGCACCAACCTTTTTTTTATCTTCCCTAATTCTTCTAAGTTCATTCTCCTTAAACTTAATAAAATCTTTTTTATCTAAATTCAATTTTTCAAGCAGATTATTTTTTATTTTTTGGAGAACACTAAGATTCTTCCGAGATTCAAACAATCTCTTTCTCTCATCAGAAATTTTTGCTTTTTCTTTTTCTAATTCTTTTTCTAATTGTTGCTTTTCTTGCTTTTCTTGATTTTGCAAAAAAACTACTTTTTCTCTAAGTTCTTTTTCTAATTTTTGCTTTATCTCATTTTTCTTTTTCTCTAATTGCTTTTCAGAATGCTTTTGTAAATTTCCAAGATAGACTTTTCTAACTCTCACTTTTTCTTGATTAAATTTCTCATTAACTTTCTTATCAAGCTCACTTCCAACATCTTTTTTTAATTGAGATTCAAGTTTCTGATTATATTTCTCCTCAAAATCTTTTTGAAGTTTTTTTGTTTTTTCCTTAAACACTTTAGTTAATTGCTCGGATTTATTGCTTAATTCTCGTTGTTTCTGATGCAACTCATCATTAAAAGATTCTTCTAATTGTTTCTTTTTTTTCTTAAATCTCTCTGAAAGACTAATCTTTACATTCTTTAAAAAATCATTAAAATCTTCATCAACCAAAACTCCAACTTCAGCATCAACAGAACCTTTTTTATCTTCTCTTATATCCCTAATTTCTCTAGCAAGTTGTCTCAAATCACCCCTAACCCTCGGCAATTCTTCTTTTATTTCAGAAACCTCTTTTCTAACAATACTCTTCTTTCTCCTTTTTGGTTTATATCTTCCACGAATTTTAGCTTTGAGTTCCTTCAAATCTCGTTCAATATTAGGAATTTCAGAAACACTTTTTAATTTAACTCTCAAATCCTGTGCTTCTTTAGTAAAACCACGAGTATCTAAATGATTTAATTCAGCTTCTAATTCCTTTAATCTCTCCACACCTTTTCCAAAAATCTCAAAATCTTTTTTAACCTGCGTAGGAGTTTTTTGTCCAATATTTTTTTTAGAGCTTCTTTTCTTTGAATTTTTATTTTTTTTCACCACTTTCTTTTTCACCATCCTATATAATTAACATTTAGTATATTTAAATGTTTTTTATACTTTGTAACCTTGTTTTTTCCATTCATTAATCTGATTCCCCAAATCTTTTTTAACCTGCCTTGAAATAATATCAAGTTCTTCAACATTAAAACCTTGTTTTTTCCATTGTCTTAATCTTCTTTGAGCTTCACTTATCTTTTTATGTTTTCTAAGTTCTTTAAAAATTTTAGTTTGCTGTTCATGTTTTTCTTTGATTTTTTGAACAACCCTCTGTTTTATTATTTTATACCTTTTCTCAACTGCTTTTCTTTCTTTAGGTTCTTTTATCCTATTTTCTTCTCTGTATCTCCGTCTGCCCAATTCTTCCATAAGAATCTTCATTTCACTATCATGTTGTTTTCTCAATTCAAAGAAAAGCTTATCTCTCTCATATATAAGATAAACAACCAAAACCACAATTATCAAAATAATCACTATAACTACTGCAGAAAAAATTACTGTAAAAGAATCTGCATCTTTAAAAAATGAACTTTTATCATCAACTATACTAAATAAAAAACTCGAAGTACTTACAGAAATTTCAGATTCAGTAACCACCCCGAAAACATAATTCCCCAAGGAAATATCTTTCGGAAGAGCAATTGTTTTAGAAAAAGAATCCGGCCCATCAGAAACCACCCGCATATCAGATTCAGAAACAACGATTTCATTTTCAAAATTTTTAATTAAAGATATAACTTTCACATCATGGGGCTCTGAATCCTTTAAATTAAATAATCTTATTTCTACAAACATATCTTCACCAACCTTTAATTCTTTGTATTTTGAAGCCACAACCAGATTAGTAGCAAATACTGGCTTCCTGCTCTGAATCTCAAGAATAACCGGGACTACTTTTTCTTCTAAATCTGTTTTAATAATAAAACTACCAGTATAGATTCCTAAATTTTTTTGTGGGGAATCCATAAAAGTTAGCTTGAGTTCCTTTTCATCACCAGCACCTAAATAAAAGTCAGGTTCATTAATATACGCAAGACCCCCTAAATTTTCAAAACGCAGATAAAAATTCTGTGGTTTATCCAAATTAGTTATCTTAATTGTATTAAAAACACTCTCCCCAGAATTGATTGAAGATTTTAACAAAATTGTATTTACCTTAAAACTCAATGCTTCAGATACCTCCTCCGAAGAATTGTAATAATAAAAAGCCCCAACTCCAAGAATCACAACTATCAAAGCTATTAACCAAATTAACCCCTTTTTCATCTTCTTCTTATATGTTTATATTTGTGAATTCCTTTTTTATATTTATGGATTACAACACCCATTCCAACTAAAACCAGGGTTGCAACTCCAACCAAAATTAAAATAACCAGATTTACAACCTTTTTTTCAGATATCATAAAGTGTGAACTTGCAGTTGCAACACCACCTGAATATACAACTTCTGCACCAATTAAATAATCCCCCACAGGAAGATTCTGTGTCTGAAATTCTTTTTCAAAAGATTTCTGGTCATAAACTGCAATTGTTTCACTCTCTTTCAAATAAGTTTTCCCTTCAAAGTCCTTAATAAGATAATTTATCGTTACATCTTTTCCTTCTTTTAATCCTATCTGAACCAAAGTTATTTGAGCCTTTATTGAATTTCCAACCGAAATAATTTTAAGTGTTTTTGGAATATCCACTGAGATATCAAACAAACTTTTTTCAGTTTCAACATTTAATGCAAAAAGAACCGGTGTAGAACCAAGGAATATTTTCCCATTGTAAATACCGGGATCTAATGGACTATTAATCTTAAATTTAAGGATTTTCTTTTCTCCAATTTCTAAACTAATTGAAGTTTGTTCAAACTCAACAATTCCTTCTAAATTATTCAAAGTAATTTTTATATTAAGGGGGGCTGTTCCTTGATTCTCCACATAAATCTCTCTTGAAAATATTGCTCCAATACCCGTATCAATATTAAACTCTTTAGGATTTACAATTAAAACACCAGCAGGCCCACC
>CAZBOY010000015.1:15863-20683 GCA_964493655.1 Candidatus Woesearchaeota archaeon | reverse complement strand
GGAAGAACTATAATGGTGCCAAATTATCTTTTGTTTGAGCAGAATATTATTAATTATACTCTGATGGATGATTATGTTTTGGGGGAGGTTTTAGCTGATATAACTTATGAGAGTAATCTAGATAGGGCGATAAAAATTGCTTATGATTCTGCTTTAAAATTTGTGAAAGATTTTTCAAAAGAAACACACAAAGAACCAAAAGTTCGTGTTAAAATGAATGCAAGTTCAATAACTCTTAAAGTAAGATTTTTTGCTCCTGTTAAAAATATGTCTGAAATAAAAAGTGAAATAATCCGAGAAATTCTTAATAGGATAAAAAAAGAAAAAGATGTTGAGATTGCATATCCTCATACCGAAGTTGTTTTCAAAGATAAAAAATTGTTTAGTAAGTGAAAATGGTAGGGGTGAAAAAATGAAATTCGCAATAGTTGCATCAAAGAAAGATGAAGCTGGGATGACAATCGCACGTGAGCTGGAGAAATTAGATGTTGATGTTATTCTTCTTGATAAGATTTCAATTTATGCTGATGAAGAAGTTAATGAAAAATGTGCTGATGCTGATTTTGTGATTTTTGCAACAAAACATGAATCTGAAAAAAAGGTGAAAAGTTTGTCTGTTCATGCTCCGGGGAATTGGGGGGTGGCGGATTTTGGTGGTGTTGCTGGAAAGGTTTGCAAAACTTCTGCAATGTTTTTGAAATTGATTTTTAATATTCTTAATGATGAATCTGAGAAACAAAAATTGAAAGATTATGAAATCACAATGGAGTGTACTCATCATGGACCTTTGATTCAAAAGCCTTGTATTTTTATTGAGATTGGTTCTTCTGAAGAAGGGTGGAATGATTCTAATGCTGGAAAAGTTATTGCTACGACAATAAAAAGAGCAATTAATAATATTGTTCTTGGGGGTTTGTCAAAATATGAATCTGTTATTGCAATTGGGGGTCCGCACTATTGCCCGAATTTTAATAAAGTTCAGTTGAATAGTAAATATGCTGTTGGACATGTTATCCCCCAGTATGTTTTGCCTTTGACAAATGAGATGATTAGCGAAGCTGTTTCAGGAACAATTGAAAAAGTAAAAAAAGTAATTATTGATTGGAAGGGGTGCGGGGTGAGTGCTGAAAGAGAAAAGGTAATTAGTTTATTAGAGAAAGAAGGGTTGGAAGTTTTGAGAAGTGATAAGGTTGGGAAATGATATTGGTTTATAGAGTTCCTAGATAATTTATTTTTCTTTCAACTTCTCTTTAACAACTTTTTCATCTTCTGGATGTGTAATTCCAATCCATTCATCTGTTGTAGGATAAATTTGCATCTTTATTTTGTTTGTTTCTAATAATTTTGAAATTTCTACTGGTAAAAGACATTCTGCTTTTCTGTCTCCTTGATGTGCTTGTTTGAATTGTTTTAATTGTTGATTTAGAAGATTGACTGTTTCTGGATGAAGTGCAAAAATATTCATACTGCATAAATCATTTGGTTTTGTGTTTGTTGCTTGCAGATTTGATTTTTCAATGCCGAAGGTTTCTGTTATTTTTTTTACATGGTTGTTTTTATCTATTTCAAAAATCCCCCGATTAGTTGCTCCTGTTTCTGGGATTACATCAATTAATTTGTAGCCGATTGTTGCTTCTTGGTTATTATTTTGTAGATGGTTGAAAAGAATCTTAAATGTGTTTTCTCCATAAATATCATCTCCGTTGCAGATTACAAAAGGGCAGTTGATTATTTCTTTTATTGTGCAAAGAGCATCGCAGGTTCCCCAGGGTTTGTCTCGTGTTTCCTCATTGTAGTATTGTGTTGCGTACTTGATTGGGATTTCTTTATAATTATCTCCAAACATTTTTTTAAATGGTTGTTCTGTTTTATTTCCTACTATGAAAATTATTTTGTTGAATCCTGTTTTGATTGCCTGATTAAGAGAATATTCAATTAGTGTTTCTCCTTGCGGGCCGACTTTTGCAAATTGTTTTATTTTTCCGTTGAATCTTGAAGAAATTCCTGCCACCATGTAGACAATTGCTGGCCTAGGACACCTATGGTTTCCTATGGCTTCACCTTTCATTAGATGGTTATCCATAAACGCCGACAGCAGGAATCGAACCTGCGTGCCCCGAAGGGTCGAGATTAGCAATCTCGTGCAATACCACTATGCGATGTCGGCTTATGAAATTATAGAAATTTTGGGGATTTAAAGTTTTGTGTTTAATAGAATCCCAATTAGTGGTTTAATATCTAAATAGATTAAGAAATCTTATTTTACAACATTAACTGCTTTTGGGCCTTTGTCTCCTTGTTCGACGTCAAAAGTAACTTCGTCGCCTTCGTCTATAGGTCCTTTTTTTATTCCAGATTCATGGACAAAATATTCTTTGCCGTCTTCTCCAGCTATGAATCCGAATGCTTTTGGGCCATTAAAAAATTTAACTGTTCCTTTCATTTTTTCCTCCTAAAAATTTAGTTTGATTATTTTTTGTGGTTTTTTCATGAAAAATGTAGAACAATAACCCTTATAAATCTTGTTTTGTCTGTATTTATGCAAACAGGTTAGCAGGTTAGCCCTCTGCTATTTACAAGCGGGCTTTATGGTAGACTGCAAGGGGAGGCGTGACATGAACCAGTTAATGTTGTTGATTTGACGTTGAGGTTTTGTCCTTCTTGATCTTGCTGTAATGAATCGGGTCAGGCCTTGATTGGAGCAGCCCTAAGTTGTAGTTTAGGTGCTTGGAGGGTCGCAGAACTGAGGATTATCAATGACCGCTTTGCTGTGGATTGGAGCAAATCCCTGTGTTTGCATTAAATTGTTGAAATATTAATCATCTCCCAACGCAAAATTCGCTCCTTACGTCGCTTTCCCATTTTGCTACCACCAAAAATTTATTATCTGATTGAAAACTTTTTTTGGATTTATTATTACTCTAAACTTTTATAAACATCTTCTTCTTAATTAATTTATGTTAAATAAAAAAGTAAATTTCTCTGACAAGAAATTTTCATATTTTCCAAAATCTTTGAGATTTTGTAAAAGAGCGCAGTTCTACATACTTGCAGTAGCAATTATCTCGGCAGTTGTAATTAGCCTAGCTGTTGTTTATAATCATGTTTATGGTGTGGCAGAGCCAGAAAAGTTTTATGATTTGTCAGAGGAATTGAAGAGCGAGAGTGCGAGAGTGATTGACTACGGGGTTTATAATAACGAAGATGTTCCTTTGTTGATTGAGAATTTTTCAAATCTTGCTGCGAGAAATTTATTAGGAAAATATCCAGATATTGGTTTTGTTTTTATTTATGGAGATGAAGCAGGAATTTCTATTGAGAACTATGGAGAAGAAGATTCTTATTTTGAAATTGGAGATGCTAGTGGGAATGTTCAGGGGGGTGGAGAAGGATTTGAAAGCAATATTGGAATTCAATTTGATGATACGACTTTTCTTGAAGAAGTTGAACATAATCTAATTGAGTATAAACATTCTTGGAAAGCAAAAGTTAATAATTTTGTTGGGAAAAATGTAAATGTAAAAATTAATAAACAGGATTATCTTTTTTCTGTTAAGAAAAGTCAGCAGTTTTTTATGATACTGATGAAAAAACAAGGGGGGGATGAATATGTTGGGATTAAATAAACGCGGAGTGAGCATTATAGTTGCTTATGTTCTGCTGATTGTAATTGCGATTTCACTTTCTGCTCTTGTTTATAATTGGCTTCGTTTTCAAGTAACTCCTGGTGATGATAAAGAATGTCCTGAAGGTGTTGATTTAATTATAAAAGAAATTAATTGTTCTGGAAATAATTTGAATATCACTTTGCAAAACAAAGGTTTGTTTACACTTGAGGGTTTTGTTATAAGGGTGAATGATAGAAAAGGTTCTGAATTCGGGGTTTATGTTGTTGATGAGGTTGGGGTTATTCTTAAGCCTGGTGAGGAATATACTCCTAATCCTCGTTATGATTTGTCTGGATTAGGCATGTCTAAGAAAGCAGTTTTGCTTGATGTTCAGCCATTTGTTTTTGAAAATGGGCAGAAGTTATTTTGTGCAAGGGTTAGTTCTAGTGAGTTGGATTGTTGATAAGAGATTACTAAATTAAAATTTATGAATTGATAAAATGTTTAGAAATGAGTTTATCTTATCGCTCTGTAAAGATTTTGTTTCTTCAGGAGTCGCCGATAAATAATTTAGTATCTCCAAGTCGAGGATTTAAGATTTTATTGATTTTAGGGTAACTTTCTGATAACTTTTAATCTAAAAAGTTTTATAAATGAGGATAACCATAAAATAATATGAAATTCAAGAGGGGATTGAGTCCGATTGTTGCAACTGCGTTGTTAATTGTGTTAGTATTTGTTCTGGCTATGATTATTTTTATTTGGGCAAGAAGTTTTATCGGAGAGCAAATTGAAAAATTCGGAGAACCTGTTGACCGGGCTTGTGATAGGGTTAATTTTGAAGTTGATTTTTTTGACGATGGTTCTTCATATGACCAAGGGGAATTTGTAAATTTAGGGGATGTTCCAATTTATAATTTTGAAATTAAGAAAATTTCTGGAGGTAATTCTGAAACTGAATCTTTTAGTATTTTGGATGATGGTGGGTTCATTCTTGATGCTGGCTCTTCTAAAACCGGAAGCTTTGATTTTGGGGGGGATATTTCTGATCCTGAAGAAATAATTATTTATCCTCGGATTTTAGGAGGAGTTAAAGGAAAGAAAACAAGTCAGGCCTATACTTGCCTGGATAAGGGTATAAGAAAACAATTATAATTTAAATGATATTGAAATTGAAAGGAGGTTATGATATGATAGGAAAAAAAGCAAATT
>CAZBOY010000015.1:0-15763 GCA_964493655.1 Candidatus Woesearchaeota archaeon | reverse complement strand
TAAATGATATTGAAATTGAAAGGAGGTTATGATATGATAGGAAAAAAAGCAAATTTCTCTAGTGAGAAATCTCCATGCTTTCCAAAATCTTTATGGTTTTGTAAAAGAGCAATAAGCACAGTTGTTGCAACTGTTTTAATTATCTTGATTACTGTAGCTGCGGTTACAATAATCTGGTCTGCAGTTGTCCCAATGATTCGTGAAAATCTAGAAGGTGGTTCTGCTTGTCTTGATGCTGTTTCACAAGTTTTGATTGTCGGGACTCAGGGATATACTTGTATAGATAGTGATGGGGTAATAAAAGTTCAAATCAAAAGGGGTGCTAAAGATTTTAATTTAGTCGATGTACAAATGTTAATTACACAAAGTAATGGAGATACATATTCAAGTTATTTAGTTGATGACACTTTGTGGGGTACAAATACCTTGGAAGATTTGCCTGGACAAAATGAAGAAAAGGTTTTTACATCTGGTGAGGAATTTGAAGGTGCAAAAGAAATATCGATTGCTCCGATTGTAGGAACAGGTGCTTCAAAAACTCCTTGTGAAATTTCGTCAACTTTTGAACTAATTAGTTGTGCTTAAATAATTTATTTATTTTTTAAATTTAGTTTAATATATCGGATGATGGTGAAAAAAAGCGGACAGATTTGGGTAGAAACTGTAATTTATACTTTGATAGGTCTTGCCATCATCGGGATATTACTTGCGGCTTCTAAACCGAAAATTGATTCAATGAAAGATCGGCTGATTATTGAGCAGACAATTGAGTCAATGAATGCAATTAATGAAAAAATTCAGGAGGTTTATTCAAAAGGGCCTGGGAATAAGAGAGTTCTTGATTTGAAGGTTTCTCGTGGGAAACTTATTTTAGATACTGATGGTGCTGAAGGTGATGGGATTTATTGGATATTAGATTCTGAATATGAATATAGTGAGTTGGATACAGAAGTTCCGATTGGAAAATTAAATGTTTTGACAACAAAAGGTGAGCCATGGGAAATTAAATTATCGGTGGATTATAATTTTGATTTAACTTATGGGGGCGAGGATGCAAAAAAAGAAATTGGGAGCGCTTCTACACCTTATCTTTTAACTGTTGAAAACATGGGTTTGGAAGGTGGAAAGATTGTTGTTGATTTGCGTGTTTCGTAAGGACAATATTAATAAACCTTTTATTCTTATTTGATTTATAAAAAAGAGAAAATGGAACAACTTAATTTTAATCCGCAGATACCTCCTATACCGCGGGGCGTGAACAAGACCAAGGTTAATGTTAGATATATGCTGATTGAACCTTATGCCGATGCACATATTTTTTGGAATGAAAAAATTAAAGAATTTGTTTATGATTTAGAAGAGCCGGTTTTAGATGAAGCAGACAAGGTGAATCTTGAAAAGATTGAAGAGGCGATGATAGAAATGCTTAATGTTAGTATTATTGCTGATGAAGATAAAAATGAATTAATAGAACATATGGATAAGAGTGCACGTTTGGTTATTTCTGAAATTGGTTTGAAAGTTTCTGAAGAAAATTATAGTAAAATCTTTTATTATATTTATCGGGATTTTGCAGGGCTGAATGAGATTGAGGCGTTGATGAATGATAGATTTATCGAGGATATTGAATGCAATGGTGTTGGTGAAGCTTTGTATGTTGTTCATAGCATTTATCGAAATTTGAAAACAAATATTAAATTTGATTCTGTTGAAAAACTTGCGGGGTTTGTTGAAAAACTTGCTCAGAAAACAGGGCGTTATATTTCTTATGCATCTCCCTTACTTGATGGAACTCTTCCTGATGGTTCTAGAGTTAATGCAACTTATACAAAAGATGTTACTTCAAAAGGTCCTACATTTACAATTAGAAAATTTTCTAAAATTCCTTGGACTCCGATTCAGCTTTTGTCTCTCGGAACTTTGAGCCCTGAAATGCTTGCTTATTTTTGGTTGCTTATGGAATATAAAATGAATGTTCTTCTTGCTGGTGAGACTTCTTCTGGTAAGACAACAATGTTAAATGCTATTGCTTTTTTTATTCCGCCTGAAGCGCGAGTTGTTTCAATTGAAGATACTCGGGAGTTGAATCTTCCTCGTGAGAATTGGCTTCCTTCTGTTGTTAGAACTGGGATTTCGCAAAAAGGAACTGGGGAGGTAACGATGTTTAGGTTGTTGAAAAATTCATTTAGACAAAATCCTGATTATGTTATTGTTGGAGAAGTTCGTGGTAAAGAGACTTATGTTCTTTTTCAGGGAATGGCTTCAGGACATTCTTCAATTTCTACAATTCATGCTGACTCTGTTGAATCTGTTATTATGAGATTGGAAACTCCTCCGATAAATTTGAATCCGTCTTTGGTTAATGTGCTTGATGCTGTTGCAATTATGAAGCGGGCACTTGTGAAAGGCGAAGAAAAAAGAAAACTTGCAGAGGTTGTGGAAATTGTTAATGTTCAGTCAGATGGTGTTGCTTTGACGAATACACCTTTTGTTTGGGATCCTGCGCAAGATAAGTTTTATTTTAAAAAAGACAGCAGAGTTTTCCAAAAAATTTCTAAAATGCATGGGATTTCAAAAGCTGAATTAGACAAGGAATTTGAAATGAGGACTAAACTTATTTATGAGTTGTTCAAAAGAAAGATTTTTAGTTTTGATGAATTGCAGGGAATTGTTAATGATTATTATAAGGTTCCTGAAGAGGTGCTGAGGAGATTTGGGATTGTTTGAGTTCGGGTTGGGGTGGTTGGGGGTTGTTTGATTAACCCAATCAAAAACCTCCTTCTCACAATTCACTTTTGGATTAATCTCAAAAATCTCCGCTCCTCTGTCGCTTACGATTTTTGTTTAAGAATTTATTAATGACTGATAACTCGTCGATGGATTTTTTGTGAGATTCATAAATTTTTTTGGTGGTAGCAAAATGTGAGAGTGAGTGAAGCGAATGGATTTTGCGGGGGGTGGTTGGGGGTTGTTTGAAAACCCATCGCAAAAATCTTAATTTATTAATTGACAAATCCATTTGTGAGAGAGTTATACTTTATGCTCTGTAAAACTTCTGCGGAAATTTATCCCTATCTTTGATATACTTGGGATAAATTTCTTTAAGCGTTGCTAAGATTAATATCGTCAGCTCACAAGTCGAATGTCTTTTTGGCATTACTAAATTTAGAATTATCTTATTCAAAAACAAAAACTCAAGGACACTTAATATAGAACAATTTTTTTGGAGGGGGATTATAGTAACATTCTTTTTTTGTATAGGTTTGAAATGTCGGCGAGTAATAATTATAATAATGAAGTGTGGTATCTTTTGAGATATAGGTTTTGTCTTTGTAATTGAATTTATAAAAATAATGGGGTTTTATTTGGTGGTTGTAGTTATTCTTTTCTATTAAAACATAATCTGTTTTTTCAAAATATTTGTAATAATTCTCGCTGTAGATGTTTGCTTGTGTGAGTGTTGTGAGGAGGATTAACAAGATGAAACTGGAGAATATTGTTTTTTTCATAGGATTTTTATGTTTTTGTTGTTTATATTTGTTGTTGTGAGGGGTAGTTTACTTTTCTCTTTCTTTCTTATCAATTTTAATCAATAAATAAGCAAGAATCGAAGGGATCCCCAATAATGCTGAAATTAATATAACATTTAATGGCCCTAGTTTATCAATTAAAAATCCTCCGAAAGGAAGAGCAATTGCCCCGGCTAAACTATATATCATTGATTGAATAGAAAGGATAGTTGCTCTGTTTTTTGTAGGAATAAATTTTTGCATAAATGGTCTTTCTATTGGGTACTTAATCCCATAGAAAAAAGTTGCTACTAAAATTATAATTATTGCAAGTAAGTACTCTCTTGCAAAATAAGTCAGAAAAATAATAACAGAACCAATAAACGTAGCCCAAATTAAAAAAGAAATTTCTTTTTTCTTTCCCTTAAATAATTTTGTGCATAAGGGGGAGAATGCAAGAACAAGCGAAATTCCAGAAAAGAAATATCCGAAAGCATATTCTGGGAACCCTAAGCTTTTTAGATAGGGGACATATGCTAAACTTTCAGAAAAAACAGCTGAAATAATCATAAAAAAACCAGATAAAAATATCCAGAATAAAACCGGATGCTTGAAAGAATATCTTAGAGAATTAGTTGATTTAACCCAAATATCTTTAATAGGAGTTTTATATTCCTTTTTTAAGGTATAAATTTCTTCCAAGGATGATAGGATTAGGAGATACAATAATGAAGAAATCCCTGAAATAATCCATATCCCCCTTAATCCAAAATTAGCAACAAAAATTGCTCCTAAAATTCCTCCGAGAACTAATCCGGTAGTCTTAAAAATTTGCTCTTTTGAATAATAACTATAAATAATCTTTTTATTTTTCTTCTTTATCAAATCATAAATCCATGATTCTTCAGAACCAGAAGAGAGAGTATAAACTATGCCTAATACAAAGAAAAGAATGAGTAATGCATAATAGCTTGTAAAGAAAAAAAGAGTAAATAGAATTAAGGTTTCTAAAAGAAGTCCTATTAAAACAGAAAATTTTCTCCCAAATTTATCTGCAATTGCCCCTGTCGGAATCTCAAAAAGAATCATTGCTATTTGTTCAGCTGCAAATAAAAATCCAATCTGAGTTAATGAAAAACCAAGATTAATAAAATAAATTAATGCGAAAGCCGGAACAAGAAATAAAATTGACTTAATAAAATACCCAAGATATATTTTCCATAGAATATTAAATTCGTCTTTTTGAAAGATTTTCATTTTTATTCCCCTTTTAGTTATTTAGTGAAGGAGTTATTTAAATTTATCTCGTAAAAAATCTAATCCGGTTTTTTCTCCACCAAGTTCTACATCTAGAAATAAGACCGCTTTTCGATCTTTAAAAAGTCCTATTGTAAAGTCTTCATACTCGTATTCTAATTGGGCATAATTACATACTAGTAGACATCTTCTGTCTGCTTCTCTTTGAATTGTTCTTTCAAGGAAAGGGCCAAAAGATTGATGATCTTCTGCAACTAGTGCACGCACATCTTTCGGATGGTTCCTCATAATTTCTACAATTCTCTTAACAGCTTCACCATTTTCAGTTACATGTAAAAATTCTTTTGCTCCTAATCGTAGGGCTTCCTCCTTATATGTTTTTTCGCTTGATTGAACATATGTTTCTATTATTGGCATTGATCGTTCCCCCCTTCAATTCTGATTTGTCTATCTTTTCCCAATAAATATCCATAAACATAAGCTCGAGCTATTAAAGATTCAGATATCCTACCAAAGACATTTTTTGCGTGAGGATCTCTTGTGGATTCATTAAACTGACGTCTCCCGTTAAGATATGCTCTTGAAAGATGGACTAATTGTTCTGGATTTAACAACTCTCTTTTAGAACCTTCTGGAAAATCTTCTACAAGTACTTTTTCAATTTCATCAGCAAGTCTAGGAGAGAAATCTCTAGCGACGTCTTCTTTTGCTTGTTCAATGCTTTCTTTTGTCGGTTTCATCTTATTTCTCCATTATTTACTTTAATCAAGTAGTAACGTGTGTGTATTTAAGTATATGTTCTCCTAATAGGGAGAGGAGTAGAAAGGCTTAAATATTGGGGTTTGCTATTTGGTTTATGGTGTTTGAAGAGTTAGATGGATTGTTGACAGAGAATGAGAAGAAAGTTTATCTTGCTTTATTGCAGATTGGGGAGACAACTGCTGCGAAGATTTTGGAGAAGACTGGGTTGCAGAACTCTGTTTTTTATCGGACAATCCACCGGTTAATTGAGAAAGGGGTTGTTAGTTTTGTTAAGAAGGGGCAGATTAAGCATTTTAGTTCTGCAAAACCAGAAGTTTTTGTTACGCAGTTGAGGGATAGGCAGGAGGCTGTTAAGCAGATTTTGCCTGATTTGAAGGAGATTCAGAAGGTTGCGAGTGTTAAGACTGATGCAGAGGTTTTTGTTGGGATTAAAGGGGTGAAGGCAATGTATCACACTTTAATAGAAGATTCAAGACCTGGAGAGGAATATTTATTTTTTGGAACAATGTTAGATATTTTTGAAGAGTCAATGTCTAAGATTTATCTTCCTTTTAGAAAATATAGGGCAGAGAAAAAAATAATTGTTTATGGTATTCATAAAAAGGAGTTTAAAGGAAAGGTGACCCCTTTTGTTAGAACTAAAGAGAGATATACGGATTTCCCACTCCCACCAAATATGGCGATTTTTAGGGATAAGGTGGCAATTACAAGTTGGGGTGAAGTTCCCACCGGAATTTTAATTAAAAGTAAGGATGTTGTAAATCAGTATAGGGAGTTGTTTTGGGAGTTATGGAAGATGGCGGGTAAATCTAAGAAAAGTTAATTTCATCAAAAAACAAAAGTTATTTAAAGTTAAATAACATTATTTAATGATGGTTTTGAAGACCTTTAACTTAGATGAAGATGTTTATAAGAAATTTTCTGAGTTTTGCAAGGAGCACGGGATTAGTATGAGTAAGCAGGTTAATATTTTCATTCAATCGCAACTTGAACAAAAACCTTCGGTTAGAGAGGGATATTTAAATAAACTAAAGAAAATGAGGGATTTGAAATGAAGTGTGATGTAGAATTTTTAGCCCAGTTGATTGATTCTATTAGCGATGCTGTTGACAAGTTGGAAATTGCAGTGGAAAATAATCGGATTGAAGATTCCAAAAAAATAAAGGTATTTATCTTAGACCTTTATAAAAAAATAAAGGAGGAATGTGATGGTGACTGATTTGAAAAATAATATTGAGCAAGAAAGAAAAATTGTTTCTCAGATGAAAGAGTTAAGCAGGAATATGGAAAATGTTGGCGGGCGAGAAAAAGAGTTCTATATAAAATCTTTGAATTCTCTGAAAAATCAACTTAAATTTTTGAATAATTCTGTTCCTAATTTGCTTGAGAAAATTTCTCCTGTAAAAAAATTAGAAAAACCATTAATTGAAAAAGAACCTGAAAATCCGATAACTAAGATTTCTGGCGGGGAAAAATTAATCAGTATTAACAAAGAGGATCGGGGGAGGTTTGCTAAGGAATTGAATATTTCAGATTTTAATTTTAAAAGATTAAGAAATATTAAGAAGAGTGAAGGAATTGGAAAAAAGCCAAGCCAGATTGCAAGACTTTCAAATATGATTTTTTCAAAAATGTCTGATAAACTTGCTCCACATTTTTCAGGGGTTAGAGAAGATTTGAGAAAGGCGAATATTAGGTTTTCAGTTTCTACTTATATTTCAATTGCATTATTTGTTAATCTTTTGGTATTTCTTGTAAGTTTTCTTTCTTTAGTTTTGGCAGTTGTTATTAATTTTTCTTTTATTAAATATTTTTATATTCCATTTGTCCTTGTTTTTGTTTTAATAACTGGATTTTATTTTTATCCTGCTTCTGAAAGAAGTTCTGTAAAGAGAAGGATTTCTGATGAATTGCCTTTTGCTACAATTCACATGGCTGCGATTGCAGGTTCTAATCTTGAACCGACGAGGATTTTCAAGATAATTGCGATGTCTCCTGAATATCCCACTATTGGAATTGAAATGAGAAAAATAGTTAATCAGGTTGAAATTTATGGTTATGATTTGGTAAGTTCTCTGAAAAATGCAACCAGAACAAGTTCGAACAAAAATCTTGCTGATTTGTTTTCTGGTTTGGCTACAAATATTGTTTCTGGGGGTGATTTGAAAAATTATCTTGAGCAAAAAGCTGAGAATTTTCTTACAGATTATAAATTAGAAAGAAAGAGGTATACTTCCCTTGCTGAAACTTTTATGGATGTTTATATTAGTATTATGATTGCTGCGCCGTTGATTTTGGTGGTGATGTTGATTGTTATGAATGTAACTGGTTTGAGTATTGGGTTGCCTTTTGGGGTTTTGATGGGGTTGGTGGTGGGTGGGACAGCTTTGCTTAATGTTATATTTTTATTTATTTTAAATTTGAAGCAGCCGAGGGTTTAGATGAAACAATTAACAAAAAAACATTGGGGGGGAATTATTTCCGGAATTGTAATCACTCTAGTTAATACTATTCTTTTTTTATTAGATATTTTGAATAAGAAACTGTTTTTTTTCTTGCTTGTGATTGGGTTGGTTATTATTGCAATTCCTTTTGTTGTTGGGGTGATTATTAAGGGCGGACGGGAAAAGGAAACTGAAATGCGGTTCTTGGAGTTTGTGCGTGATTTAGTTGAAAATGTAAAATCCGGAACTCCGATAAGTAAGGGAATTGTGAATTTGAAGAAGAGGGATTATGGGGTTTTGAGTTTTAATGTTGAAAAAATGGCTAATCAAATTTCAATGGGAATTCCCCTGACAACAGCTTTTGGGAATTTTGCTAGGGATACAAATAATCCGGTTATTCAGAGGTCGGTTGGTTTGATTTCTGAGGCTGAAAGGGCTGGAGGGGATATTGAAACAATTTTAGAATCTGTTGCTCAATCAGTTAATCAAATTGATGATTTGAAAAAAGAAAGAAAGAGCGCGGTTTCTAATTTGGTTGTTCAGGGTTATATTATTTTCCTTGTCTTTATTGTTATTATGCTTATTTTGCAGTATATGATTCTTCCGTGGACATCAGATATTGCGCAAGTTGAAGGAACGTCGCTGAATGTCCAGCCAGTTTCTCAAGCACAGTTTGCAACTCCGCTTTTTATTTTAATTTTAGTTCAGTCATTTTTTACAGGACTTGTGATTGGAAAAATTGCAGAGGGAACGATAGTTTATGGAATTAAACATTCGTTTATATTGGTTGTGCTGGCGTTGTTGATATCGACAGGGGTTGGGGTGGTTTTGGGATGAAACTAACAAAAAAACAAGTAAAGCAAATTTGTAATAAATTGGAAGTTGATTTTATTAGTTTTGACTTTTTAGGAATGGGGTCGCATAATAAGAATTACGTTATTAATACTAACCAAGATAGATTTGTGCTGAGGATTGGAGAGAACCTGCAATTTGAGAACTTAGAAGGAGAGTATAAATTTCTGAAAAAGACAAAGGGTAAGTTAGGTCCGAAAGTTTTCTTATTTGACGATTCTCGTGAGATTATTGATAGAGATTTTCTTGTAGAGGAATTTATCGAGGGTAATCATCCAAAGAAAGCAGATAATAAATATATTAAATTAATGGCAAATTGGTATAAACAACTGCATAAAATAAAAGTGAGGAGAAGGTTGGCGCCTCTTTCAAAACGTGTTGGTGTTAAAAAATATAAAAAATTTAGGAATGTTCTTGATAGTGATAAAAGAAATAAACTAGATGTGCTCTATGATGAAAGTATAATTCTTTTTAATAAAAACAAAAATTTATTTAGCCATATAAAATATCTTTCCTTGAATCATGGGGATCCAACAAGAACAAATGTTTTTTATGATGGAAAAGGTGTTAGATTAATTGATTGGGAGTTTGTTCATTATAATATTCCTGAAGCAGATTTAGTTTTTTTTGTTTGGAGTTATAATTTAAATGAAAAAAAGAAAAAGTTGTTTTTAGATACTTATGGGTTTTCAAAATCTGAGAATGCAAAGAAAAGATTTGACTTAAGACTTTTAGCTCATATGTGGGGGATGATTTCATGGAGACTTGAAAGGCTTGATTTAGTGCATAAGAAAAAACTTGCTAAGACTGAGCATTGCTCTTCAAAGGAGGAGATATATAAGGATAATGAAAAAGATGTTATTAGAATTAAAAAAATCTTGAAGGGGTTTTCAAAATGAAAAACAAAAATGCAGTATCCCGGCACATAGAAATGATAATTTCTTTTTTGTTATTTGTTGGTTTTGTGATGTTCTTGCTTTTTTTTATTAAACCTTATGAAAAGGCGACACTTTCAGAATCTGTTCTTGCAGGGCTTGAATATAATTTAGAACAACAGACTTTGGTTGAATTAAAAAGTGTTTTTATCAAAATAGAAAATAGTGAAGAGGAAGATTGTGGTTTTAAGAAAGTTAAAAGGAGCGAATTTAGGGGGAGCAAATCTCCGATAATTATTGAGGATAATGACCCTGTCCTGAAAGTAAACGAAGTTGAAGATAGTTTTTATCTGTTAGTTTCTCCAGGTATTGACAATAATTATGATTTTGGAAATTGTAAGGATTTTATAGTTGGTAGTATTGAAGCAAGGAATATAATTTCTAATGAGGTGTTGCAAGAATTAAATGATAAATATAAAAGTAAGTATGAGGATTTGCGGGAGAGTTTAGGAGTTCCTTCTACAATTGATTTTGCAGTTTCTTTTGATGGAAGCGAGATGGAAAAAAACATCCCTGAAGGGCTTAATGTTATTGCTCGGATTGCGACAAAACCAGTTTTATTCTCAAATGGTTCAATTATAAATAAGGAGTTTGTATTTAAGGTATGGTAATGAAAAACAAAAAAGGATGGATAAGAATTGTCGAGGCTGTAATTGCAATTTTTTTACTTCTTGGTGTATTGCTAGTTATTTATTCACAGCACCAGGTGAAAGAAGAGTCTTTTGATTATGTTTATTTTTTGCAGAAAAAAGTTCTTGATGAAATTGCAGTTAGTAATGAATTAAGATTGGAGGCGCTTGCAGGGAATGAGGTTTATTTGCAGAATTTTGCGCGTTTGAGTTTTTCGGATAATTTTAATGTGACTATCAAAATTTGCAATTTAGATAAGAGTTGTAAACCTGCACTTCCAGAGAATAAGGAGGTTTTTGTAGAAGAGAGAATTATAAGTACTGAGCTCGGGGCGACTGAGTTTTTACCAAAAAAAGTGCGGATTTTTGTTTGGGAGAAATAATGAAGATTAACAAAAATTAAAAACCTCTCTTTCTTGTGTTTTCCATGCCATATGATTTAATTATCGGCCGAGATGCCTCAGATAAAAAACTTTTTGGGAAAAAAGGACTTGTTTATATTGGAAAGAGTTATGTAACCATGGGGAATTATACCTCTCTTTCAAATCCGATTTTGATGGATGTTGCGCGGAGTCATGTAATTTTGGTGGCTGGAAAAAGGGGAAGTGGAAAAAGTTATACCTTGGGAGCAATTGCAGAAGCTCTTTGTACTCTTCCTCGTGAAGAAGCACAAAATATTTCACCTTTGATTTTTGATACAATGGGGATTTTTTGGACAATGAAATTTCAAAATCAGAAAGACAAATTTCTTTTGGAAGAGTGGAAACTTAAACCTCAGAATATTCCTGTAAAGATTTTTGTTCCGTTTGGTTATTTTCAAGAATATAAAGACAAGGGAATTCCTGTTGATGTGGAATTTTCAATTAAGATTTCAGAGTTAAATGCAGATGACTGGATTACAACTTTTGGACTTAATTTTACAGATTCTGTTGCTGTTTTAATTGAAAGTGTTGTTTCTGAATTGAAGAAAAAAGGAGTTTATGATTTTAATGATATTCAGAATGGGATTGTTGAAAAAGAAAATTTTTCTCAAGAGATAAAAAATTCTACACTTGCTCTTTTTAATGCTGCTGAGACATGGAAAATTTTTTCTGAAAAAAAAGGGACTGCAATTAAAGATATAATTTCTCCTGGGCAGTCGACTGTTATTGATTTGTCTATGTATGCTTCTGTTGGGAGTTTTAATGTTCGTGGTCTTGTTATTGGGATTGTTTGCAAGAAATTATTTAATGAAAGAATGAATGCTCGTAGAAATGAAGAGATTCAGGCGATTCAGCATGGAATTGATTATCTGCATTTTAAACTCCAGAGAGAAATGCCTCTTGTTTGGATTTTTATTGATGAGGCGCATGAGTTTATTCCTAAGGCAAGTGAAGGGAAGACTCCGGCGACAGATGCTCTTGTTCAACTTTTGAGGGAAGGACGTCAGCCTGGAATTTCTATGGTGATGGCTACTCAGCAACCTGGAAAAATTCATACTGATGCAATGACTCAATCAGATATTGTTATCTCTCATCGGGTTACTGCAGAACAGGATATTCGAGCTTTGAATGAAATTATGCAGTCCTATGTTTATGAGGGTATCAAAGGAAAGATGGATGCTCTTCCTAAATTAAAGGGGAGCGCGATTGTGCTTGATGATAATTCAGAAAGAATTTATCCTATTCGTGTTAGGCCGAGATTTACATGGCATGGTGGAGAAGCTCCTACTGCTGTTGGAACAAAAGGGGAGATTTGAAAATAGGACAAACTTAAATATCCTGATTCTTATTATTTGATATGAGGAAATTTTCACAAGATGTTTTAGGGAGTATTGCTATTTTAAAATTTCCTGAAAAAACTTTGCTAAATAAAAAGAAAAAACTTGCTAAAGAATTTTTAAGAAAAAATAATCAAATTAAAGGAGTATTTGAAAAAGCTGGAAAAATAAAAGGGAGATTAAGAAAAGCAGAAATAAGGTTTTTAGCTGGAGATAAGAACCAAGAAACAACTTATCTTGAAAATGGTTGCAAGTTTAAATTTGATATAAATGAAACTTATTTTTCCCCACGACTGGCATCACATAGAAAAGAAGTTTCTGAAGAACTTGCAAAAAAAATAAAGAACAATCAGAAAATACTTGTTATGTTCGCAGGTGTTGCTCCCTTGCCAATTACCCTTGGTAAAATACTAAAAAAACAAAATAAAAAAGTAAAGATAATTTCAAATGAAATAAATAGGAAAGCAAATAAATATGCAAAAGAAAACATTAAATTAAATCATCTTGAATATTTTATTGAAATTATCTCCGGCGATGCAAAAAAACTTCCTACTAAATTAAAGCAAAAATTTGATATAATTTTAATGCCTCGTGCAAATTTAAAAAACACTTTTCTAAAAACAGCACTTAAACTTTCTAAAAAAGGGACTTTGATTTATTATCATGGTTTTGGAGAGAGAGAAAGTGTTATTGAAGAAATTAAAAAAGATGCGGGGGGAAAAATTGGGAAAATTAAAATTAAAAAAGCAGGGGAAATTGCACCTTATAGATTTCGGTGGTTGGTGAAGTTTAGAGTTAAGTGATTATTTTATCTGAGAAACATTTTTTTCTAAAGATTTAACAGGAACAAATTCTCCATTATTATCTTCATGACATTCAACATATTTTATGTCTTTGGTTGGTAAAGGCATTTTTGAAGCTATTTCAGCAGCTACTTGAGGATCTACACTTGCTAATAAACCAAGTTCACCATTTCCAAAAATGTGTCTTCTTGAATCTTCAAGTTGATGAAAATAATCTGTATTCCCCATATTCTTTAGTGTTATTAACAATATAAATAGTTTTCTGTTTTTATAGGGGGTATGTTCATGTGGCTGATGTTAGTAATTGATTAAAAATTATCTAAAACAACCCCTGCAAAAATCCGTTCGCATAGCTCACTCTCACATTTTTGCCCCCCCCAAAAAATTTATAATCACTGATAACCCGTCGATGTTTTATTGTGAGATTCATAAACTTCTTTTGCTCGAACGGGAGCGACGTAAGGAGCGGAGTGAGAGCAATGGCAGTTTGATTTTAAGAAATTATTTTAGGGTTGACCAATGTCTAGGGAAGCATCGTCAACATTGTTAAGGTAAGATATAAAAACCCCACTCACTTTTCTCAATTATGGAATTAAAAGGAAGTGAAACAGAGAAGAACTTGTTAAAATCATTTGCAGGCGAAAGCCAAGCCAGGAATCGATATACTTATTTTGCATCTGTTGCTAAAAAAGCTGGTTTTGAACAAATAGCTGGAATATTTTTAGAAACAGCGGATAATGAGAAAGAACATGCTAAAATTTTCTTTGAATATTTAAAAGGAAGAGATTTGGAGATTACAGCAACATATCCTGCTGGAAAGATTGGAACAACAGAACAAAATTTATTAGCAGCGGCAGAAGGTGAAAAAGCAGAATGGGGAAGCATTTACCCTGAATTTGAAAAAATAGCAAGACAGGAAGGTTTCAAGCAAATTGCAGATTCATTTAAAGAAATTGCAGAAGTTGAAGAATAGCATGAGGCAAGATACAGAAAACTTTTGGAAAATGTGAAATCTGGAAAAGTTTTCAAGAAAGATAAAGTTGTAAAGTGGAAATGCAGAAATTGTGGATATGTTCATGAAGGTAAGGAAGCTCCAGATGTTTGCCCTGCATGCAAACATACTCAAGCTTATTATGAGTTGTGGGTTGAGAGGTATTAAGATGGAGATTAGAACATATTTAGCAAGAAAATTATTTCCTAGCTATGAATCTGTAGTCAGGCTAAGAGAATTTTGTGGATTTGGAACATTAAGATTAGATACAGAAGTATATTTGTCAGAGAAAGGACTTATAACCTCTGGAGCTTCTATTGTTACAAGAGGGGGAGGGGGAAAAATCAGAGTTCCCCATACTATTGTAAGTGGGGAAGGCAACAAGATTCTCAGAGGGTTAGTTGCAAGACTTGCTGGATTAAAGATTTAATTGTAGTTTATTATTAGCTTCCAAAAATTATATAAACTCTAACCACTTTAATCAAATATGACACAAAAAGATATGTCTGTAGAAGATGTTGTAAGAGGAATTTTAGTATTATTAGACCCCACAAATAGGGCTATTAGACTTGGGCGTAATCAAAGAATAGATCCTGGAATTGTTGCAAGAGGTGGAGCAGCATTACTCGAACCCAAATTTGATTATTTAACTCAACAGAAAGGTTATGGAGATAAAAAATAAAACATGACACAAAAAAATCAAATTTGGAAATGTGAAATATGCGGAAACATAATTGAAGTTCTCCATGAAGGAGCAGACTCTTTAGTCTGCTGTGGACAGCCAATGAAACTTCAGCAGGAAAATACTGTTGATGCAAGCAAGGAAAAACATGTTCCAGTAATAGAAGGAAATAAGATAAAAGTTGGAAGCATAGAACACCCAATGACAGAAGAACATTATATTGAATGGATTGAAGCTACTCCTGAAGAAAGCAAAACTTTAAGAGTATTTCTCAAGCCAGGCCAAACTCCTGAAAAAGAATTTTGTTTTAAGCCAATATCTGCAAGAGCTTATTGCAATGTTCATGGCTTGTGGAAAAGTTAAAACCTAAATAAATAATTTATTAATTTTACAAAATGCTCGTGAAAGAAATTGATTCTAATGCTTTGTAAGGACTTTGCGGAAATTTATCCTTATCTTAATATGCTTGGGATAAATTTCTTTAGGTGTTGCCAGGATAGATGAGATACTTCTCACAAGTCGAAGAGGATTTAGAGATTAATAAAAAATTTAGAATTTGTGATGTTTTAATGTTGATTTAGTGTAGCTTTTCATTTTTCTTATACACCAAAATTTAAAATCTCAAAACATATAAAAACCACTTCTTATTTACTTATTAGTCATGGAGAAATTTAAATTTCTAGAACATACAGCAGATATAAAGTTTCAGGCTTTTGGAAAAACACTGGAGAAAGCTTTTGAAAATTCAGCTTTAGCTATGTTTAAAGCTATGTCTGATGACAAAATTAAAAGTAAAATAAAAAAGAAAATTAAAGTTCAAGGAAAAGATTATGAATCTTTGCTTTACAATTTTTTAGAAGAGCTTTTATTTTTAGTTGATTCTGAGAATTTTTTTGTTGGGAAAGTTAAGGTGAAGATTTCTGGGTTTAATTTAGAAGCAGAGTTTCTTGGAGATAGTGTGAAGAATTATTCCTGCCATATTGATGTTAAGGCTGTGACTTATAATCAGATGTTTGTGAAGAAGGAGAAGCGAGCCGAAGGCGAGCTTTGGGTTTGTCAGGTTGTTATTGATGTTTAAATAAAACGGGCTTTGGTGAAACCATATAAAATAAGGTAGCTTACCACTTTTAACTAAAAAAG
>CAZBOY010000014.1:0-21206 GCA_964493655.1 Candidatus Woesearchaeota archaeon | reverse complement strand
CAAATTTATAGTTTTATCCCTACAGCAAGCTGTAGGGTATTAGGAGAGAATAAAACTCACATCTCCTCAACAACATCAATCCCCAACAAATCTAAAGATTTTTTCATCACCCCTCTAAAAACCCCCACCAACCCCAACCGAAAACCTTCTTCATCACTCCCAAGAACAGGACATTCGTGATAAAACTCATTAAACAGCGACGCAAGTTCATAACAATAATTTGCAATCAAATTCGGAGCAAAACCCTCATAAGCTTTTTCAACAATTTCTGGAAAAATACCTATCTTCTTCAATAAAGCAATCTCCTGTTTTTTCAAATCAACAATCTTAACCTTCTTTTTTGATTTTACTTTTTTTAAAATAGAACTCGCACGAGCATAACTATAAAGAAGATAAGGTCCTGTACCGCCTTCAAAACTCATTGCCTCATTCAAATCAAAAGTAATTGTCTGATTAGCACCAACTTTCAACATAGAATACTTCAAAGCAGCAATTGCAATTTTATTAGCATCCCCTTTTGTCCCCCTTTTCTTAACTTCTTTTTTTGCCTTATTAATTAATTCTTTCAAAAAATCCTCCAACAAAACAACATCCCCTTTCCGAGTTGACATCTTCCCAACATTTTTCAACAAAACAAAAGAATAATGAACAACTTCAGGAGCTTTCTTCTTCAACAACTTCAACGCCTCTCTTAATTGTTCAAAATATAATTTCTGGTCCTCACCAAGAACAACAACATTCCTTCCCTCCTTCATCTTATCAATTGTATAAGCCAAATCCCTCAAAACATAAAGACCAGTCTTATCACCACGAGTCAAAACCAAAACAGGACACTTCATTTTCTTCTCAAGTCCAACACCTTTCTGATCCAAAACCAATCTCCCATTTTCGTCCTCAAAAACCTTTCCAGTCTTTTGCAAATCTTTAACAATCTTTTTTCCCTCGTTAATGTACGCAGATTCATAATCAAAACTATCAAAATTAATTTCAATAGAAGACAAAATTTTCTTCTGGCCATCAATAGCCTTCTTAACAATCATTCCAAAAAGTGCAACAGTCTTCTTATCTCCATTCTCAAACTTATTCAACAAATCAAAAACATCCTTCTCCAACTTAGGATTTTCTTTAACCTTTTTACTAACTTCCATATAATTCTTCAACAAATCTCCAAATTTATCCTTTGGCTTAAAAACAAGGGCCAACATCGCAATCTGCTTACTCACATCATTAACATAATAATGCGTCTCAACCTTATGCCCTACAAACTCCAAAATCCTTTTAATTGAATCTCCAATCAAAGCATTTCTTGCCCGACCAACATGTGGAGAAGCATTAGGATTAATACTTGTATGTTCTAATAAAATCCTGCCTTTTCTTTTCTTCACTTTCCCAACACCAGACAAAACCCCTTCAGCCAAAATCTTTTTATCAACAAAAAAATTAACATAACCTGCAACAGCATTTGCATTAGAAACTTCCTTCGGCAATTTCAATTTTTCCTTCAACTCTTCAGCAATCAGCAAAGGACTTTTCTTTTCAATCTTAGCAAGAGAAAAACAGGGAAAGGCATAATCCCCAAGTTCATCATTCGGGGGAATCTCGACAAGATTCTCAACTTCCTCTTTTTTCAATTTGCCCTTCAATTCTTTAGATAATAAATCAATGATTATTTCTTTCATAATTATACTTAGAAATAAGTGTTTATTAATTTAATCAAATTATCTACTTCTTCTCTTCAACATCCACTTTAGCCCCACACTCCGGACAAAACTTACAATCTTCAACAACAGTCCCACAAGAACACCTTTTCACAGGTTTGTTTTGGTCAATCACAGTTTCATAACCTTCTCTTCCAGAAAGAATCTTTCCCAAAATACCTTTAATCTTTTCAGATTCAACTCCTTCATTCTGATATTTTCTTAAATCAACCCCAGACATTCCCATCAAAAGCCATAGAAAAATTAGTTTTTAAATTTAATTAATCAGATAATCGGCCCCATATGCTCCTGCAATAAAAGCCGAACTCCAAATTCCTAATCTGACAATCTCACTAACAATAATCTCTGTAAAAGAAGGTATAATCGCATAATTTCTTCCTTTAAGATCATACATTTCAGCAATCCTATTTCTAAATGTATTTCTTCTTGGGCAAATTGCCTTCCTAACCCCCCAACCAACCCCCCTTGGAATCCCTTTAATAATCCCAAATAGAATGTCTTTCACAAGCCCACAATCAACAGGAAAACTATCGCGCATATACCCCATACAAATTTATGGAAAAACCATTTTTAAATTTATTCACCCACCAATTCTCTTAATCATATTTTTTTCTTCTCAACAAATTAGCATTTGTAACCACAGTTATAGAAGACAAAGCCATTGCAAGTTCTGCAAAAACCGGGTTCAACAAACCAGCAACAGCAATAAGGTTAACAATAAAACTTATAAGCAATATATCAGTCGTATTTTCATGTGGGGGTGCCGGAGCCTGGTCAAACGGGCAGGACTTAAGAAGTAAGGAACTTTGTTCCTTTCATTTCCCAAGCTTTTGGGTTTGAGAAATCCTGTAGCTTAGTGCTTACGAGGGTTCAAATCCCTTCCCCCACATAATTAAACCCGAGGCGAGGGCGAATGATTTGCTCCTCGACTATAAATAAAATTCACAAGGAGTAAATTGTGAGAAAAATCCCCACACATAAACCAAAAAGTAAAATGTTAACAGAAAAAAAAGTAAAATGCAAAGATTGTGAAGCAGAGTTTATTCAAAAAGCAACAGCTCGCTATCCAAGGAAATACTGTGATAAGTGTAGCAAACAAAGAAAAAAAGATTATGAAAATCTATGGAAAGTCAAAGCAGAAGATTGCGAAGATGCTTAATTATTTCTACCTACTCCTCACCACACCCACCTTCTCACAAAACCCACTAACAGGACACTTACTGCACCAAGGAGAAACTGGCTGACAAATTGTTTTTCCAAATAAAACAAAAATCCCATTAAACTCTTTCCAATATTTTTTAGGTAGAATTTTTTCAAGCTCTTTCTCTGTCTGCTCAGGAGTTTTTGTCTTAACCCAACCCAAACGATTAGGAATTCTATGGCAATGAGTATCAATAGGTAGAACTAATTTTCCAAATGCAAAAGCCAAAACAATATTTGCAGTCTTAGGTCCAATCCCATTTATTGAAAGCAAATCTTCTTTATTATCCGGAACCTTAGAATCAAATTTATCAATTAAAACTTTTGAAACATGCTTCAAAACCCCAGCCTTCTTATGATAATGCCCAGATGAAAAAATTAATTTCTCTAACTTTTCTAAAGATAATTTATCAATTTTCTCAGGACTATCTGCAACAGCAAAAAGCGCCCGAGAAACTTTTTCAGTACTCTCATCACGAGCTCGTAAAGAAAGTAAACACGAAATCAAAATCTTAAAGGCATCTGGATTTTTTCGCATTCTATTCAATGTAGTCCTTTCTTTATAATTAAAATAATTTTTCAAACTTTCCATAACTTCAGAAATATTTTTTACCACAAACCACCTTAATCTCAATAAGTTAATAATCTTTCGCTTACCATAAAAACAAGAATATTAATTAAGATTCTTCACCATCTAATTCTAAAATTTCATCTTCCCAAGGTCCTGGTTCGTATACTGCTACAACATGCTTAATCGCTTGCACAAGCACTTTAGGAAGACCATCAATCTTTATTTCAGGAAGGGAATTACTTAAATTCAAAACAACTCTTCCATGATATTTTACTTCCAGATAACCATGGCCCTGACAATTTTGACCAATACTACAATCTACTTCAATACAATCACTATTATACCTATACTTCAACCATGTATTAAAAGGTCCTAGTCTAGTTTTACCTTCTCCTAATCTCTCAGCAATTCCTACACAAGCATCAGCCAATCCTGATTCACTAAATCTTCCCTCAACCCACGCCTTCTTCTTACGAAGTTCTTCAATATCCATAACAAAAGAAAAATATCCTCCCTTATAAGGATTATTGTAATCCAATATATATATATCCTAATTCTCTATAGTTAAATAATAAATAGCGGGAGGTGGATTTGAACCACCGACCTCGAGGTATCCCATTCCAGAAGTACCATCTTCCACTATCTAAAGAGGAAGGTGAACTTCAGGAAACCTAGGTTTCCTAAGTATGGGCCTCGCGAGCTGACCTGACTGAGCGCCTGACAAAATAATGACAAGCTCTGCTCCATCCCGCTATTGAAGTTTGCCAGCTTTAATTGACAGATGATTTAACCTTTTAAAATTAACTAAAACCAACATCAGATAAGAATCTAATTTATCTTTTTTACTTTTTTTTCTTTGAGTAATAGAAGAAGAAATATCTAAAGAATCTAAAAATCCCTTGCAAGAATCTAAAATACTTTTATTTGTGTTGATTATCCTTATTGTATGCTTCTTCTTACTTACCCAACCTTCAGAATCAATAAGTCCAGAAACAAAACCAAGCCCAAAATCCTTATTTATATTATTAAAAGAAATATTTTTTTTAATCTCCTGGAATAAAAATTTTGAATAAACTCTAACACGCATACAATTAAATCTTTTATCTTGATATAAATTAGGTTTCAAACCAAGATTGCCCAACAAATTAACCATGAATTTAATTATTCCCTTATCTTTAATAGAATTCAAATAAAATTCAACATGATAATGTCTGCTCTTTTTATCATACACCTTATAACCATCTCCTTCAAAAAGTCCAAATAAATAACCTCTTTCTTTATCAGACAGATTTTCAAGATGAATTTCTCTACCCCGCATAATATATTAAAACAATTTAACTTTAAAAACATTATGACAAAAATAATCGGGATAGACGACGCAGGGCGTGGCCCAGTTTTAGGTCCAATGGTTCTCGCAGGAGTTCTAATTGAAAAAAATCAAGAGCAAGAAATTGCAAATTTAGGAGTAAAAGACTCCAAGCAACTCTCCCCCGGTAAAAGAGAGAAAATCTCAAAAACCCTTACAAAATACGAACATCATATAGAACTCACCTACCCAAACGAAATCGACGAGCTGATGACTTCCGGCACAAACCTCAACACAATTGAAGCAATTAAAACCGCAATGATTATCAACAAACTTCTACAAAATCAAAAAGAAAAAATAAAAATAATTGTAGATTGTCCTTCAACAAATACAAAAGCATGGACTGAAAAACTAAGAGAATTTATAACAAAAAAAGACCTTGCAGACCTCTCGTGCGAACACAAGGCAGATGAAAACCATCCAGTAGTTTCAGCAGCATCAATTCTCGCAAAAGTTAGGAGAGATGAAGAAATAAAAAAAATAAAGAATAAAATTAACATCACAATCGGAAGTGGCTACCCTTCAGATCCCTTAACAAAAGAGTTCCTTCACAAATACGGAAAACAATTTGTAGATAAAGGTATAATTAGAACACAATGGCAAACTTGGAAAAATGTTCAAAAAGGAAAGGGGCAGAAGAGGTTATTCTAAGATGACAACAATAACATCTAAATTAATGGGGTTAAGAAGAAAAGGGAAACATAGGAAAAGAGGAGATAAAATATCCACGAAGAGTATTGAAGCTTTTCTTTCAAAACAAACTGGGTTAAGATTTATTAGTGGAATAACAAAAGAAAATGGGGCCGTAGTCTATAAAACCTATAGAGAAAAACCAACAGATCCAGAAAGGCATACAAGTCCAACACCTGATTTAGTAGTATTATATTTTACTAACAAATGGAACATAGCATTAATAGAATTCAAAGCAAGTCAAAGCAGATACACTTCCGGAAACTTAGAAGACCAAAGAACAAGAACAATTGATGAGATAAGAAACCCGGACTCTTTCAAAAGATTTATGGACTCTTTAAATGACAAACACCTAACAGGAAAAATAAGAAATCAAATTTTAGAATCAGGAATAGAATACTATTGTGCCAAAGTAACTCCTCAGGGAAATTTAAGTCCACTTCAAAGAAGTTCAGAACTTTATACTTTTTAACATACCTAAAAAATATTGAATTAAACATCCCTAAAAACCAACTTAATAAAACCGCCACAAAAATTCCTCCACCTAAACCCCTAATTCTAAACAGCTATTTTGCTCCAGAATGTAGTTTCTCCATAAACTAATTAGAAATCTTTTATTTATAAAACTACCTCACAAATCTTTAAATACATAAATCCTTTTTCTCAATCATGCCACAAGTAAAAAAATTAGTGATGCACGGATTTAAGTCCTTTGCAAATCGCACAGAGATACAATTTGAAGATGCGATGAATGTTATAGTTGGACCAAATGGTTCTGGAAAATCAAATATAATGGATGCTCTTTGTTTTGTGTTAGGCCGACTTAGTACAAAATCAATAAGAGTTACAAAATCAGCAAATCTAATATTCTCAGGAAATAAAATAAAAAAACCTGCACAAGAAGGAATTGTTGAACTAATTTTCAATAACGAAGACCAGGGATTCTCACTAGATGCAAAAGAAGTAATCATAAAAAGAATTGTTAGAAGAAACGGCCAGTCAATTTATAAAATTAATAACGAAACAAAAACCCGGGGAGAAATGCTCGAATTACTTGCACAAGCTGGAATAGACCCTTATGGGTTTAATATAGTTCTTCAAGGAGAAATAGATTCTTTTGTAAAAATGTCTTCAGAAGAACGACGCAAAGTAATAGAAGGTGTTGCAGGAATTTCAATATATGAAATAAGAAAACAAAAATCCCTAAAAGAACTTGAAAAAACAGAGGAGAGATTAAAAGAAGTGGGAGCTGTTTTAAGAGAGCGGAATTCCTATCTCAAAAATTTAGAAAAAGAAAAACAAGAAGCTGAAAATTTCCAAAAACTTGAAACAATGATTAAAAGATGCAAAGCAACAATCTTAAATAAAAAACTAGGGATAAAAAAAGATGAGAAAACACAAATTGAAAACAAAATACAAGAACAAGAAAAAACAATACAAAAAATAAAAAAACAAATTCAAGAAAAAACCAATCAGCTTGAGGAATTAAAACAAAAAATAGAAAAAATAAACAAAACAATTGAGGACTCAACAAGCGGAGAACAAGAAGGACTTCACAACAAAGTTTCAGAATTAAAAGCGGCACAAGCAGGCTTAGAAGTAAGAAAAGAAAATTTTGAAAATCATCTGAAAAACACTCACCAAAAAATTCAAAACCAAAAAGTAAAACTCCAACAATTAGAAAAAGAAGTTTCAGAAATAAGTTCGCCAAAGATAAAAAAACAACAGGAAAAATTAAAAGAACAACAGGAAAAATTCGACATTCTTGAAAAAAACAGAAGAAAGTTCTATCAAATAAAGGCAGAATTATCAACATTCGAAGCCCAAAGGCAGGATAAACAAAATTCTCAAATTGAAATCAAAAGAGAACTAGAGCTAATTCAAAAAACAATTAATTCTCTTTTTGAGGAAATTAAATATGAGAAATCTAATGGGAAATCAATTGCTCTAAAACAAAAAACCTCTGAGGAATTAAAACAAATAGATGAAAAAATTTTGAAATTAAACAGCCAAGAACTTGAATTAGAAAAAGAAATAGCAATCGGAGAAAAAGAAATCTCGGCAAATGAGAAACTCAAAAAAGATATTCCAAAAATGGAGATTTGTCCCCTATGTAAAAACAAAATCACTGAAGAACATACTAAAGAAGTAATTTCCAATGCCAATACAAAAATAGAATCCTGGAAAAACAAATTAACTCAGAACCATAAAGAAAAACAAACAATTAAAGAGCAACTTGAAAACACAAAACAAAATTACGAAAAATTAAAAATAAAATCAAATGAAATTGAAATTGATATTTTAAAGCTAAAAAATGCACAAGAAAAGAAAGTTCAAATTGAAAAATTAGTGCATACTCAAAGTAGAATCGAAGAAGAAATTAGTGAACTAAAATCCCAGATAAGCAAAATAAGGGTAGTGTTTGAAAAATTAAAGAATATAGAAGAAGACTATGACACTGCTCGTCTAAAATTAAATGAATTTTCTTTTGCAGATATTGATGTAGACACAGAAACCACAATCAAAAAAAGAGAAATAGAAAGAACAAAAATAGAAATAAAGGCGAATACAAGGGAAACAGAAGAATCGCAATTAGAACTAAAAAAAATTATTGAATTTTTAGGAAAAACACAAAAACAGATCCAAGAAAAAGAAAAACAAGAACAGGAAATCTTTGATAGATGTGAAAAACTTTTCATGGAAAAAAATAGTATCCAGGACCAACAAAAAGCAATTGAAACAGAAATTATCGGATTTCAGCACAACATAAGAAGCAATGAAGAAAAAGCCAATTCTTTCAAAATTGAAAAAGCAAGAGTAAGCGCAGAACAAGAAGCATTAGAACATGAATACAAAGAATTTGAAAACCTCGAGATTATCAGTCTCCCAATAGAGCAAGTTCAACAAAGATTGCAAAAAAGTGAATTAAGAATCTCAAACATAGGTAGTGTAAATCTCCGCGCATTAGAAGTTTATGAAAAAGTAAAAGAACAGTGTGCTTTAATTGAAGGAAAAGTTCAGACAATTGATAATGAAAAAGAAAAAATACTTGTAATCATTTCCCAAATTGATAAAACAAAAAAGAAAGCATTTATGAACACGCTCATTGGTGTAAATGAAATTTTCACAAGAAACTTTTCACAGCTTTCAAAAAAAGGAATTGTATTTCTTGATTTAGAAAACAAAAAAGAGCCGTTTGATGGGGGATTAAATATTTTAGTAAAAGTAGGGAAAGGAAAATATTTTGATGTTAAGTCTCTTTCAGGAGGAGAAAAAACACTTGTAGCTCTCGCGCTAATATTTGCAATTCAAGAATACAAACCTTACCATTTTTATATTTTAGATGAAATTGATGCTGCACTAGACAAACATAACAGCGAGCTTCTCGCAGCACTTCTCCAAAAGCACATGCAAGACGGACAGTATATTATCATTAGCCACAACGACGCCCTGATTTCGGGGGCATCAACTTTATATGGGGTTAGTATGCAAGAGAATATTTCTAAGGTGATTAGTTTGAAGATTTAAAAGATTCAAGGAAAAAATTTAGTAAGGTTTTTTGGGATAACCATCTGATAAAGTTCCTCTAATTTTTTAGGTTTAGTAGTTTTGGGGCGCCTACTTTCTTTAGATAATCTTTCACTTTCTTCTAACAATTTAGATTCTCTTACTATTTTAGGAAATCTTCTTTCAAATTCTTGTTGAAAATCAGAATCCCTGGGAATTGTAAGAATAATAAGCAAATAATCCATATCAGTTTCTTCCTGCCAATTCCAATCTTTTGGAGGAAATTCCAAACATATAGCAACACCATCTTTTCGAATAAGAGTTCCAGATGCAATAGATGCAAAAGGCATGTGTTGATTTTGATCAGAAAGAGTGTTTACTATTCTACCATGGGGAGTCTCTAATTCCCCTGGATGATATGCAAGAACCTTATAAGCAACATTTTGCCTATATCCCTTATCAACCATCTTCACTTACTCCTAAAATTTCCTTAGTTAAAACTCTACAAGTTTTACCATCTTCGTTTACTCTTTCATATCTACATAAATATGTCCTTGATTTTTGTTCTTGTTCCATTTTTTAATAATCATCCTTAGGATAAGCTCCGTCTATAATTGCCGGCTCACTTCTTTCCTGTGCTCTTTTAAATTCTAAATATTCTTCTAAAGTTTTTGGAACATGGAAAAGGGGTGCTGCATTTTTTAAATCAAATTTCGCCCTAATTTCTACTCTCGCTGCAAGCCGCAATTCCTCAGTATCTGAATCCATTACATATCCGCTATGAATAAGTACATGTCTCCCCCCATAAATTTCTATTAAATCAGTAATATGATTATGAAAATATCTACTTGCCTGTTTGTATATTTCCTCTGTTGGATTTTGTTGTTGTTCTTGTTCCATCTTTCTATCTTATTCCTTATTAAATCCCCCCATATTATCCACTACATTAACACCATTAATAATCTCGACAATTTCTTCAAGTTCTGGAAATCTCTGTTTTAATTCAGTTCTGACTTTTCTGTCTTCGGGATTTTCTATAACATCAACAAATAATTTTCCTTTTACTAAATCTCTATAAAGAAAAACAGCAGAATCTCTGTAATGAAATATGTCTTCTCTTCCAATTTTTTTAGGTTTTCTAAAAAGTCTTTTCTTATGATATGCAGTAACCCTCATAACAAATCCTCCATTTCCAGATAAATGGTCTATTAATCCGTAATACAAATAAAATGGAGCTTTAAAACTATAAGAGTCCCAACTTGAACTTCCAGGGATAATTCCTGTTACAAATATTTTTTCTTCTGCCATCTTATCTTCTCCTGAAACACTCTTCTCTTTTTATATTAACACTATATCCTTTAGGGAGATCCGCTAAAAATAAATTTTTAACAACAATTTTATCATCTCCGGGGATTATATCATACTCAATTCCTAATACAGATGAAAACTTTTCTAATTGCCTTTGCACTCCTCCGGGAATTGCTCCCCCATACATTATCCCAAAACCCCCTAAATTATTTAAACTAATCTCTAGGGGGCTACCTATTACAAATGATTCTAATCCTATTTCAATTGATGTTTGTCTTCCTAATATAACCCTAATTTCCATTTTATTCTTTCTCATATCTCCTTCTTGCAATGTCCTTTCAGATTCTTCATCTCCTGCCATCTTCATTTTTTCTCCTTGTTCTTCCTTTCATCTTCAATCTTTATCTTTCCTATTTATCAACCTTTCTCCCTGCCACCACTTCAAAACAAAAAAAACCCTCGAAAATAAAAACATAGGGAATAAAAAAATAAAAATTAAATTAAATTTAGTAGTAACTTGTTTCTACTTCTTCCATTGGCTTTTCCTTTCGTGTAAGCAAAACAATCAAGACAATTAAAAGCACAACAAAGACAATTACTAAAACAACAGTTAAAGCAACAACAGAACTTGATGCTCCTTCCTTTGTAACATTTGCGCCAAAAACAACTTGTTCGCCATTCACATTAACTGAAAATGTGTATGCGCCAACATCTGCTGTTTTCAATGCAGTTACTTGAACTGGAACTGTATAACTTGATTCAGGGCCAACAGTAACTACTGAAGGAGCTGAAACCTGCAATGCAGTGCCAGAAACTGTTTGAATATTGTAAACCTTAACTGAACTAGTTGGGTTCACAATTATCAAATCATATGTTTTTGTCTCGCCAGCTTCTAAATCTTGATTCTTTACTGCAGCTAAAACCGCACCGGAAGTAGAACTATCAACCTTGATTAAACCAGTAGCACTAACAGAAGCATCGCTGTTGTAAACCCTAACTTTAAGGTTATAAACACCTGCTTCAACATTCTCTGGTATTCTCAGATAAACTATTTTTTGAGTTGAATCTATAGAGTTATCATTGCAATCAACACGAATTCTGTTATTACCAAAGTCTTCATAGATATAACAATCTTCAGTTGGTGCAAGGTCTCCAAAGTAACTTCTCTTGGAAATACCAAGTTCGTCAATAGATACAACAATATAGCCATCTTCTAAGTCCTGGAATCCGGTGTTTTCTACAACAACAGAAATTGGGACAAGGTCGCCTGCTGAAACTTCTGGTTCATAATCAATTGACAAAACGTCAAATTGGTATGATTCTCTTTGCATTTTTACTACATATTCTTTTTCAGCATCCCATGTGTCATGGTCTGCATCATAAACCTTAACATAAAGTGTAAGGTCCTTTGTAGTATCTTTCAAGTCATCTGGAAGTTTCAAGGATAAAAGTTTTGTATATGTGTTGCCTTCAACAACATTAAATCTATTTGTAGAAACAACAACATCGTCTCTACCACTATAGATTTCAACTCTTACCTTAACATCTTCACTATCTGTTCCAGCTACAAAAGTAACTCTAACAGGAACAGTTTCACCAGAAAATCCAGCAATGTTTGTATTCCAGCAATTAAGTTCTATATCATTGAACCTTACACTATCTATATATGCTAAATTACTAGCAGATGAAAGTGCAAACAAAAATATAGCTAAAACTGCCATAAAAGGAATCAAAATCGCTTTTGTATTCATTTTTGAGATCTCATTTTATTTAGTTAGAAATAAAACAAACAAGCCCTTTATAAACTTTACCCTATGTTGTCATTTCAAAATTACAAAACATTTAAAAAGTATACCACGGTATATTTTTTGTACCCGATTGCGGGGGATGAAAATATGAAAACGCAAACAACAACAATAAAACTACAAAGAGAAACAAAAGAAAGATTAGAAAAACTAAAAGAACATCCGCGGGAAACAGCAGACCAACTTCTTAAAAAAATCCTTTGGATTTTAAGCATGACAAGAAACGAACCTGCAAAAGCCCAGGAAGTTTTAGATAGAGTTGATGAATTAAGAAAAAGGTGGGTTGGGAAGAAAGGGGGGGAGGGGAAATGAATAAATCTATCTGGGGAGAAACTTGGACAAAATTAAGACCTTATGTTTATCCTGCTTGGTTGACTTATGAACTAGGATTACGCTCATTGAAATATACAAAATCCGTACATGAATTTTTAGAAGATAATCATGAAATAATTTCACAACATATTGGGAGATTTGGAAATCAATTAATAAATTTAGTTTCAACAGGAGCTACATTCATAACTACCCAAGCTTTTTTAACAATCCCCGCAGGATTATTATTGTACCACTTCTTTAAAAAAGATAATATAACTAATACGAGAACAGAAGAAAGACTAAAAAGATTTTTATGAAAGAAAAACAAGAAACAAAAAAAGAATAAATAATCACGTTGAACAAGTCGGCGGTAAAATGGGGGTTGGTGCCTTCACAAACTTCTCTCATCAAGATAAACAAGCGAAGCTCGACTAATTCAACTTGTTGTTCACCGCGCCCTCGGTGGGCGCGGCGGATAATTGAATCTTCAATTCAATAATTATAAACCCCTGCAAAAATCCGCTCACAAAGTTCGCTTTCCCATTTTTGCACCACCCAGATTTATAATCAACTCCAACCACCCTCCACTCGACTTGTTCAACTCATTTCATCCCTTTAAAAATCTCCAAACCTTCCGCCGCATCTTTAATCGGACTAGGCGCCTCACTAATTATAACAATATCTTTGTCACGAGGCAATTTATCAAACAACGACTTCCAATGAGCAGAAGTTGTATCAATATGTTTTTTCTCCCCCTTCTCTCCCCATTCAATTCCAGAAAAATGACAATGCCAGTGTTTCTGCTTAAAACTTTTTTTCAATAACTCAAATTGATGCTCCCCATAACGCGCAAGCACATGAGCAAAATCAATGCAAAACCCACAACCAGTTTCATTAACCAAACAAGAGATTTCTTCAATACTCCCAAAAACATTTTTCTTTCCAATTATTTCAGGACAAAGCACAATGCTCAATTTTTTTTCCTTAACAATCTTCATCAACTCTTTAATTTGGATTTTAATATTCTGATAAACTAACTCTTTTGCATCTTTCTGATAATAACCACAATGAAAAACAATATTCACTTTTTTTCCAGCACCAAGATAATGCCCAATCTCTGCTGATTTCAAAATTCTTTTTTTACTCATCTCAATTTTTTTCTCATCATCTGAATTTAAATTAATCCAATAAGGTGCATGCACAGAAAGTTGAATTCCTAATTTCTTAGCAATCTTCCCAATTTCAATTGCTTTTTCTTTCTTAAGATAAACCCCATAAGTAAACTCGACTTCACAAGCTTTTAATCCCAGTTTATGATATTCCTGAAGATTATCAATTACCTCTTTTTCTCCACCAAGCCCCCCAGGTCCGAATTTTATTTTCATAATTATTAAATAGAGATTAAGGGATTTAAATTTAACCATACACAAATCTTTAAAAACCAAAATTATAATATTATAACATGGCAGAGGACACAACAAAAAAAGTTAAAGTGCTTATGCACCAACCAGAAAAAATCCGTAACATAGCCATAGCTGCCCACATTGACCACGGTAAAACAACTTTCTCAGATAATCTTTTAGCTGGAGCAGGAATGTTGTCTCAAGAACTTGCTGGAAAACAATGTGCTCTTGATTTTCACGAAGACGAAGCTTCCCGAGGAATTACAATTGATTCTGCAAATGTCTCAATGGTTCACAAAGTAGAGGGAAACGAGTATCTAATTAATTTAATCGACACACCTGGACATGTTGATTTTGGCGGAGACGTAACAAGAGCAATGAGAGCTGTAGATGGATGTATTGTTCTCGTCTGTGCATCTGAAGGAGTCATGCCTCAAACAGAAACAGTATTAAGACAAGCATTAAAAGAAAGAGTCAAACCAATTTTATTCATCAATAAAGTTGACAGACTTATCAAAGAAATAAAACTAACACCTGAAAAAATGCAAGAAAGATTTGTAAAAATAATCAATGATGTAAATAGGTTAATTGCAAATATTGCAGAAAAAGAATATAAAGAAAAATGGCAAGTGTCTGTAACCGAAGGTTCTGTTGGATTTGGTTCTGCATTTCACAATTGGGCATTATCAGTTCCATTTATGAAAAGAAAAAATATTTCTTTCAAAGAAGTTATAGAAACTTATGAAAAGGGTGGGGAAGGTTATAAAGAACTTGCAAAAAAAGCTCCGATCCACGAAGCTGTTTTAAACATGGTTATCAAACACCACCCAGACCCTAAACAAGCTCAAGCATATAGAATATCAAAAATCTGGCACGGAGAAGAATCAAGCTCTCTTGGACAAGATTTAATATCCTGCAATGAAAAAGGAGAACCAGTTTTTGTATGTACAAAAATTGTTATTGACAAACATGCGGGAGAAGTTGCAGCAGGAAGATTATTCTCTGGAACAATTAAACAAGGAGATGAAATTTACATGAATCTCGCAAAACAAAAAGTGCGGGCACAACAAGTTTCAATTTACAAAGGTGCACAGAGAATTCAAATGGAAGAAGTGATTGCAGGAAACATCGTCGGCATTGTTGGATTAAAAGGTGTCTTCGCAGGTGAAACTGTTTCAAAAAATGAAATAATTCCATTTGAAGCAATCAAACATCTTTTTGAACCAGTAGTTACAAAATCAATTTCAGCAAAAAGAACAGCAGACCTTCCAAAATTAATTGAAGTTCTAAAACAAGTTTCAAAAGAAGACCCATCAATAAGAATTGAAATTAACGAAGAAACAGGAGAAAATCTTATTTCAGGAATGGGAGAATTACATCTAGAAATAATTGAAAACAGAATCAAAAGCGAAAAAGGAACAGAAGTTAAAACCTCTCCACCAATTGTTGTTTTCAGAGAAAGTGTTTCCAAACAATCCAGACCTGCTGAAGGACGCTCTCCAAACAAACACAACTCATTTTTCTTAGCAATTGAACCTCTAGAAGAAAATGTCTCAAATGCAATTAGCTCTGGCGAAGTTCCTGAAGGAAGAATAAAAAAGAAAGATAAACGATTATTTGAAACACTAACCTCTCTCGAAGTTTCCAACGACGAAGCAAGACAATACAGAGATATTTTCATGGGAAATGTATTTTTAGATAAAACAAAAGGAGAAGTTCATATCGGGGAAGTTATTGAAATGGTACTTGATGCTTTTGAAGCTGTAATGAAACAAGGCCCCTTATCAAGAGAACCTTGTTTCAGATTAAAAGTCTCATTAGTTGATTTAAAACTTCATGAAGATGCAATTCACCGAGGACCTGCACAAGTTCTGCCTGCAGTAAGAGATTCAATTCAGCAAGCATTTAAAGACGCAAACCCAGTTTTATTTGAACCAGTACAAACGCAGCAACTCGAAGCTCCGAATGAATTTATGAATGCTCTAACAGCACTTGTTTCAGGAAAGAGAGGAATTTTATCAGATGTTAATCAAGAACCCCATGGGGTTGTAATCAAGGCAGAATTGCCTGTAAAAGAAATGATTGGATGGAGCAATGATTTAAGAAGTGCAACAGAAGGACGAGGAATAAGTAGTTTAGTAGACCAAAAATTCAAAAAAATGCCCAAGGAATTACAAGATCAAGTTATCAAACAAATTAGAGATAGAAAAGGATTGGCAGAAAATCAATAAATAAAAATTTTCATTACGGAAAGATTTAAAAACCTAAATTTTCATTTAAAATTACACAAAATGGCAAAAGAAAAAACAATAATGAATGTTGTGTTTGTAGGACATGTAGACGCAGGAAAGTCAACTACAATTGGACAACTATTTTTTATGAGTGGAATGATTTCTGAACAAGAAATGAAAAAGCTTAAAGAAGAAGCTGAAAAACATGGCAAAGTAGGTTTTGAATTTGCATATTTTATGGATAATATTCGAGAAGAAAGAGAAAGAGGAGTTACAATTAATCTTGCATATAAAAAGATTATGACTCAAAAATATGAAGTTACAATTATTGATGCACCAGGACACAAAGATTTTGTTAAAAACATGATTACCGGAGCTTCACAAGCAGATGCAGCATTCTTAGTTATTGCAGCACCTTCAGGAATTGAACCTCAAACAAAAGAACACTTATGGTTGTTAAGAACAATGGGTGTTAAAAATATTGCAGTTCTTGTAAATAAAATGGATGAAGTTAATTTCGAAGAAGATAAATTCAATAAAGTTAAACAAGATGCAACAAATCTTTTAAAACAAGTTGGCTACAAGGCTGATGAACTTAGTTTTATAGCAGCTTCAGGTTTGAAAGGTGAAAATATGGTAAAAAAATCAGATAAGATGCCTTGGTATAAAGGACCTACTGTTTTAGAGCAACTTGATTTATTCCCAGCACCTGAAAAACCAACAAACCTCCCATTAAGAATGCCTATCCAAGATGTATATGACATCACAGGTATTGGAACTGTTCCAGTTGGAAAAATTGAAACAGGAACAATGAAAATCGGACAAAAAGTTATTGCACTTCCAGGAAGAAGTGGGACAGGTGTTCCAGGTGAAGTTAGAAGTATGGAAGCTCACCATGAACAACTTCAAACAGCAGAAGCAGGAGACAACATAGGATGTAATATTCGTGGACTTGGTAAAAAAGATATTGCAAGAGGAGATGTTATTTGCGACGCTGCAAATCCTGCAAAGATAGTTGCAGAATTCACAGCACAAATCGCAGTTATCAATCACCCAAGTGTAATTGCTAAGGGTTACACACCGGTTTTCCACGTACACACAGCACAAGTTCCTTGTCAGTTTATTGAAATTGTTTCAAAGCTAGATCCAAAAACAGGACAAGTTGCACAAGAAAATCCAGACTTTATCAAAAACGGAGATGTTGCTATTGTTAAAATCAAACCAATTGGTAATTTAGTTCTTGAAACAGCAGCAGACAACCCACACATGTCCAGATTCGCAATCAGAGATGCTGGTGTTACAGTTGCTGCAGGAGTTTGTAAATCTCTTGTTGAGAAACAGTTGGGGAAATAAAAAACCGACGAGATAGGGAGTGGTGGTTCAAGGGTGGTTTGTGGGAAGAAGAGTTCTGATAATATTAAAAAATGGAAAAACAAATTTTAGAAAACATATGGTTCTTAGAACCCAAAAATAGTCACCGAACTCGACTATGGTGTGATATAATAATCATCGAACCAATTGACGAAGAAAAAGCAGGAAGAGTAAGTGGATATTCTGGTCAGACACGCACATTCACATTCTTCTATTCTGAAGGAGAAAAAGTAGGTTTTAAAAGAAACGAAAACAGCCCCCACGGAACTCTCTTAGTAGGAAAAGAAAGTTATCATATTGAATCACCTTTCACTAATGGAGTTTCAATAAGAATTCAAGGAGAATCTCAAAAATAAAACTCCTCATTTTTATTAATGTTATAAAATAATCTACTGGTGAGCTGACTCATTTATCTTTAGAGCTTCTGAAGAAATTTTTCCCCAGTATAAAAAAGATAAGGAAAAATTTCCGCAAAGTCCTTGAAGAACCTTAGATATAGCTACTAAACAATCCTTTTTTCAGATTACTAAATTTGTTTTATTTTTAAATAAGGACAATTTTCCACAAAATCTTTGCAGAACGATAAAACAGATTAACTCCCCGAACATTTCTTCAGATTAATAAACATTTAATTATTAATTTTCAATAACTGATAGATTTAGTAAAAAATTTTAAACTCCACCCCAATAATCCTTATAAATTCTCATTACCATATCAAACCATGCAAGAAGACCCAGAAAAAAATCCAAAATTAACTGTCGGAATTAGACAAACTTCAAAAGGAGATTGGTATGTTGGCTCTCTAAGAATTGATGGAGACAATATCGAAGAAATAGACACTCTGATAAACAACTCAATGAAAATCTTAAACAAAAGAATTGAAAAATTAAACAACAAAGAATTTGAGGATAAAGATATTATAAAATCTGAAGATAAAAAACCTATTATTTTAGATCCAGAAGAAGAGAAGTTATTTAATGAACTAAAAGAACTAAGAAGAAAAATAGCTGACAAAGAAGGTTATCCTCATTATATTATTTTCCATGATATGGTTTTGAAAAGATTTGCTAAGTTAAAGCCAAGAACAGAAGAAGAAATGAAAAAAATAGAAGGTGTTGGAGAAAAGAATTTTGAAAAATATGGAATGTCATTTTTATCAGTTATCAAAAGTGCGTTTGATGTAAAGATTAAGTGGTGAAGGCAATCATAATAATCTATGAAGGGTATATTCAAAGTAGCCAACCAGAAATTTAGCACAATAATTTTTTTAAGACAATGCTAAATTTTCGCAGATGTCCCAAGATAAATATAAACCAATAACCTAATAACAATTATCCACTAAACCACAACAATCCTTATAATCTCTTAATTTTTAATTCTAATAACATGCCAGGAATAAGAATTCAAGAAAAAACAATTGAAGACATAGAATACAAACTTAGTGGGATGACTACTTCTTTAAACAAAATCGCTTATTTAGAATCTGCACTCAAATCAGGGTTTTCATTTGAAATCAAAAGATGGATTTGGGAAACTCTTGTTGAACTTTACGAATCTGAAAAAATGTATGAAAAAGCAGCTCAGGCAATGCGTGAAAAATCTGAGATTGAAATTTCTTTCAGAGAAAAAATTGAAACCTTACTAAAGGCAGGAGAGTTATATGCAAAGGCAGGAAAGATTGAAGATTCTGAAAATATGTTCACACGAGCAATGAGAGACGCCGGCCTTGAACAAAAACAAAAAATAAAACTTACTATGAAAAATATTTTTATTATGGTTGCAAAAGATTTAGAAAAAAAAGGCAAACCCGCAACAGCCTCAAAATTCTACGAAAGACTCCTAACAATAAAATTAGATGAATTAGAAAAACAACAAATAAAAGAAAAACTCGCAACAACCTACAAAGCTTTAGGAAAATTTAAAGAATTAGAATTATTAAAAAAAATTTAATTAATCCTCAAGCGCATCTGGACGTATCTCTTCCTCTGGCTCTGTAAAAGCATCAACATCATCAAAATCCTCCTCAGACATTTAATCAACCTCCATCTTTTATTATTTTTCTGTCACCTATTTTGTTTATAAAGTTTTAGTTAACCTAAAAAACCCATAACAACCTTTAAAAACCCTTATTTAATAAAGTTATATTAGGAAAAGTGCAAACGTGATAAGATTATTGATTATATCACAATCAAATTCATTACCGGTTTTCGGCTTCATTGGCTTAGGCCATAGTAAGGGAACACTTTTTCTAAAAACTAAATAAAATTAAGGAGAAAATAAAAATGGCAAAAATAAGTCCAGCTTCGGTTAAATATGACATCATAGCTGATTTTGCTTCAGAAGGACCAGTAGAAAAACCAGATGTAATTGGTGCTCTATTCGGCCAAACAGAAGGACTCTTAGGTGAAGATCTTGAACTTAGAGAACTTCAGAAAGAAGGAAAAATCGGAAGAATTGAAGTTAATTTAACAACTGAAGATGGAAAAACAAAAGGAGAAATTATAATTCCTTCTGCCTTAGACAAAACAGAAACAACAATAGTCGCTGCAGCTCTCGAAACTATCGACAAGATAGGCCCGACAGATGCAAAAATAACCATTGAAGAAATCAAAGATGTCAGGGGAAGCAAGAGAGACTACATAATGGAACGAGCAAAAAAATTGCTTGGAGACATTAAAGGGGGGGGTATAGACAGCACTGAAATGGGAAACCAATTAAGAGAATCCGCAAGGACCTCAAAAATTTGTGAATACGGCGAAGAAAGATTATCTGCCGGCCCAGACATTGAGTCAAGCAATGAAGTTATTGTTGTTGAAGGAAGAGCAGATGTTTTGAACCTGTTAAAACAGGGAATCAAAAATGTTATTGGTATGATGGGAACAAGATTTCCAAAAGAAATTACAAAACTTGGAGAGAAAAAAGAACTAACTCTTTTCGTTGATGGAGACCGTGGTGGAAACTTAATTGCAAAAAATGTATGTGATAATGCAAAAATTAAGTACGTCGCAGTAGCTCCAGACGGAAAAGAAGTTGAAGAATTAACTGGAAAAGAAATTCTTCAAGCACTAAGGAAAAAACTCTCTCCGAGTTCTTTTCTTTTTCAATCAAAAAACAAAACAGAAACATCCAAAGAAGAAAAAGAACCTCCAAGAGAAATTAAAGAGAAAAAAGAACTTACAAAAGAAGATAGAGAAAAAATAATAGAACTATCTAAGGAAATAAAAGGAAGAGATATTTTAATATTAAATTCTGATTTAGAGATTATAAAAGAATCTCCAGCATCTAAACTTTCTTATCTAAAAATAGATAATGCATTTGTGTTAATTGCAGAAAACACCACAAGAACACTAGTTGAAGCAGCTGAAAAAATTGGCATAAGTTATATTGCTGCTAAAAAGTTTGGAAATGTAAAAAGTGATGTTGTTGAATTTATTTCTGTTTGATTTTTTGAAAAAGAAATCTTCACACAACAACCCTCTTCTTAGGCATAATCACCTCATCAAAAACTTCAACGATTTTTTTCACAAATAAATTTTCAAGATTCAATTTATACAATTTAGCATTTCCAATCACACGTGTTGGAATAATTATCTTACTCCTCAACAAATCTTCAAAAATTCGAAATAAAGTTGTCCTTCCAATCTCAGCCCCTTCTGCAATATCACTTATGCTATAATTTATTGTTTTCATGCCTATTAGAAGATTATCAATAATAAACTATTGA
>CAZBOY010000013.1:0-21950 GCA_964493655.1 Candidatus Woesearchaeota archaeon | reverse complement strand
CAAAAAAGGAAAGTTTATAAACCCCGAATCTTGAATTTTCTTATGGAAACTGAAAATATCTCAGGAGATGAATGGAGAGATCTTAGCAGAGCAGTCGGAGATCTCAAAGTAAGAAATAATCCTTTTTTAAGTTTGTTTAGAAAAAATTCTTTTGATTCACAATCTGGAAACGTGCAGATTAGAGCAAACTATCCGGGGGATATTTTTTATCATGGATGGCCTTTAACAACATTAGAATTATATCATTCCAGAGCCGGACAGTTTGTTCCGTTTGGAAATGCAAAAGATATTTCAATCATAGCACTTAGAGAAGAAGACGAGGTGCCTATTGATTCCTCGAGGGTTAAAAATGATGGAAAGGCGCATTTAAATTTGCATGCCGGAAGAGATTGTTTATTCGGAGTTTATGATTATCCAAGGTCTATTGAAAATCTTTGTAGAAATGTTGGTGGTTCTTTTTTAAATTCTCCAGAAATGCAAGATGTATTAAATAGTATAGCATGGCAATACGAAGCTCTGTGCCCTAATCCCCAAGTTGTTATGGGCGCAATTCGTTCTGCAGTTCAATTTGTAGGCGATGCAGATACATCTTATGAAGCAAAACAATTATTAAGAAGATTTGATAGAAGTTCAAAAGATATTGCTAGAGATGCAGCTTATTCAAATCATCCTATTAAAAGTTCAAGAAGGGCATTATTAGGGATATTATCTGCAATTAGACAAGAAGAAGATGAAACTGCAAACTATATGTCTATCACAAAATCCGCACCTGTAACTGGATTGGGCTTAAATGGTTGCGGTTCAAGGCATTATAGAACAGACCCTTGGGATGCTTGGGGGGGAATTGCCCTTAAAGCATTAGAAGATTCACAACCAAATGTGGTTAGGTAGATATAGAATTTCTTTAATTTATTTTTTATCAATAATTCTAGATATAAATTTTTCCACAAACCAAAAAACAAAACCCTTAAATATCCATTTATCTTTATTAAAATATGGCTAAAAAACAAATTGGCGTGGTTTCAAACTACTTTGAACATGTCGGTGTTGCTGCACTTAAGCTTGGCGCTGCTTTGAAAGTCGGCGACAAAATTAAAATTGTCGGCGGGGAAAAGGAATTTGAACAAGAAATTAAGAGCATGCAAGTACAACACGAGAAAGTAGAAAAAGCCAAAAAAGGAGATGAGGTAGGCATCAAAGTCGGCGAGAAAGTTCGGAAGGGCTATAGAGTCTTCAAAGTATAATATTCATGACCATAATTGAAGATCTTAAAACAGAACATCAAGAAATAGAACGAGAACTTCTCGAACTAGAGACAATTCGCAATTCTCAGGAAATCAACTACTCGAATCTCCTCCATGTTTTAAAAAACCTTTACAATCTTTGGGACAATCACGAAAAAAAAGAAGAAGAGTTCTTTCCGCGTCTTGAAAAAATTGCAATAATAATCCCAGTTAAAACAATGCAATCAGAACATATTGCACTAAAGCCACACAAAGAAGCACTAAAAAGAGCAATTGATTCTGGAACAGATACTGATGTAAAAAAAGCCCTCCATGTAGATGCAACAATCTTTATAGAAAAACTGCGAAAACATATAGAATTCGAAGACGAAGTCCTTTACAGATTAGTCATTAATGAAGAAGCCCTCAGCAAAATTGAGAACCTATAAAGTTTTTTAAACCTTATTTTCAATAAACTAATGTAGGGAAAAAGAGTTCTGCGATAATTAAGAAAAAATGAAAAAAATATTTATGGTTTATAATGGAACTTCCTTTTGTGAAGATTTATCTTTTTTGATTACTCATCGTGGTAGAGAAGCAGGTGTAGAATGCTGTGTAGAATATTTAGATTTTCATCGTCCACCTAAAATGCCTACCGAATTTGATATATACTTATTGCACAAAACAGATACAACTTTTCCTTCGATAGTTGAATTAAGAAAAAATAATCCAAAAGCTAAGATAATTGTTTTTTCAGGGAATACTTACTTGCCCCCAGAAATTGAAAGAATTGTTGATGAATCAATTTATAGCCCCTGTCTTTTTAAAAAACTAGATTCTCTTATAGGTTTTGGTTGAACGAAGATTTTTAAACCCTCATTTCAATACAATCCTATCCCAAAAAGAAAAAGAGTTCTGTGATAATTTAAAATGGACCTAAGAACAAGACAACTAGCAAAACTAATAGTAGATTATTCAGTGAGAGTTAAAAAAGCAGAGACAGTTATCCTCAGTGGGGGGACAGAAGCACAGGAATTACTTGTTGCACTTTACAAAGAAATAATTTTAAGAGGAGCATACCCCCATGTAAATGTTAATCTTCCAGGACTAACTCCATTTTTCTATAAATATGCACAAAAACATCAAATAGAAAAGTTTCCAGAGATTTTTGATTTTGCAGTTAAAAAAGCACAAAAATATATTGGCATAGATACTGAATTAAATACAAGAGAATTAACTAATTGTGATTCTAAAAAAATAACCTCAAGACAGAAAATAACAAAACCAATTAGTGATTATATTGTTAATGGAAAGCCGAAAATCTATCGAGTGACTGCAGCCTTCCCGTGTATTGCCCTGGCTCAGGAAGCTGAAATGGATTTAGTTGAATATGAAAATTTCGTCTATGATGCTTGTTTGCAAGACTGGAAAAAACTAACTAAAAAAATAAACAAAGTTCTAGCTAAATTCAAAAAAGCAAAAAAAGTTCATCTTATTGGAAAGGGAATAGATTTAAAATTTGAAATTCACGGAGACAAAGCAGTTGCAGATAATGGTGAAGAAAATATGCCTGGTGGTGAAATATTTATGGCTCCTGTGAGAGAATCATTAAACGGCTGGGTAAAATTTGAATATCCTGCAATTGAATCTGGAAAAGAAGTTTCAGGTATAGAATTAAAATTCAAAAATGGAAAAGTGATTGAATCAAAAGCAACTAAGAACCAGGATTTTTTAAAAGAAATGTTAGAGACAGACGAAAACTCTTCTTATGTCGGGGAATTTGGAATTGGAATGAACCCAAAAATAAACAAGTTCACAAAAAATCTTCTCTTTGATGAAAAGATAGGCGGCACAATCCATCTCGCACTTGGAATGGCTTACAAAGAAAACGGCGGTGGAAATGATTCTGCAATCCACTGGGATATTGTAAAAGATATGAAACAGGCAAAGATTATTCTTGATGGAAAAGTTGTTCAGAATGATGGGATTTGGGAGATTTAGTGGTGGGGTTTTGGGTGGGGGGTGTGAGAAAGTTATAATCCTAACCATCTTCTAGTTGCAGCTATCTCCAACTTATTTGGCATATCAGTAGAATCAGGCATAGGAGCTGAAGTTCTGGTTGTAGTATCTCCCTCAGACTCGGGATGAATGCAGGGAGAATCTCTTTCAACAGGCTGGATATCATAAGTCTCCTCTTTCAAACCAATATATCTACATCCTAAACAAGACTGAAACCTACATTTATCATCGTGTAATCTTGGCATATTTTAATTAACTCAATCTTATTTTTAAGCATTATTGTGATTGGGTGGTATGGGGAGGTGGAGGTGGTGTGGGTGATAACGCGAGAAAATGAAAGAGAAATTAATAAAAGCAAAGCACACGAGTGAGGAAACAAACGAGTGTGAATGGGGGGGTTAGGGATGATTACAAATAACGGTTGGTAGATTAAAGATAAACTTTTAAATACGATATTCTTAAATTTAATATGAATAAAAGATTTTATTATATATTTGCAGCAATTACATTATCAGCAATATCCTTTCTAACTTTGACTACAAAAGGGATTATTTCTCCAGTGACATTAATAGAAATAATTTTTAACACTTTTGATGGGCATCTTGGCAGTTGGGATATGATCTTTTTTGTAACCTTAGCTATTTTCCCCTTTCTTACTTTAGCTGGTTTGTTTATTCCATTATTAATAACTTCTGAAAAATTTAGAAATGTTATCATGTGGATATTTACTATCTTGAATGCTCTGGTGTGCTTAAGTGTCCTATTAGTCATTTTAGTATTCCGTTTTGTTAGGATGTAAAAAAATTCTATCACAATTAATTTTTTAAACTTCTAAACTTAAAAACACTAATGGCAAAAGAGAATTTAGTAAATATAGCACATTTTTATTATCCAAAAAAAGACATATAGGAAACTATTTTTAATTTTTGCAGAAACAGAGAAACAGCTTCAAGACACAGGGATAATTTTCGAGAGGACTATGTGGGTTTATGAAACTGCCCTAAGAAAAAAGATAAGTTGAACAAGTCACAAGGAAGAGAGTGAAGTTATGAACGAGCGACCCGGAGGAGTGGAGATGATTATAGATGAGTGTGTGAGGGGGGGGGGTGCGAGCGACAGATAATTCTAAAAACCTTTTCATACTCTTACAAACATGGCAACATACTCACACTCAAGAGTTTCCTGTTTTGAAAACTGCCCCTATCAGTATAAACTCCGTTACATTGACAAAGTAAAAGTAGATGTGCCTACAACAATTGAAGCTTTTATGGGGGGAATTGTTCATCAAACATTAGAAAATTTGTATAAATTAAAGAAATTCAAAAAAAGAATTGCCCTAACATCTCTTTTAAAATTCTATAAAGATACTTGGGAAAAAGAATATTCAGATGATATTTTAGTTGTTAAAGAAGACCAAGGTTTGAACGCTGATAATTACAAGAAAATGGGAATCAAATTTATCACAGATTATTTCAATAGAATGAAACCATTTGAACAATTGACAATTTTAGGTTTGGAAACAACAGATAGAATGACTCTTCCAGATGGAAACCAGTGGCATGTTAGAATTGATAAGTTGGCTTGTGATAACGAGGGAAATTATTATGTTTGCGATTACAAGACAAATGCAAGAATGAAAGACCAGGAAGAAGCAGATGAAGATAGGCAATTGGCATTATATTCTGTCTGGGTAAAAAATAAATTTAGTGATGTTAAATCTGTAAAACTTGTCTGGCACATGCTTGCTTTTGATAAAGATGCTGTTTCAGAAAGAACAGATGAACAATTAGAAAAACTGCAGGAAGATGTTTGTAAAGTTATTAAGGAGATGGAGAATGCGAAGGAGTTTCCACGAAAGCAGAGTGGGCTTTGTAATTACTGCATATATAAGGAAATGTGCCCAAGTTTCAAACACGAAGTAGAACTTGATAAATTAGAAACAATCCAAGAATTCAAAGAAGATGAAGGTGTGCAGTTAGTAGATGAATATTCAGAAATCAAAACAAAACAAGCAGAACTAAAAAAAGCAGAAGAAGATTTCAAAGAAAAACTAGTCCAATACTCAAAGCAGTTTGATGTTGATGCAATCTATGGTTCAAATAAAAAATGTTCTGTTAAAGAGTTTGATAAAATCTTAATGCCAGAAGACCCAGAAGAAAAAATAAAGTTCATTAAGTTACTAAAAGACAAAGGACTCTGGGAAGAGTTTAGTATGGTTTGCTATCCAAGATTAAGTAGCAAGGTTGTGAAGGGAGAAGTAGACAAAGATGTCCAGAAGATGTTGGAGATTGTGAAAGATTTTAGGTTGAGTTTGAGTAGGCGGGAGGGGGTTGGGGATGATGAATGAGGTATTAGATAAAATAATTCTTGATGTAATAAAAAAAATAGAATCTCATAAAGGTATTTCAAGATTTGTAATCGAGAGATCTAAATTTGAAGGATGGTTAAAAGTAGAGATTATTGAATCCGCGATTAAACAAAATTGTTTAAAAGTTACTCCTGAAAAAAAATTAATAGATGTAACCTTTGAACATAAGAGTAAAACTTACGCCCTAGAACTTAAAACAATTAATACAAATTATCGTTATCAGAATATTCAGAAAAAGACCCGTCCTATCACTAAAAATATTGAAGGAATTTTAAAAGATGTTTCAGATTTAAAACAAAAAGATTACAATTTTAAATATGTCTTATTTATTGTTTTTCCATTAGACTTAAACAAAGATAAAAAATTATGGGAATATCATCTTAAAAAGATTAATAGTTTAATTCAACTACAAAGCTTTCCAATAAACTTTTCAGGAAATTACAAAGGAATGTTATATCTAGGGGAAGTAAAAGGAAATCTGCGAATGGTGTGATGGGAAAAACTAAGATATTATTTGTCTGCATGTGCGGAAGAGACAGAAGCCCCTGCGCTTCTGAAATTATCAATCGCGATTTTTCAGATTCCCTTGAAGCAAAATTTGCAGGAGTTTCACCTATCGCCGATGTTCCACTAACTAAACAAGCAATAGCCTGGGCAGATGAAATTGTTTGTATGGAAAGGTTTCATAGAGACATGTTATTTGAAACTTTCCCAGAAGCCAAAACCAAGAAGCAAGTTTTAGTATGGAACATCTCCAATGATTTTTGCAGAAATGACCCTGAATTAGAAAGAGAGTTGAAAGAGAAGATTGCGGGGGAGTGGTGCGATGGAAGATAGAGATATAAACAACATCAATCAGCAAGAAGCTTTTGGATTATATTCTTAATAAAAGGTTCACGTGATTTTAAAAAATCTTCAGAAACTTTTTCTCCATAATAAACAATGCTGTTTCTTTTTATTCTTAAATCATCAATAAGTTGGATTTCTTGAGCAGTTAGGGTTTTAATATTTTTGGCTGCAAATTCAACCAAGGATTTATGGCTTAGGGTTTTCCAACCTTGTTTATACATTGCTGATGTTAGGAGTTCTTTTATTATTTCATAGTATTCTTCAAGAATTCTATAAGCAGCTTTTAAATCAGAAATATCTTTAAGCCTTTCTTTAGACATATCTTTCAAAGCATTTGCTCTTCTTTCATCTTTTGAAATTTTAAATATTTCAGTCATCTTTCTCCAAACAAAAGAGTGCCTTGATTTACACTTTCAAGAACTTTTTTATTCAACTCTTCTTTAAATAACAAATGGATTGTTCTATTCAAGATTTTTTCAAATTTTTTCAATTCCAGCTTAAATTTTTTTGACTCAATAAAAATATCTATATCAGATGTTTCAATATCTTCCCCTTTATCATAGCTTCCGAACAAGATTATTGATTTAGGGTAGGTTTCTTTTAATTTTACAATTAGCCCTGATTCTTTCAGCATGATTAGATTGCTTATCTTCTTATAGAAAATAAAATCAGGATTTTCTCTTGCAGCCCGGTATCCTGAAAAAACTTGAATGCTTTTTTCTATTAAACTTAAATCTAAAAGAGTTAATATATGTTTTTTTACAGAAGTATGAGCCAAACTGATTTTTCTTGAAATCTCCTTGACAAAATGAGTTTTGGTTGGCTCTAAGAAGAAGATCTCCAGAACTTTCCATAAGCTACATTTATGTAGTATCATATACATTTTTGTATCTAGGGGTATATAAATGTTGCGGGGGAATATAAAAAATTATAATGGAAACCCAAGATGAACCAAACAAAACTATTGACAAGAAAAGAAAGAGCTTATATTGTAGAAAAAATCAGCAGAGTTAAATGTTTTACCGAAGATTTCGGAATTCTTGATGAAAAAGAAGAAGGGGATATTATTACTGGCATTATTAGGAAGATACAGGCTCCTCAGGATTTTGGTGATGATTTTGAATAGATAAACTTAAAATAGTGCGGTTTCTTAGATTAATATGGGTGCAAAAGAATTTGATTATTATATTTTTATTGATTACTCTGAAAATTATTTAGGATATTTAATAATTGAAAAAAGTAAGATAAAAGAGTTTTTACCAAAAATTTCCAAATTTGCACATTACAGAGAATTAAAACACAAAAAAGCTTATCTTAATTCTATAAGAAAAGTCGTAGAAAAAAATGAAGTTTGTTTTCATCTTCATAAATTAAAAATTAGGAAGACTGAAGAAACTCCCGAGATTTACTCAGACATACTAGAATTCTTAAAAGAACACAATAATTGTTTAATTTTTATCTCAATTGATAATAAACAATTTAGGAATTTTAGAAAATTAGTTAAAATCTTCGATGGAAAAAATATAAAAGTAGTCAAGGAGAGTGAATTAAAAAAACATACTCCAGAATATAAAATTAGTTTAGTTTTAGATACCCTGTTAAACTTAACTCGCTTAAAACATGCTAAATTTTAATAAAAATATAGAAACTAAACATAGGGTAAGAAGGTCCGTCAATCCTAATAACCACGTCAAGCGTGGGGTTCGTCAGGTCCTGTTCCCCTATATAATTTAATTAATTGATGGAAGTATTTAAACTTTTTGGTGGGGTGGCTGGTGAAGAAACCTAAGATGAACCAAACAAAATTATTAACTCGAAAAGAAAGAGCCTATATTGTAGAAAAAATAAGCAGAGTTAAATGAGTGTTTCACCGAAGGGGTTGGGGTTCTTGATGAAAAAGAGGAAGAGGAGATTGTTACTGGTATTATCAGGAAGATACAGGGGCCGCAGGATTTAGGGGATGAGTAGAAAGATTTTTATAGCATTAAATAAAACTAATTTAGAGGTGTAGTGCCTCAGACACTTAATTCTGAACAATTAAGAATGGCAACAGAAATTAGATTATGGGAAATAAAAGAAGGGAGATTAGTACCTTCAGAAGTAAGTATGATTGATGCAGGAAGAAGTGAGGTCAATGATTTAGAAAAATGGATAAAAAGTAACCCAGAAATTCTTGGAGAGGATATTTTGATTATTGGGGAGCAAGTTATGACTAAAAGAGGACCTTTAGATTTTCTTGGGATAGATAAATCTGGAAATTTGATTGTTATTGAGTTAAAAAGAGATCAGTTGCATAGGGAAGCCTTGGCTCAGGCAGTAGATTATACTTCAGACATAGCTTCATGGGATTTTGAAAAATTAGATATTGAATGTAAAAACTATACTGGTAAAAATATTGTGGAATGTTTATCTGAAACTTTTGATCTTGATGATGAGACTCTTGAAGAGATTTCTATTAACAAATTTCAAAAAATTTTATTGGTTGGAACTGGAGTAGATGAATCCTTACAAAGAATGGTGGAATGGTTGTCTGATAATTATGATATTGGGATAAATGTTTTAATTCTTAAATATACTCAAACAAAAAGTGGAGATGAGATTATTGCTCGAACTACTATTATTCCTGAAGAAGTAGAGCAAGAAAAAAGTCAAAAACATCAGAAGAAAATTTATGCTGAAAGGTATCTATTAAGAAAAGAATTTTGGACAAGATTACTGAAAAAAATTAAAGGAAGAACAAATCTTTTTGATAATATCTCTCCAGGGGTTTATTCTTGGATTGGAACAGGGGCAGGAAAATCCGGGATAAGCTATAATTTTGTGATCCATAATAATTTTGGGGGGATTGATATTTATTTAGATCGAGGAAAGGATTATGCTGAACCAAATATCAACAAAAAAAGATTTGATAAATTAATTTCTCAAAAAGAAGAAATAGAAGAAAAATTTGGAAAGAAATTATCCTGGGAAAGATTAGATGATAAAAGAGCTTCTAGAATTGCCTTAAGGTTTAAGGGATTGGGGGGATTAAAAAATAAAGAAAATTGGGAAAGGATACAAGAAGATATGATGATAAATATGATCCGGCTAGAAGGAGTTTTTAGAGATTATATTCTAAAATTGGAATAGATAAACTTAAAATAGTGCGGTTTCTTAGGAAAGTTATGGTGGATGTATTAAAACCAGAAGATAAAGCAAGACATAATTTGATTAATCCTCTTTTAGAGAAAGTTGGTTGGAAAATTCAACATTATAAAAATGCAAATCCAGATTCTGCAAAAGGGGTTGCAATTGAATTCTTTGAGATGGGTTCTAATGTTGGGCAAGCAGACTATGTTTTATTTGTAAATGGAGAAGCAGTAGGAGTAATTGAAGCTAAAAAAGAAGGAGAACCTTTAATGGGTAAAGAACCTCAAACTACAAAATATTCTGAAGGTTTTCCAGAGGAGTTTGAAAAAGTTGATGAAGAATTACCTTTTCTTTATGAATCCTCTGGTTCCGAAATTAGATTTACTAATAAGTGGGATTCTAAACCAAGAAGTAGGGAGGTTTTCGCCTTTCATAAACCTGAAACTTTCGAGGATTGGATTAAAAAAGGAAAACAAGGAAATTTAAGGCATAATCTTTCTTTAAACAAAGAATATAAAAATAAAGATCTTTGGCCTGTTCAAGTTGAAGCTATAAAAAATATTAAGGAATCTTTGGCCAAGGGAAATCCAAGAGCGTTGATTCAGATGGCCACTGGTTCTGGAAAAACTTTCACTGCAGTTAATGTTTGTGAAGATCTAATTAAAAATGGAAATGCTCACAGAATTTTATTTTTAGTGGACAGGTCTAATTTAGGAGAACAAACAGAACAAGAATTTGAGAACTTTGAAGTTCCAGGAGATGGAAGAAAATTTACTGACCTGCACAACCTACAATTATTAAAAGGAAATAAAATAAGCGAATCTACTCAAGTTTGCATTTCCACAATTCAAAGAATGTATTCTATACTTAAAGGAGAAAAATTAACTGAAGAACAAGAAGAAGATGAAAAATTCATTGATGCATTATCTGGAGAATATGAAAAATTATCCTATAATCCTAAGATGCCAATAGAAACATTTGATATAATCATTATTGATGAGTGCCATAGGTCTATTTACAAATTATGGAGACAAGTTTTAGAATATTTCGATGCATTTCTAATTGGATTGACAGCCACGCCTTCTAAAAGCACAATGGGATTTTTTAATAAAAATTTAGTTATGGAATATGGACATGAAGAAGCTGTTGCAGACAATGTAAATGTTGATTTTGATGTTTATGATATTAGAACAAAAGTTACAAAATCCGGGAATGTTATTCCAAAAGGAGAAACAATTATTAAGAGAGATAAAAGAACACGGCAAAAAAGATGGGAGAAACTTGAAGATGAAGTTCAATATAATGCTGATGAGCTTGATAGGAAAGTTGTTTCTAAAGATCAAATAAGAACAATAATAAAAACATTTAAAGACAAAATGCTCCCAACTATTTTTCCTAATAGGGATTGGGTTCCTAAAACTTTGATTTTTGCAAAAGATGATAGTCATGCAGAAGATATTCTAGAAATTGTCAGAGAGGTTTTTGGAGAAGGAAATGAGTTTGCAGTTAAAATAACTTATAAATCCGAAGGCAGAAAACCAAAACAACTGATTAAAGATTTTAGAACATCTCCAAAATTAAGGATCGCTGTTAGCGTAGATATGATTGCAACAGGAACCGATATTAAGCCTTTAGAAATTGTATTTTTTATGAGAGCTGTTAAAAGCAGGTTATTATTTGAACAAATGAAAGGTAGGGGGGTCAGAGTTATGAAAGCAGAAGATTTTAGGCAAGTTACTCCTAATGCAGTTAAAGAGAGATTTGTTATTATTGATGCTGTAGGGGTTTTAGATAATAAAGATTTAAATGAGACTTCTCCATTAGAACAATTAGGTAGAAAAACTTCTTTTGAGAAGTTGATTAAATTATTCCAGTATGGAAAGAGTAAGTTAAAGAAAGCACATGTTTCTTCAATGGCTTCGAGACTTTCGAGATTAGAAAAAAGATTAACAGAAAAACAAAATAAAGAAATTGAGGATATTTCTGGGAAGAAGCTAAGTGATTTTTCTAAGGAATTTGTATTGGCAGTTGATGAAGATAAAATCTTAGAGGAAGCTCAAAAAGAGTTTGGTTATGAACCAACAAATACACAGATTGAGGAAGTTGCAAAAAAGAGAATAAAAAATGCTGCATTAGAGTTTACTAAAAATCCAAAGCTTTTGGAAAGACTTCCTGAGATTAAGAGAGAAACAGAAATAATCCTTGATGATGTAACTCTTGATGAAGTTGAGTATGCAGGATTTTCTGAAATTGCTAAAGAAAAAGCAAAAGAGGTAGTGGGTTCATTTAGAGAATTTATTGAAAAAAATAAACATGAACTAGATGCAATTCAAATCTTATATGAGCATAAAGGAAAAATAAAATGGAAAGATCTCAAAAGCCTTTCAGAAAAAATTACATCTCCACCTTATGGCCTAACTACTTCAAGGCTGTGGAATGCTTATAAAAATCTAGAACAAGGAAAAGTTAAAGGCCAGTCAAAATCAGAAAGAATAGCCGATTTTATTTCTCTTCTGAAGTATGAAATAGAAAAAACAAAAGAACTTGAGCCCTATCTTGATACAGTTGAAAAAAGATTTAAGGAATGGTTAGGAACACAAAAAGAACAAGGAGTCGAGTTCACAAAAGAGCAATTGTTATGGTTAGAGAAGATTAAGGAGAATATCTCCACAACTGCAGAAATTGACAATGAAGATTTTGAAAGAGGGAAGTTGCAGCAAATGGGGGGACTTGGGAAAGCTGTTGTTGTGTTTGGCGGGGGGGAGAAGTTTGGGGAAATGATTTTGGAAGTTAATCGGAGGGTTGGAGGATGATTTTGGGGGGTAAATATAATTTTATATTTTTATAATACCCCAAAAGAGAATAAATATACGCTATGTTATCGTATATAAAATACTATAAATTGTATTTTAGTAGTATATAGAATATATAGATATTTATAAACTATTCCCACTATTGATAAAAGATTAAGGTTTTATGATCAAAAAAACCCTAAAAATAAGAAATGTTTGAACGATTTATAAAATAGATATATTTAAATACTATTAATAGTATAAAACCATACTAAAAAATGGCACAAGAAAAAGAAGTCGAAGGATTGAAAGAGAACCTCATCCGAATTGAAAGCTTATTAATTTTGCAGCTTTTACAAGGAGGAACTTCCCCCGAACAAATAGAAACGGTTTTGAAAATTAAGAACATTTACCCAAGTAATATTCGAGCATCATTTCCAATAAAAAAATTAAAGAAAGACCAAGTCAAAGAAGAAAAATGAACGAAGATCAATTTAAAGAAATAAAAGAAAGATTAGATAAGATAATTGTAATGCTGGCCATACAAGGCCAGATGGACATAAATAAAAAAATTGAAATTTTGAAGCATTTAGGGTTTACTTCTTATGAAATTGGAGATTTATTTGGAATAGCAAATGTAAGGCAAACAAAAGGGTGGGCAAAAAAATGACTGAAGATAATGAAGAAACAAATAAATTATTGAAGGGGATTCTTTTAGCTCTTGCGTTGAAAGAAGATAAAAGAGAAAATCAAGCAAAAATTCTTAAGATTGGGGGATTAAATCAAACAGAGATAATAGAATTGGTTGGAATTTCTGAGACAACAAAAAGGACTAGAAAACACAGGGTTAAACAGCAACATAAAAAACAAAAAGGATTTTTATCTAAATTAGTTTCAAGGAGGTAGGATGGGAAAATATCCTGAAAAACTTTTTAAGATCTTAATGAAAAAAATAGGTTCTGATCAGGGAGTTTATTCTGCTATACGAAGGAAGGAAAATAAATTTAAGGCGGTTAGACCAGAGATTCTTTTTTATTTGGTGGCCGTGGATTATGGCATAATAATTTCAAAATATGAAAAAGACGAAGAGATACTCAAAAAAGTAGATGAATTGTCACAAAGAGCTGGAACTAAAAAAGTATCAAAAAATAAAGAAGAATCTCCCAGGGAGAATCAAAAACCCGTTGAAATAGATCCCTTCTCAATATCTTTATCAAAATTTAATTTATCTTATGATTTATCTAAAGAATGTAAAATTAAGAAACCTTATTCTAAAGAAATAGATCATGCAATAAAAATATTAGAAGAATTTATCATGGAAAAGCTTAATCTAGATGGAGGATTTTATGGGCAAAAGTTAATTGAAGAAGCAAATAAAAAGAATATTTTTGAGAGAAAAGATAAAGGAGAACAGCGCGGACTTTATTTTTTATATTCTTCCGCCATGTTATGGTTAAGAAATTCGGGAGCTCATAAAAGGAGAGTTTCAGGAAAAGAAGAATGTTTGGAGATTATTCTATTTGTAGACTATTTAATAAAATTATTTGATAAATTGGTTGATGAAAAGAAAAAATGAAACAACAAATACAAACAAAAAAACTCAATGATGTGGCGGAGGTAAAGTCCGGGTTTGCTTTCAAGAGTTCTGAATTTGTAAAACAAGGAATTCCTATAATCAGAATTTCAAATATAACTAATGGTCAAGAAGTTATGATCTTAGAAAAGAATCAACCCTGTTATAATAAAGAGTTAAATGAAAGAATAAAAAATTCTTTATTAAAAAATAAAGATATCTTAATTGCTCTTTCTGGGGCAACCACCGGCAAAATTGGAATCTATAAAAAGAATGAACCTGCCCTATTAAATCAGCGAATAGCTTTAGTTAGAGCAAGAGATAAAAAATCTAATGATTATATTTATTATTTTTTACAAACAAGAAGCCAACAAATTCTAAAAGAAGCATACGGGGGAGCACAACCAAACATTTCCCCAAATAGCTTAAAGGAATATAAAATTTATTATCCTGAAAAGTTTGAAGAGAGACAACAAATAGTCCAAGCAATAGAAACCCACTTCACCCGCCTAGACAAAGCAATAATATCCTTAAAAACAGTCAAACAAAAAATTCAAATTTATAGAAAAGCTGTTTTGAAGAAGGCTTTTGAAAAGGGGGAAGAGATAGAACTAGGAAAAGCATTTGAAATAATTATGGGGCAATCACCAAAATCTGAATATTATAATAAAGAAAAAAAAGGTTTAGCTTTTTTTCAAGGAAAAAAAGAATTTAATTATAAATTTCCAAATATAGAAATTTGGACTGAGAAATATAACAAAGAAGCAGATAAAGGAGATTTGTTAGTATCAATCAGAGCTCCAATTGGTCCTTGTAATATTGCTCCCGAAAAATGTGCAATTGGTAGGGGCATTGCAGCAATAAAAGCTAAAAATGAAACTGAATCTTTCCTACTTTTTTATTTAATAAATTATTATGGACAAAGATTAGATAGTAAAGGAACTGGAACAACATTTAAAGCAATTTCAAAAACAGGTCTTAATTCTTTTATTGTAAAGCTTCCCAAAAAAGAAGATTGGGAAAAAATAGTCTCCAATATAGAATCAAAATTCTCAATCATAGACAAAGTAGAACAAGTAGTAAACCAATCCTTAATCAAAGCAGAACAACTTAGAAAATCAATACTGAAGATGGCTTTTGAAGGGAGGTTGGTGAAGGAGAGATAATGGGAGATAAGATATATTTTTCTAACAAATCGCAAGAGAGGGACTATTATGTTGGCTTTATCGTTCGTAGACATACTTACATTGATAAGATGCTAGATCAAATAATTATTTTGTCCTTAGCCAAAAATAGAAAGAATCTATTTAAGAAAATCTTTCTTGAGAAAAAAACTATCGGGCTTAAGATAGGCATACTGGAAATATTAGATAAAGAAAAAGTCTTCAAAAAATCTATAAACAGGATAATAAAAAGTCTTAAGGAATTTAATGATAAAAGAAACTCTATTCTCCATGAAATTATAAAATATCCTCTAGACATAGATAAATCGCCCAATATGGAAAGACCTTTTGTTAAAACCAAAAAAGGAAATCTAGAACTTTCATGGAAAGAACTGGAATTAATCAATGTTCAAGTAAAGGAGATTTATGGAGATTTATATAATCTTCAATCAGAGTTATTGTTGGAGCAGGATAAAAATGGATAAAAAATATGAATTACTTAGAGTAAAATATGAAAATGTAAGAACTTGGTTGTTTACTCTCTTGGCAGTTGCCCTTTCTACATCTATAGGATATTATACAATAGATGATGTTATATTTAAATCAAGATTAGCTTGCATAACTTGGATTGTTATAATTGGAGTAATCTTTTTTGACATTTTGCAAATAGTAAGATATAATAAAGTTATAAACTACCTTAAAAAATGACAAACCAGAAAATTTATAAAGAAAAGGGTATTGATATTATCAGCAGTCTTCGGATTGTGAGTATGATCCCTGGTGATCGCAAGGTTGCCAGATGCTTTTATGCTTTAAGTCCTCGGTATCTTCTTAGGAACATGCCGGGTTTTATACTCTCTTCTTGGAGGTTTAAATAATGGCCGATAACACTTTAATTTTTGTTGATGATGGCTTTTTTGGTCTTGTTAAGAAATATTTTTCTAATGAAGATGGAAAACCAAAAAAATACTTACAAACATTTAGAAATATTTGTGAAAAAGAAAAATTAAATCTTAAACATCTTTATATTTACACTGCTCCTCCTTTTCAAAGTCCGAAACCAACTGAAAAAGAAGATTCTATGATGGCAAGATACCAAAATATGACTAAGATGTTAAGAAGAAAAAAATGGATAACTTTGAGAGAAGGAAGGTGCCAAAAGTTTTTTAATAAACAAGGAAAAGAAGATTTTTGTCAAAAAGGAGTAGATGCTTTAGTAATTATGGATATGTATGATATTAAAGAAAACTATCCGAACATAAATAAGATAATCTTAATTGCGTCTGATTCTGATTTTGTTCCAGTAATAGAACGAATGAAACAAAAAGGTTTTGAGATAATTTTATATACATACTTTGACAGAAAAAGGGGATCTAAATTTTCAACATCAAACCACTTATTAAAAAAAGCATCAAGATGGAAAAGATTAACAAAAGGAGATTTTGAATAATAAATGACATCCCCACAACAATTAGTAAGCAAGCTTTGGAATTATTGCAATGTACTTAGAGACGATGGTCTTTCTTATGGGGATTATGTTGAACAGCTGACATATCTTCTGTTTTTGAAAATGGATGATGAAAGAACAAAATCTCCTTATAATAAAAAGAGTGATATTCCTAAAAAATATAACTGGCAATCCTTGTTTGATAAAGAGGGTGTAGAATTAGAAACACATTATATTAAATTGTTAAATGAATTAGGAAAAGAATCTGGAATCATAGGAGTTATATTTAGAAAGGCTCAAAATAAAATTACCGACCCTGCAAAATTAAGAAAATTAATTGTTGATTTGATAAACAAGGAAAATTGGTTGAACTTAGATGCAGATGTTAAGGGTGATGCTTATGAAGGACTTTTAGAAAAAAATGCTGCAGATGTTAAAGGTGGGGCAGGGCAATACTTTACACCAAGACCTTTAATTAATGCGATTGTTAAAGTTATGAAACCAGAACCTGGAATGAAAATTCACGATCCTGCTTGTGGAACCGGAGGATTTTTACTTTCGGCATATAATCATATTGTTAAAAATTATGAATTAGACAGAGATCAAAATATACAATTAAAACATAAAACATTTAGTGGAAATGATATTGTTCCAATGGTTGCTAGACTTTGTGTAATGAATCTATATTTGCATGGAATAAATGGAGAGGAAAGCCCAATAAGTCTGGAAGATTCTTTAAAGAAAAATCCAGGAGCAGTTTATGATATGATTTTAACAAATCCCCCTTTTGGGAAAAAATCTTCTGAAACAATTGTAACAGAGGAAGGCGAAACTTCTAAAAAATCAACCGCTATTATAAGGGACGATTTCTGGACAGAAACAAGCAACAAACAATTAAATTTTTTACAGCATGTGAAAAGTATATTAAAAATAAATAGGGGTGCAGCAATTGTTCTTCCTGATAATGTTTTGTTTGAAGGTGGAGCCGGAGAAACAATAAGAAAAAAATTAATGGAAACTTGCGATTTACATACAATATTGAGATTACCAACAGGGATATTTTATGCTCAAGGTGTCAAAGCAAATGTTTTATTCTTTGATAAAAAAGAAGCATCAAAACAAGCACAAACTTCTAAAGTCTGGATTTATGATTTAAGAACAAACAAACATTTCACATTAAAAGAAAATACATTAAAAGAAGATGATTTAGATGATTTTGTAAAATGTTACAATCCAAAAAATAGGCATAAAAGAAAAGAGTCTGAAAGATTTAAATGTTTTAGTTACGAAGAAATATCAAAGAGGGATAAAACAAACTTAGATATTTTTTGGTTGAAAGATGAAAGTTTAGACGATTTGGATAAACTTCCTGAACCAAGCATAATTGCAAATGAATTAACAGGGGAGTTAGAATCTGCCTTAGAACAATTGAAAGAGATACAAGAAGATTTAAATTAACTTTCTATTTTCAGTATAACTCCAACTATTATCTCCAACAATCACACTATCAACAACCCGCACTCCCAAACCTTCCCCTGCTTCAATCAACCTCTTCGTTATCTCCAAATCCTCCCCACTCGGACTAGCATCCCCACTCGGATGATTATGAACCAAAATTATCTTACTACAAGAATTCTTAATCGCCGGCCTGAAAACTTCCCTCGGATGAATAATAGAAGCATCCAAAATCCCCTTACTAATAAGTTCCTCACCAACAATATTATTCTGAGTATTCAACATCAAAATCCAAAACTCCTCTTGCTTCTTATCCTTCAACCTTTCATGAAAATAATTAAAAACATCTTCAGCACAAGTTATTTTCTTGACTGGTTTCTTAGATTGCTCATACCTCTTCCCCAACTCCGCCATAGCCAAAATCTGCATCGCCTTGCTCGGCCCAATCCCATTTATCTTCTGCAATTCCTTTAACGAACATTCAAACAACTTATCCAAACCATATTCATTAATTAATCTATTAGACATATCAACAACATTTTCATTTATTGTTCCCGTCCTCAACAAAATCGCAAACAACTCAGCCTCACTTAGAAACTCCGGTCCGTGTTTCAAAAACTTCTCCCTCGGACGTGAATCACTCGGCATCTCTTTTATTTTCATATTCTAATACAAAAACAAACATTCCCTTTTATAAAAACTTAATCCTTCACCAATAAAAAATCCTCGCTCAAAATCAATATTCACTAACTTCAATCCCAACATCCTTTAAGGCTTCCTTGAGGGTTTTATATTTTTTCTTTAACCAAACTTTCATAACCATCTTATCTGGCTTCTTGGTATAATCACTATAAAAAAATAGATGATTGCCTTTCATTTCAACAATCTTCGCAGACATTAAAATACTTGGTTGAATTGTGTTCTTATGTTTTATTTTAGCATATATAATTTTCATTTTGTTATCTTATCCTATTTTTATTATCATACTTAATGCTTAGTGCATTTAAACTTTTCCTAACTCCCTAAATAATTAATAATCCTAAACCCCAAGACTATCCAAAATAACCTGCCCCTTTTAATATAAAATACAATGCTAAAACTACAGTAATTATAAAACCAACTTCAGCCCAGTTTTCTTTTATCCACTTTATCATTTTCAAATCACCCTAAAAATCCTCAGCACTAAAAGTATAATCAGTCCAATTCCAATCCACGTCAAAACTTCTTCAGCTAAACTTTCCATATTAAAAGAAGAAAAACAAAATATAAATAATTAACTAAACCCCACCACCAACACCTCATCAATACCCAAATCTCTTTTCATACTCTTTATGATCCATCCATTCAAGAACAATTGTAATAATCTTTAGGGTTCCACCTTCTAGAGAATAAATCAATCTCCAAGCTTCAGGCAAATTATATTTCCAAAGATTTTTTATGTTATACTTTTTTATATAATCTTTAGGAATTAATTTTTTAGAAATCTGAATACCACAGAATGGATTCTTTTCAATATCCTCAAATGCTCTTTCAAGAAATTTTTTTAAGTCAGTGTTGCTAATTTTTTCAAAAGCCCTTTTAACTTTCTCATTTACAAATTGGACTTCTACAGGTCTTACTGTCTCCATCTCAAATGTGCTTGCTTTAACCTCTTTTCAGCTTCGTTAGGATAAAAAATCCAACCAATTTTTCCTTCTGCATCTACTGAAATCTTTCCAGAAATTAATAAATAATCTAATATTAAGCTAAATGTAGGATACATCATTTTCTTTGGCAAGTTACTCCACATTTGTTTCTTTTTGTATTCTCCATCATTTTCTTTTATGAAATCTTCTACAGCTAAGACAGTGTCTAGTCTAGGATATCTTGCAGATAGGGGTTTTTCCATTTTTACCTCCATCTCTTTTCACCCATTACAGGAATCTCATTTTTCATGGTTATATCAGGTGATATACCCTTATAAATATTTCTATTTCAAGAAGTTTCAACTTACACAACATAAATCCTATTCCCCTTAACCTCCAACCCACCACCATTAGGATGATTAACAACATAAATATTCATGCACTTCTGACTGCAAAATGAAAATGTTTCCATTCCCAATCCCAGATTTAATAATTGAGAAGGCTTCCCGCAAACAACACAAACCTTCCGATGAACATTCTTCTTCATTCTTTCCTTGAGGTCAAAAATCGCTTCATCAAAAAACAAACTCGGGCTAATATTATGTTTATCAAGCCATTCCTTGTCCTCCTTTGTTGTCCTAACTGTAATTATCACTTCCTTATTTTTAGACTTCTGTATCTTTGATAATTCTACCACAGAATACTTATGTAATACGAGTTTATAAAATTATTCAACCCCCCCGAATTTTAAACTACAAAAAAGGGCATACTACGATTATTTAATTATCACCAATACTTTTTTATATCTCTCTTTCTTATATTATCCATGAAAAAAGAGATGATAGTTTTAATTCTATTAGGGATATTATTAGTTTCACCTTTAGTCTTAGCTCAAGAACAAGCTCAAACATATTCTGGCTTTGGTAGATTTATTGATAATATTAAATTAACTTTTTCCGGAGGAGATAACAAAGTTAGATTAGCATTAAATATTAGAGAGAAAGAAGTAAATTCAGCTATGGTAAATACAAAAAATGGGGAGGATGAAGATGCAGGAAAAAATCTTGAAAATGCGTGGAAAAAACTTCAGGTTGTTCAGGAAAAAGTTTCAATTAATACTGCGGAACAAGTAAAAGAAAATTCTGATGAGGTGCGGGAAAATATAATGAATCAAATGGATTTGCCAAATGATTTTGAAGTTTATGTTTTAGAAGAAGAGAAAACAGGGCTTACTGCAGAATGGGTTGTGGAAAACAGCTTTGGTGAAGGGGGGAAAGAAGGGCAAACACTAGGGGGGGAAGTAGAGGTAGTTTATGAAATTGATGGGGAAAGAGTAGTTAAGATTGAAAATAGAATTGATGAGATTGATAATGAAATTGCAGAATGGGTTGTTGAACATACTTATGCCGAAGGAACAAGTGTAGGGGGAGAAGCAGGAGTTATCGTAGAGGGAGGATTAACTCGTGTGGTAAAAACAGAAGTAGCAAATGGAGACAACGGATTAAAACCAGAAGTTAAAACTTATATGGATGTTGTAAAGAAGAATGTTGTTGAGGAGGATGGCGGGTCAATGACAAAAGACAATGATGATGCGACTCCGGCTCAGAATGTTGTTGATGATGGTCTGTGTGAAGAAGGAGAAGAAAATTGTAATAATGATGTTGCTCCAGGACCAGACGGAATTGTGGGTGTTTTTGTTCCTGAACCAAGGGATGATGGTCCTCCTTCAGATTCTGAAACTTCAAGTGATGGGGATGATTCTGGTGGAGATAGTGTAAGTAGTGATTCTGATGGGAGTGATGGTGGTGAGGAAAGTAGCAGTGACTCTGGGGGAGATGAAGGGGGAGACTCTGTTCCAATAACTGGAGAGGTAATAGGAAGTTCTAATTCTAATAATTTTATAAAAAGGATATTTGGTTGGTTGTTTTAAAAATGAAAAGATAACGCTCTTCAAAACCAACTGAAATTTAACCAATCTTATTTTATTATTATGTTAAATTTCCGTAGAAGTTACCAAAATGAACCAGGGCAGACTACCAAGAATTTTTAATCAATTTATAAATAATTTGTAAAGTTTTTTAAACCAGTTTTGTTATCTAGATTCAGCCCCTGTAGTCTAGAGGCCAATGATACAACCCTCTCATGTATTGAGAATTCAAGAAATATTTCATGTGAGAAGTTTTATCCGATGAGGTGAGAAACTTCGCCCTCTTGGGCAACTCACAGAGAACGGTTGTGACCCGAGTTCGAATCTCGGCGGGGGCATAATACCTTTTTGGCAAATTCATGGGGTGCAACTCCGCCACA
>CAZBOY010000012.1:3170-25202 GCA_964493655.1 Candidatus Woesearchaeota archaeon | reverse complement strand
CTTTTTTAGTTAAAAGTGGTAAGCTACCTTATTTTATATGGTTTCACCAAAGCCGGGTTTAGAAAAGAATAAAAACTCTTAATTCTTAAGTTTGTTATGTATACTGTAATAAGAAGAGGTTTAAGAAATCTTGTTAATTATCTAACAAGCCATGACCCAAGCAGAACTCTTCAAGATGTAAGAGATTTTCATGAACAATTTGAAGATGATTATCCAAGAACAGCGGGGGAGATTCAATTAACAGCAGTACCTGATTCATTTATAGAAACAATAGTAGCATCTCAAAGACTTTTTGGAGGGGGAAGTAAAATATGAAAATAAAAAACATAATTATCGGAATTATAATTGCAGTTGTCTTTCTTATGTTTGCGGTTTATGGAACCAAACTTGTTTATGATGCTCCTGTTTATGAAGATTTTTGCAAGGATAATTATCCTGCTCCACTTGAAAAAATTGGAAACTGCACAATATCTTCTGAACTTAATTTGAAGATTCAGGATTGTTATAATCAAAGAGGTAACCCTATTTCAGTTTATGATGAACAGGGATGCCAAAAAGATGTTAATTGTGATTTATGTCAGATAAATTGGGATGAAACTCAAGAGCACTATAGCAAGAATTTGTTTATCATCAGTCTGATTGTAGGATTAATTGTAATAATTATTTCAGCTTTTTTTCTTAATGTTGAATCTGTTTCAGGTGGTTTGATGTTCGGAAGTTTGATGTATATTATTTATGGAACAGGAAGTTATTGGAGATTTATGAATGACTGGCTTAGATTTATTATTCTTGGTATTGCTTTGGGGATTTTGATTTATGTTGGGTATCGGCTGGCGAGGAAGTAGTTGGGATAAGGGGATAATGCTTAAAAACTTAAGATTCCTTGAATTTTTATGGGAAGAAGGAGGTTAGGTCTAATTACAGCATTACTAATATTTTTGCCATTTGCAAGTGCAGAGGTTTATTCTGCATCTGATATTGGAAAATATACCTTATTATTTTGGCTAAGCTTAGGATTTGTTTTAATTTTTTTAATCTTTATTGCTATTTTTTTGATAAAAATAATGAGAAAAAAACTTTCAGTTAAATTTGGAGTTGGAAAAATTGGGCAAGAATTTGACATTGAAATTTTTCCTAGAAGAAGCGGTGTGGGGAACAAAATTAAACTTTTTGAGGAAAATGGAGTGAAGATAGGAGAACTTCCAATCTGCCAAAAGCAATGTTTGACTGAAAAAAAAGTTTTGAGATATAAGATTCCTTCTTCATGGAAACCTGGGAAATATAGATTAGAGATTTATGATTTAAAAGAGGGCTGGAAAGATTTTTGGTTTGAGGTAAAATGAAAGAGAAAAGAAAAAATAAAGCTGGGAAACTAATTTTCATAATCATAATAATTTTAATTGCTATTTTTTTAATTTATGGAATTTTTAGATTAACTGGGCTTGTTATTTCTGGAAATGATGTGAAAATAACAAGGACAGTTACAAATATAGAAAAAGGGGAGAATGAATCTTTGTTTTCAGTTGTTCTTAGTCTTGAGGTTAAAGAGGGAAACAAAGCATTGGCAATACATGAGAAAATGACTATGTCAAGCTGTTCTGAAATTTATAATATTTCTGATAATGGAATAGAAAAATATGGGAATGTAATTGAATGGTTTTTCGCAGATTCTGGTTTAGGATTAAATGTAAGTAATATAGAAAATAAAAATTTAAGTTATATGGTAAGGATTGAAAAATGTTAAAATTAAAAAAAGCAAGAAGTAATATTTTAGTTGTAATTTTTATGATTTTTATTATTCTCTCTGCTTATTATTCCTATCATTTTTTCAATAAAAAAAAGAATGCTGAAACATACCAGATGCTTGTTGAAAATGGGATAATAGAGCAAGGAGAAGATGTTAATTTAGATAATTATAATATTGAGAATATTAATTGGGTTGGGGGAAGCAGTTCTAGTGGTGGAGGTTCTGGAGGCGGAGGTGGTGGTGGAGGGGCTATTTCACTGCCGGTTATTCCTGATAATGGGATATCATTTACAGGAATGTGGATTAGTGATAATGATGAAGGTGAAATTGGGGGTGAAAATGAAGCTTAAATTTTTAGCATGTTTTATTATTTCTTTATTGATGTTAAGTAATTTTGCATTTGCTTCTCAAATTTCAGAAGAGCAAAATTTTGGGAATAGATTTATTAATTTTTTCAAATCGATTTTTTCAAAAGCAAGAATCAGTGGGCAGGTTACTGCTGATTTACCTGAATGTAGGTTTGAATATTTGGGCCAATATGTCCCTGAGGAATTTGATCCTTGTTTTAAAAAGTGGACTGATACAGGGGCCGGGGCTTGTCTGGGTTATTTTAATAAAAGTGATAGTCTTGCTAATGAATATATTATGTGTAACCTTATTATATATGAAGGTCTAAAATATTGCACTTATCTTTCTTCTATAGAGATTAACGAAACTTGTTATGTGGCTCCTCCTGATGACCCTCCTCCTGAAGAACTCCCTTGGTGCGGTTTGGATTTTATTCAATATCCCGATGATAGTTGGCTTGGTGAAAGAGAAGATTGTAGTGATGGTAGTTGTTGTGAAGAGTACCCTTGGGGAATATTTTATAATGGGGGGAAATATTATCAGTGCTTGTGTTATGAAGCTGATGTTTGCCCAGAACCACAAGAATGTCAAAGTTTGTGTGGAAATGGACAGCGAGACAGTTATGAAGATTGTGATTATAATGATGCTGAATCTGGTTGTCCTAGTGGAGAATGTAGCAAGAATTGCAAATGTGAAAGATCTCCTGAATGTACTGGAACTTTGGTTGGAAGTCTTGGTTCAAATTGTGCATGTTATCCTACCTGCCCAACTGATTGTTTAAATAGTTTTTTCGGTGATTTTAATAATGGATTTTATTATTGCCAGCATTATGGGGTTACTGGTTGTGAACCAAGCAGTATTCCTTGCACTATTGGGTGTGGGGAAGATGAAGATTTAGATGGGTTTTATACTTATCCTGATGGGTATGATAGTTATTCTCCGGAGATGAAACAATTAGTCCGAGATGGTTGCGGGTTAAAAGATTGTTTTGATGAAAAGGATGCTGTTCAAGAAGGTTCTGTTCAGGAGCAAGTTTATGGGGAAGATGTTTGTCAAGTAGGATGCTGTAAAAAAAGTTCGGGGAGTTCATGGGATTTATCATGGGCTGAAAGTAAGGAGATGTGTGGCGATGTTGGAGAGCTGTCTCCTAAATTTATGGAAAATAAGGAAGGCAGAGAAATGTGCTTTAGGGCTGAAAAAGAAGGGAATTTTACAGAAGGAGGGGGGCTTGGAGCTGTTTATAATTTTGTAGGACCAAAATTAAAAGATTACATGCGCCCGGTTATTGAAGATGGAGATTCTCTAGAAGTTAAAGAAGAAAAACAAAGAAGAATACAAAAATATTCTGCATGCTCTACATGCATTAATCCTGATGCAACTGAAGTTTGCGATGGGATTGATAATAATTGTGGAAAAGGACAATGTGTTGGTAAGGATATTTATCCATGGACTCGTGAATGCACCGACAATTCTGAATGCGATGCAGGAGATGAAACAGGAGAATGTGTTAAAATAGATGAAATGGTTACAGTGGGCACAAATACTGGTGACAATATAGATATATGTGTCCCTAATGAGCAGTGTGTTTGGTATGGGGTTGAAATCAAAGAATATACTATTGAAAATAATGATTTTGTGGGGGGGGTTGAAAATGTGAATGTCAAGGAAAGTTTATTTTTTGCTCCTGGAGGAACTTGGAACTGTGTGATTGCTGATACTGATGCGGTTTGTGGTTATGAAAAAGATTTTTTAGGGAGATTTGGACCAATAGAAATATCATCAACTTGTCCTGATGGATGGATGACATCAAACTGCGAAATTGATGCTTTACATCATATGAAAACTTGTGACTGCACTAAAGTAGAATCTTCATCATGTCTTAGTCCCGGAATAGAGGGGAGTTTTTTAGACTCTCCTTTTGGTGGGCTTGACTTTGAACAATTTTTAAAGATTAAAGATAATAAACATATACAAGAAACTTATGACAGTATTTCTTGGAATACTGCATGTGTTGAAAAAAATACATGTATTGATGGGGTTGATAATGATGGGGTTGAAAATTTTGAACAAGCTATTAAGGATAATTATAATATCAATATTATCCAGCCAGCAAATATTCTCTATAATGGGAGATATGAGCAATATCAATTCGACAATTTAAATTCTTTATTTATAAAATTAATTGATGTTGATGACCCTGGATGTTATGATATTAAGTGCAATGATAAAGAGCATGAAGATTATTGCGGAACCCAGTGTGGTTTGGGAAACAAAAATAAAGTTAAATGTTACTGCCTTGACCAAGATGCAGATGGTTTTTGCGGATGTGCTAAAGATAAAGATGCAAATGGAAAAGAAGCAAGTAATTGCAATATTGGTTTAACAAATGAAAATAATTTTCAAATGAGCAGATTTTTTCCTGATTGTGATGATTATCCTGGAGATGATACAAGCTCTGTAACACAAGTTAATCTTGATGACCCTAATCCAAGCAGTATCATAGGGAGGTATCAGTATTATGACAAGGCAGGATTTGATTGTTGTTATATCCAGCCACTAAAAACAGATCCTTTTTCTGGAGCGTCCTTATATGATGGAGAAGCAGATTATTTTTGGATAAAAACAGGAGATTGCAAGGACATTCCCTATGTTCGGGAAGCGCATATAGAAGAAAACAGACAGATTTGCAAGGAGAAAAGTGGACAAATTGACCCAGCGCCAATAGGACAAGTTCACCAACGAATGATTGTAAATCCAAATCCTAGTGAAAACGGGCTGGTTGAATTAGGAGCACAATATGTTCATCCTTTTGCACCTTTTGGGAAAAATTATATTCCTGGAGTTAATTTTGAGGATTTGGCTTTGACAAGCGACCAGTTTTCAGGATATTGCTGGACAGGGATAAATTTAAACTGCAACAAGGGCGGAGATGAAGGGTATGATTATGCTTCTTTATTTAATGAAGGAACAAGCCCTTTTACTTATGATACTTCAACTGGATTAGAATTAACAACAGCAAACGCAGATGAAAGAGATGCTATGTGCAATACAAAAGACCCTTATTTAAAGCATGTTTTTGCTCCTCTTGCAAAGGAAGCTAAAAATTCAATAGGGACAATGGTTTTAGGTTCAATTATTTTAGGAGGGGTATCCCCATTAGCTATACCATTTATCTCAATTCCATTTATAGCTCTTGCTTCTTATAATTTTGGAAGTTCGCTTGCAGATTTGCCATTTGGAACAAGTATCTTTGGAATTCATGGCAATCCAATGACAATAAATGAAGGTCTTACTTATTTTATTCATAAATATTATTATGGGTTTAATGATGAAGAAATAACTTATGCTATGACACAAGCTTCAGCTGCAGAGAGAAAAACTTATGAAGAAAGAGCAGTTTCCTTTATATCTTCATCTGCAAATCTCTTTTTAGTTTGGGTTATGGCAGTAAAAGCAGTTAAAAAAGCTAAGGAAATAAAAATGAAAAAAGCCAGAGAATTGGAAGGACAAGGACTTGGAGAGACTAATACTCCTGCAGGGGTTCAGAAAGCAGTTGCAAATCCACTATCAGGAACATCAGGATGTTTTTTAGCAGGAACAAAAATTCTTATGAAAGATTTGAGTTATAAAAATATTAAAGATATACAAACCGGGGAGAGTGTTGTTGCATTTAATCTTGAAAATGAAAGCCCTGTAAATTCAAGTGTTCTTAATACTTTTATTAGAAATGAAACAGAATATTTAATTATAAATTATAAAATTGTAGGTGAGAAATGAGAAAAATATTCTGGATTGTTGTTGGGATATTGCTTTTGAGTATTTTTTCAGGAATATGCTCTGCAAAAACATCCTATAGTTTTGAAGATAATGTGAGAACTAAAGTTGTTTATGACACAACAGGAAAAATTGAAAAAATAATAAAGGAAAATCCAGTTGGAAAAGAAATAAGTGATTATAAAAATGGGATGTTAGAAAAAGTCACGCAAAAGATTGGGGGGAGTAAAATAATAGAAACATATAAAGAAAATGTAATAAAGAGAAAAAGTGGCAATGTTGATGAAACCTGGGAATATGGCTCAAATTATGAATTATATAACAAGAAGATTGATGGAGAACTATCTAAAAGTGTTGAATTAATCTATGATTTTTATGGTAATGTGATTTATAAAAAAGATTTAATAGGTGGATTTATCCAGACATTTTATCCAGATGAGTATGGAAGAGTTCATAAAAATTATGCAAATGGATTTGAAATTACAAGAGAATTTAATGATAATAGTAATGAATTTAATAATGGCGCTGAAATAGGTTTTTGCCCTGTTGAAATTAAGGTGGAAGATGATTCAAGAGTAAGTAAAACTGCAGTAATTTATTCTTATAATGATAATGGATTATCTAGTGTTGATTACAAGCTTGGAGAAATAGAGAAGGTGTTAAGTAATGAATATGATGATGGATGGCTTGTCAGCCAGAGTATTGATGATGGAGAGGATATTTTTGAATATCCAATAGAATATGATGATGAGTATGTTGTTGGGGATTATGCTTATTCTTATTTAAGAGATGATTTTGGAAGAATTTTATCTGCTGAAAAAAAAGATGTTTATACAGGTGAGCTAACAGGAGAAGTGATAAGTTATAATTATGCTTCTAATAATCCTGATTCTTATGCTTTTTACAATGTTGCTCAAATTAGCTCTATAGAACTTGGAGTATTCAGGGGAGTAACAGGAGCTGTGATAACTTTGCTTGGAAAAGTTACTGGCTTTGATATTTTTGAACCAAAAGAAACAAAAACAGAAATTTTTTATGATTGGAAAGGGAATGAAAGAAAATATATAGAAACTTCTGATGAAGGTGTAAAAATTGGCTGGATGCTTGATTCTTACAATGAAGAGATTTTATGGGAAGATTGTGAGGATAGTGAAAAAAATGCTGATAAAAATTGTGATGGGATTATAAGTTCAGAAGAATTAGTTAAATTTGTAAAAGCACTTGAAAATGGAGAAATATCTGTTGAGGAATTTAATGAGGTAAAAGAAAAATGGGAGGAATCATTTGCATGATTTTAATTTAAAATGAGAAATAAAAAACAAAGTTTGATTTTTTTATCTATAGCTTTAATTGCAATCTTATTTTTATGTTTCTCAATTAGTGCTTCTTCTGGAGATAATAATGAGATAAAAGCAACATTAGAACATCCTTTTCTTGTTGATGGAAGTTGGGTTCCTGCAAATGAACTTAAATCTGGAGATTTGCTCACAACTGTTGATGGGAAGAAAGCAGTTGTAACTTCAATTGAGAAAGTTCATGTTCCTGAAGGTTTTTCTGTTTATAATTTTGAAACTTTTGAAAATAATTATGTTGTTTCTTCTGGTGATGTTATTGTGCATAATAGTCAAAGAGGACCTATTGGCCTAGGGGATGAGAATTATGCTCATTTTATCCTGGATCCATCGTGCTCCCCACATACAATTAATCAAGTTGAAAATGTTTATGCATATACTAAACTTTTCGAAAACTCTGATTCAGTGTTTATGGGAGTATCTTGGAGAGCGTTCGGGGAGGGTGGGAAACTAAATTATGCAGTTTTTAGGGAAAGGTATACGGACTTACTGGGAAGAAAAATAGTCAAGGTTTATGTCTCAAGAAACCCCTATGTATCTGTTGATTATGCCCTTCTAAGGGCACGCGATTACAGACAAGGGGGGATAGTTGCCCGTACAACACTTTCTGAGCTTAGGAAAGTTCCTGCTGTAAAGAAGATTGAGATTCCAAACAAGTTTGAAATAGTGATTCATGTATTTGAAGATAAGCCTTTAGAGGGAATTTTTAGTTTCTATAAGCCAATTCCAAAATAGCAGAAATTTGATTTCTTAAGGCCCTTGTTTTTTCTATCTCGGTTTCAGCTTTTTCACTTAAAGTTCCGTCTAGTTCTATCGCCATGGAAAGTTGGTCTAATGATGTATTAAGCATCTGCACAATCCCGCGAGCATGGGAGTCCTGGGTCATTTGTAACAATGCCCGATGTCTAAGCACTATTCCAAGCAATAGATAAGAATCTGGAAAAGCTGGTTTTAATCTTATCTCTTGTTCGTATATTCCACAACATTTCCGACAAATATCTAAAGTCAGATTGCCCTTTTTCTGATGTGATAAGTATAGATTTGTTGCATAATCATACAATTTATGTGATGCCCTTTCTTGTGCCATATAAATAATCTCCTAGTATATAGATATTTTAAATACTAAGCTCGATTTTATAAACCTTTCTATTTTAACTACTTTATAGTTATAATTAATAGCTTATTCGGGCTTCTAAATGACTTTATTCTTCTTGGGCTGTGATAGATAACACCGAAACATTTATATATCACTTGTTCTCTTATTATATCATATGATACAAAATTGTAACAACTATAGAGTTCTGAAGGTCTTTCTGGACAATCCTACTAAGGGATTTGGGCTCAGAGAGATTTCTAGAAAAATAAAACTTGGCCTGCCTTCTGTTTCAAATTATATAAAAGAATTAAAAAAAGAGAGCTTAATTTTGGAAAAGAAAGTTAATGAGATTAGGTTATGGATTGCTAATAGAGAAAAAGAGAAATTTAAGAAAAGAAAAATTGCAGACAAACTTATAGAGATTGAAGACTCAGGAATGCTAGATTTTCTTGATGAGAAGTTGTCATTTCCTTGCGTAATCTTGTTTGGCTCTTGCTCTCTTGGAGAAGATATTGAAACCTCGGATATTGATTTATGCATTCTCTCTGAAATTAAAAAAGAGCCGGATCTGAAGGAATTTGAAAAGTACTTAAATAAAGGTATCCAAATATTTCTGTTTGATAAAAGAGGTTTCCAAAAATTGAAAGATAAAAACAAAGAACTTTATAATAATATTATAAATGGAATTGTCTTAAGAGGGAGATTAAATGGATGAAAAAATAATCAAAATAAGCCCGAATATTGAAAGAGCCAAGTCGCTTGTAAAATCATCTGAAAAAACACTCAAATTCGCAAAGAAAAATGTGTTAAACGAGGAAAATTCAGGAGTTTTATTATGCAATTATTATGAATCGTTAATTGAACTCCTCCATTCATTTGCTTATTTTAAAGGATTTAAAATTTTAGACCATCAAAGTTTTTATGGTTTTATTAATGAAGAATTCAAAAGTATAGACAAGGCAATGTTATTTGATAAATACAGAAAGATAAGAAATAGTGTGATTTATTATGGAAAAGAAATTGATATTAATGTTGCAAAATCTGGGATAAGAGAGATTGAAGATTTAATTAAGTTCTTAAAAACTAAGACTAGAAAATGAAACAAGAATGTGTAAATGAAAAAGAAAATGAAAAAAGCTGTCCTTGTTCTGAAATAGATTGCTCGAGACATGGAATTTGTTTTGAATGTATTAGTTATCATCGGAAAGAGGGGAGTCTGCCGGCTTGTCTTTAATGTGTGAAACTAGAACATATTGGGGATAGATAAGTATTTATAGCTATTATTTTTTGAAAATTAATGAATAATATTAATTCAGACAGAAGGGAGAAGAGAAGATTAGAACTTATATTTTTATTAGGGGGGCTTTTTTATCTTGGGGTTGCGAGTTTAAGCCTTGGTTGTTGTTTAGGAAGTGGGGATAAAATTAATGCTCTGGGAATAAGTAATAAACAAAGAACTGCATTGACAAAGAGGCGTAATGAACTGGAAAATTCTACAATTGCTCTTGGGTTACCTGGGACTGTTATGGTGGTTTGGGGAGGAATAACGGCATTACTTTCATATAGAAGACCCAGAGATCCTGAAAATGCACCACCAGAAAGTTATATTCCAGATTATCAGATTTAATGTTTAAGGTCGGATAAATTTTTAAAGCTGTTTATTTTATATTAATAAAAGAGGAAAGATGGTAGATAAAAAAAAGTTGGAATTTGTGCAGCTTGGATATAAACCAAGAGATGACCTAGTTTGTTTGTTTAGAGTTAGCCCTAATAAAACCAGCATAAAAGAGGCTGCGAATACTGTTGCTCTTGAATCTTCTACAGGAACTTGGACAGATGTTTCTTCGGATAAACAATATGTTCATAAACTTGGGGCGAAGGTTTTTTCTATTAAAAGAGATAGGGTTAAAATTGCTTATCCCTCTGGGCTTTTTGAAGGGGGCAATGCTCCGAATATTTTGTCTTCTATTGCTGGAAATGTTTTTGGAATGAAAGCTGTGAAAGGTTTAAGATTAGAAGATGTTAGTTTTCCCAAGAGTCTATTGAATAGTTTTTCAGGGCCTCGTTATGGAATTGGTGGGATTAGAAAAATTTTGAAGGTAAAATCTCGTCCGCTTGTTGGAACAATTATCAAACCTAAAATTGGATTAAGAACAAAAGATCATGCACAAGTTGCTTATGAATCTTGGATTGGTGGTTGCGATATTGTTAAGGATGATGAAAATTTGTCTTCGCAGAAATTTAATGAGTTTAGAGAGAGAGTTGTAGCAACACTTAAAATGTTGGATAAGGCTGAAAAAGAAACTGGTGAAAGAAAAGCTTATCTTGCAAATGTTACTGCTGAAACCGAAGAAATGTTGAAACGTGCTGATTTTATAAAAGAACATGGTGGGAAATTTTTAATGCATGATATTTTAACTGCAGGATTTGCATCGTTGCAAACTTTGAGAGAAAATACCAAACTTGTTATTCATGCGCATAGGGCAATGCATGGGGCTTTTACTGAAGATGAAAAGCATGGAATTTCTATGATGACTATTGCAGATTTTGCACGGTTGATTGGTGTGGATAGTTTACATATTGGAACTGGAATTGGAAAAATGCGTGGGGGAGTTGCAGAGATAAGAGAAATAAAAGATGAAGTAGAAAAAAAAGAAGTTAGAGAAACTAAAAAAAGATTAGGGCAGAACTGGGGGAAGATAAAACCAGTGATGGCTGTTTGCTCTGGGGGATTGCATCCAGGACATGTTAAATTTTTAATTAAAAATTTTGGGAAAGACATAATTGTTCAGGCAGGCGGAGGAATTCATGGGCATCCGCAAGGGACAGTTGCAGGAGCAAAGGCAATGAGGCAGGCGGTGGAGGGAGTAAATGGTGTGGAATTAGAAGAGGCCTTGAAGTTTTGGAAGAAAGTTTAGTAGGACTTAGTAGTGAAAATCAGGGGGAATGTTTTTAAAGAAGAAAGTGTTATTTAAATAATGTCAAACAGAAGTGAACAATTACATAATGTGGATGAAGATTATCTCCCCCATATTAAAAGAACTAGTGGGGAACCGGCAGTTCATGTTGCTACTTTAGGATCTGATGGGTATGCTAATGCTAGAGAGGTTTCTCAACTTCAAGATTCTTTTCGCCAGATAAGTCCGTCTCTTCTGGATTCTAATTCTCGGGAAAGGAGAATTGATGAAGTATTACTCCAAAGATTAGGCATTAGTGATTATGACCCAAACACTGAGGCAGGAGTAATTCCTCAAGATGTTCTTAAGGAAATGAAGATAGAAGGAATAGCTTAAAAACCACAGGTTCTTTTTATTTCTATGAGGGAATTTATCTACTATTCAAAAAATGCTGTGACAAGGGGAAGTAAAATTGGAGATGATTTAATGAAAGCTGGTCGGCTTGATATTGCATGTCAGATAATCATTCAGGCTTTTTTTGTTTCACATCATATGCGTCCTAATGTAAATCTTCACCTTATTTTTGACGGACCTCCAACACCTCCCCGTCACTTAGAATTATTTCCAGGGATTTCTGGGAGTTCAAAATTTGGAGATGCTGAGGACAAAATTGACATAAGTAAAAAAGATATTGGCAGTTTGATTAAAAAAATGCTGTATAAATACAAAGAGGGGAAGAGAAATGAAATTGCACCTGGTTACTGGATTGAGAAAAAAAGTTTTTCTAATTTGATTTCTGAAATGGTGAGTGAAGGAAAAGAGATTTTTGTTTTAGATAAACGGGGGAGTGAGTTGCGGGAAGTGAAGATTCCAGAAAATGCTGTCTTTGTCTTAGGGGACCAGGATGGGATTCCAAAAAAAGAGATGAAGAAAATTAAACACCTGGATATAGGAAAAATCTCTGTCGGGCCACAGATGTTGTTTGCAAGTCAGGCAGTGACTATTTTGCAGAATGAGCTTGATAGAAGAGATGTTGGAAAAGTATAAAAACTCCCCCCCGGTTTTAGTTATAGAAAGAGAAAATGAAAAAAGCAACAAGCAAGTTGTTTCATGTTTTCATTTTGGGGAGTTATAAAAAATGAAAAAGGCAATAAGGATAATTGTGCAAGGAACTGTGCAGGGAATTTTTTATAGGAGATTTGTAAAAGAAGAGGCTGACAAGCTTAGGTTAAGGGGCTTTGTGAGGAATTTAGAAGACGGAGATGTTGAGGTGGTGGTGGAGGGAATGGATGATGCAGTTGATAAACTTGTTGAGAAATGTAGGGTAGGACCATCACATTCAATTATTAAAAATGTCAATGTTGAAGAAAAACGGTGGAGTGGGGAGTTTGATGATTTTAAAGTTTTAAAGTTTTAAATATACTAAAAAATAAGAAGATATTTAAATTAGGTTTTTCTTATTGAATTATGGGAAGAGAAGAGGAAATTGTAAAAGAACGTGAGAAGAAAATTGTTGAGTTGAGAAAGCTTGGCGTAAATCCCTACCCCCATAAATTTGATAAGAAAAATAACGCTGTTGATTTGCAAGAAGAATATAAAAAATTAGAGAAAGATAAGTTTGGGAAATCTGTAATCGTGGCTGGAAGAATTATGGCGATAAGGGGTTTTGGGAAGATTAATTTTATTCAACTAAGGGATGGTGGAGGGGATATTCAAATTGTTTTACAGGATGGCGAGACACCTAAAGAAACAACAGACTTTTTTTCAAAATTCGTTGATGCTGGTGATTTTATCGGAGTGAGTGGAAAGATATTTAGAACAAAACGAGGAGAGCTGTCTATTATGGCTGAAGAAGTAGAGTTATTAACAAAAAGCATATTACCTCTTCCAGGGAAATGGCAGGGATTAAAAGATAAAGAAGAAAGATATAGAAAAAGATATTTAGATTTGATTATGAACCCTGAAGTTAAGGATGTTTTTGTTAAGCGAGCGCAGATTATTGATACTATCCGAGAATTTTTGAAAAAAAGAGAATTTATTGAGGTTGAGACTCCAACTCTTCAAAGTATTTATGGTGGAGCAAGTGCTAGGCCTTTTGAAACTCACTTGAATGCTCTTAACATTCCCCTTTATTTATCTATTTCCCCCGAATTATATTTGAAAAGATTAATTGCCGGAGGGTTTGAAAGAGTTTTTACTATTTGTAAGAATTTTAGAAATGAGGGTATTGATGCTTTTCACAATCCAGAGTTTACAATGTTAGAATTCTATTATTCATATGTTAACTATGAAAAGTTAATAGAAATGACTGAGGAATTAATTAATCTTCTTAAGAAAAATCTTGGATTAAAAGATGAAATTGAATACCAGGGAACAAGGATAAAATTAAAGACGCCTTTCAAAAGAATTACCTTTAGGGATGTTGTTTTGAAAGAATCTGGGATTGATATTGATAAGGAAGATAATTTTGAAAAGTTGAAGAAAGCTATTTTATCTAAAAAATTGAAAGATATTGATATCAAAAGGGCGACTCATTATGGAGCTTTGCTTGATGAGTTATATAAACGGTCAGTCAGACCTAAGATAATTCAGCCTACTTTTTTGACTCACTATCCTGTTGAGATGATTGCACTGGCTAAGAGAAATGAAAAAGATCCTAGAAAAATTAACAGTTTTCAGCTTTTAATTGATGGTAATGAAATAATTAAGGCTTATGACGAGCTGAATGATCCTCGAGATCAAAAAGAAAGATTAGAAGAACAGGCAAAACTTTTAGGAAAAGGTGATGCTGAAGCTATGCCTATGGATGAGGACTTTGTTAATGCGCTGAGTGTTGGGATGCCCCCTACTGCCGGATATGGATTAGGAATTGATCGACTTGTAATTATTTTAACAAACCAGCCCTCAATAAGGGATGTAATCTTATTCCCATTTATGAAACCAGAAAAAGATGGCACTAATAAACAAAAGTAAAATTCGCGAGGTTGTTGAACTTAGTGTAGCTGCAGGAGTTGCAACAGAACTTGATAAAAAAATTGAAGATATTTTGAAAAAGGCAGAAGAGCGAGCAAAGGCAAATGGGCGGCGGACGATTTTTGCTAGAGATATATGAAGATTTAAAAATACTCTAGTCTTAATCTAATTATGGGATTGATATCTGAATTTAAAGATTTTTTAAAAGAGTATAAAATTGTTGGGTTAGCTGTTGCTTTTATTGTTGGGTTAGCGGCAACCACGCTTGTTCAATCTCTTGTTAAAAATATTGTTATGCCAATAATCACCCCATTTATTCCAGATGGGGGATGGGAAACAGCTACATTCACACTAGGAAAAATAGTGATTGGTTGGGGGGCTTTTCTTGGAGCTGTAATTAATTTTGTAGTTATAGCAATTATTGTTTTTTTGATTGCTAAGTTTTTATTGAAAGAAGAAAAAGTTGGGAAGAAGTGAATTTTATTTCTTAGAGGTTTTCCACAACATATTGAAAAAATCCCCATAAGAATCTGAAACATTTTTGGACTTCATTAAGAAAGCTAGGGGATTTTCTGACCACATAATCACGACCACTTTATCTCCATAAATCATGGTAGTGGATGGCGTGATATTTGTGTTCAGAATGTATCTTATTTCTGCAAGTTTTAATTCTTTTTCCCTTTTTTCTTCTCTTATAGATTCTGAATAGATAATTTTAAGTTTTATTTTTGATTTAATTCTTCTGGTATGCCAATGAATAAAATAAGCATTAAAGATTTCCTTAAATCTTCCTGAAGCACCCATTACCATAAACTCTATTTTAGGATAATTAAGTATATCTTCAAATACAGACTTAAGACCTTTTTTGCCCTTGTAAATTGTTCCTTCTTGGGTTTCAGAATTTAGTTTCCGTTGTCTTGTTAAGGTTGGGATAATCTCTTTTAATTGAGTTTCTTGTTGTTGTAGTTTTTGCTTCTTGGATTTTATTAATTCTAATAATCTGTTAGGCTCTTGTGCTTCAAAATATCTTCTGTTTGCTTGAACAACATAGTGAATCAGACCTTTATCAATTAAAATATCAAGCAAATTATAAACTGCTGCCCTATGCATTCCCAGTGCTTTTATTAGTGGACCTGCTGGAACACTACCAAGTTTGAGCAATGCCAAGTAGGTTTTGGTTTCATTTTTGCTTAAACCAATTTGTTCAAGTAATTGCTCTGCCACCATTTTCTTAATTAAAATTCTATCTATATAAATCTTGTGTTTTGTAGTAATATTGTGTTATTACAATAACTTAAATAGCCAGTTTTCTGGGCTGGAGAATGACAAATGAAAAAATAAAATTAAGAGACCTTAGAGGAAGAATCATAGAAGCTTCTCTTAGAGGCGTGCATGACCGAGAAGGAGGAATTGCTGCAGATTTGGATGGAGCTTTTGTTTCCCAACTAGCCCCTAGCAAATCAAATGCATATGGTTTAGTAATTAATAATCAATGTGCTGGGGCAGTGTTGAACCCAGGAGATATCCCCACATTTGTTCATCTTAATAGGAGTCATGAAGGTGGGAAAGTATATCTCGGATTTTCTTTTGATGCTAGTCATCAAATAGTTGGAGAAATTGACAGCTCTTGTGCCCTAGAAGCCAAATACTTTCCAAGAAAAGAGTTAGTGAAAGATAACTGGAGTAGGGACGCATTTGAAATTCCTTTAGTTAACCCTCGAGGATTTAGTCTTGCTGTTTTCAGAAATCTTCATTATAGATCTCGTGAAAGGAAAGGAGAATCTGATTAAAATGGAATACTCAATTGGACATGTAGACAGAGAGCGACCTTGTTTTGATGTGTCAAGAGAGTACTACCATAAGTTTATAGTGGATCATCCATCAAGAGATAAATTGGTTTTTCATTCAGTCAAAGCTTGTAATGATAAACCTAAACATACCCAAATCGCTGAATCCGTAAGGGCGAGACATGTAATTGGTGGGGGAGATGTTATGAGAGATGATTGGAAAGGAGAGGCGAGGATTATATTAACTAATGATTCGGCTACCTACGGTTCTGTGCCCGATGATTTGCTTAGAAGATTTCCGTTAGATAAATTATTTGAGATATATAGACAGATTTCTCCTGACCTAAAAAAAATTGACACGATGATGTGTAGAGATAGAATCTCTGATGAATGCAGGTCTTTATTAGAAGAACAATAAATTTTTTATCGCCAATAATAATTATAAACCACAGATTAAAAACTTAAATAGCCGTTAGATTTCTAATCATAATCATGGAAGAAGAAAGAAAAAAAGAAATTCTTGAGAAAATTAGGAAAGCTGGAAACGAGGAATATGAAACTGAATGGACTGCTGAAGGAAAAATCGGGCAGCAAAAGAAAAAAAGCGAGATGAAAAAAGGGAAAAAATCCCGGGCGAAGGGTGCTCAGTTTGAACTTGTTGTAAGAAAAGATTTAGAAGAAAAAGGTTGGATTGTTGACAAGTGGTCGAATAATGTTGATTTAGAAGTTGGAAAAATTATTCCTGCAAAAAGAAAATTTAATCCATTTAACAAAGTTATGACAATTGGAACAGGGTTTCCAGATTTTGTGTGTTTTAGATTAATTGGCGACGGAAAATATAATGTTGTTGGTTTTGAAGTTAAGGTAAATGGTTTGTTAAGTAAGGAAGAAAAAGACAAGGCAGTGTTTTTACTAAAGAGCAAAGTATTTAATGACTTTTTCCTTGTTAAAACCGGAGAGAAAAAAGGTTCAATAGAATATGTTGATTTTAAAGAGAGGTATAAAAAGAATTTAGATGGCGGGAATACACCACCTAAATAAAAGGAAGAGAATTCATTTAAAGAAAGAGGAATATCCTCACCCACAAAAATGGGTAAGGTGGCTTGATAATTTTTTACTTGTCGTCGCTGTTCTCGGGCCTTTGGTTTCAATTCCACAGTTGATTAGAATTTATTTTATGAAAAATATTTCAGGGGTTTCTATAATCACTTGGATTTTTTTTGCAGTTGGCGCAATTCCATGGGTTGCTTATGGAGTTGTTCATAAAGAAAAACCAATTGTAATCTCTTATGCATTGTGGTTTTTACTTTCTGTTTTGATTGTGATAGGTATCTTAGTTTATGGTTAATCAAAAAAAATAAATATGCCCTTCTCCTTATTAATTAATGAAAACCTTGGTGATTTTTTTATCAGTTATCTTTTTTATTAATTTTATTTCTGCACTGGAAGTTGATTTTTCCTGTCCTTCGGAAGTTTCTGTTGGTGGGGAGTTTGAATGTGATATTGAATTTTCTGGGGATTATGATTTAAAAGTTGATATTTTGTGTGGGGATAAAAGATGTGCGCGGATTTGGAATGGGGAGTTTTGGGGCTCTACTTATTATTTTGTAACTGATTTTAAGGAAGATAGTGTCAGGTTAAAAATTGTTGATAATTTTGATGGGAACTGTGAGGGTAAATTAAGATTAAGAGAAAATGGTAAAAGGGGTTATAGTTATGAAGAGAGTTTTTCAATAATGGTTTTGGGAAGTAGTGATGAAAATATTAATGAGGAAAAGAAAACTGAAGAAGAAACTTTAATTACTACAGAAATAAAAAAGGAAACTTTAGAAAAAACAAATAGGGTAATAGATTTAAATCCTGCTGAGGAAAATTCTGAAGAAATTATTTTGTATGAATCTAAAAATGAAAAAATCAAAAACTATGCTGTTTATGGCTTTTGTTTGTTTTTGATTTTTGTGATTGTGGTTTTGGTGGTGAGGGGATGATTAATTGTGAAAATTGTTTGCATAAATCTTGAAGATTATTAATTTAGAGAGAATTATTTATCTTGGCAATCTTTGCGTTCTTCAGAGGTTTTGCAAAGCATCAATCATTAATCTCTTTAAGGAACTTTTTTGAATTAATAAATTTTTTCTCTTTAGAATATAGAAATACTTATATAGATTTGTTGTTTCTTAAAGATATGAAAAAGAGTTTAGTTGTGTTAACGGTCTTGGTTGTTTTTTTGCTAATTTTGATTCCAACTGGTTTTTTTGGCAATTTATCTGAGAAGATTACTGGCAAGGCTACTTATGATTTAATGGGCCTTGTTGCTCATTATGATTTTGAAGGAAATGTAAATGACTCTGTTGGAAGAAATCCTGGAAAAAATCATTGGGTTGAATTTGTCGAAGGGAAATTTGGGCAAGCTGGAAAATTTGAATGGGGGCAATATGTTGAGATTCCTAACTCAAAAGATTTCGATAAGTGGAAAGGATTTACTTATTCTGCTTGGGTAAACCCAGAATCTTATGAAAGAGATTATCAGATAATTATGGGGCATGATAATCCTTATTTTGGAATTAGAGACACTGGGAGAATTTTTGCTTTTACAACTGGTGCAGGAAGTATTTATGGTGAGAGTGTTTTAGAAAAAAACCAGTGGCATCATATTTTAGTTACATGGACAAAGGAAGATTATTTGAAGGTTTATTTAAATGGTGAACTGGAGGGGGTTGGCTTTGAACCTGGTGATTCTGTGAGAGACACTAATCCGAAGTTTTATATTGGCAAGAAAAAAAGAGTGGAGGCTTACCCATTTAGTGGTTTGATTGATGAAGTCAAAATTTGGAACAAGGGTTTGAATGAAAGTGAAGTTAAAGAGGAGTATGAGAGTTATTTGTTGGTTGCATAAATTTAAAAACGATTTTTCTATCTAAACATATGGCACAAGAAATTAGGGCTGTGATTATTGTTGAAATAATGGGGAGGCCTGCAGAGCATGTTAAAGAGAGTTTGAAAAATCATGTTGAGAAAATCGATGAGATGAAGGGCGTTCATGTTATTTCTATAAGTTTGAGTGAACCGCAAGAAATTGAACAAAGGAAAGATTTTTACACTTGTTTTGCAGAAATTGAATTAGAGGCTGAAAGTTTTTTACATTTGACAAATGTTGTTTTTGATTATATGCCTTCGTCTGTTGAGATTATTAAACCTGATGAAGTTGGATTTAATATTGCAGATGCAAGTTCTTTTTTAAACACCCTCGCTGGAAGATTGCATAGTTATGATGAAATTGCTAAGATTTGTAAATTGCAAAATCAGCAGTTGATGAAGAAGTTGGAGGGGGAGGGGGTGAGGCAAGTTATTCAGGGGGGGAAGGGGAAAGTGGTTAGTTCTGGTTGGAAGAAAGAAAAGAAGAATGGTGGGGAAGTTGGGCAAGAAAAAACTGAGAAAAAGAAATCTAAGAAGAAACTTATTAAGAAAAGGAAAAAGAAATCTAATTAATTATCTGATAAATCCTCGACTTATTGAGCAGGATTATTTGTCTTGGCAATTCTTGCAGAGCAGTAAGTATTAACTTTTTATGAATTATTTGTTGATAAATGATGGGAATATTTATATATGATGTTTATCTACGAAGTTTATGAGAAAGAGTTTGATTTTATCTAGTGTTTTTGTAATTTTGATTCTAAGCTTAGGTTTTGTTTCTGCTTCGTTTTTTTCTGATTTTTGGGGGAAGATAACAGGCAAAGCTACCCAAATAGGTTGTATTGACGATTTTAATTGTCCTGATACTGAAATTTGTTTTTGGGAAAAGTGTCATTTGTGCCCGGATATAAATCAAGATGGAATTGTAGATGGATTAGATAAGCAGATAATTAGTGAACATATTTTTGAGACTTGCTCTACCCCTGATTGGTGTGAGGGAACTGATTTAAATAAAGATGAACTTGTAGACATAACTGATCTGACTTTATTAGTACAATGGATGGGGCAGTCATGTCCTGAAAAAGTATTTTGCAGTGATTCTGATGGGGGGATTGATTATTTTGTAAAAGGCATTATTACAAAAGGAGATGATTCTGAAGAAGATAGTTGTGTTAGTAGTGATATATTGAAAGAATGGTTTTGTGACAGTAATGAGATTAGTTATGAAGAGTATACATGCGCAGGGGAGTGTGTTGACGGAATTTGTGTTGTTGTAGATGAAACTTGCGGTAGTGTTGTTTTAACAGATTGTGTAGATCCTGCAGAGTTTGTAGAATGTAGGGAAGAATATGATGCAGGAAGTGCAACTGAGGCAGAATTTTTAAGTTGTAAGGAAATATTTGATACTTATGTAGCAGATAATGGGGGGTGTGTATCCTTATATGGAAGTTATTGCACTTGTGGCAGTGTTATTGGTGTTGAATGTTCAGACCCTGCAAAGGCAATAGAGTGCATAAGCCAATATGAAGAAGGATGGGCAGATTTTAACGCACTTTTAGGTTGTATTCAGGTGTGTAATTTAGATTCGGTTTGTAAAGAAGAAATAGAATTTTGCAGTGAGACAGATGAAGGGATAAGTTATTTTATAAAAGGAACTACTAAAAAAGAGAGTGTTTTAGGGGGGGCTGTTTCAGAAGATGATGTTTGTATTAGTGGTGATGTTTTGAAAGAATATTATTGTGATGATAATGAAATTAATTATAAGGAATATACATGTTCTAAAGGTTGTAATGCTGGAAAGTGTGAGGCAAGTCTTGATTGTGATGATAGTGACGGGGGTTTGAATTATTTTGTAAAAGGAAGTGCCACAAAAGGAAGTTCTACACTTACAGATATTTGTATCAAAAACATATTAAAGGAGTATTATTGTGACAATAATGAGATTAGTTATGAGGAGTATGGCTGTGAATACGGGTGCAGTAAAGGGACATGTCTGGAAGAGTCGCTTTGTAATGACGACGATGGAGGTATAAATTATTTTGTGAAGGGGATTATCATAAAGGGAGAGAATATGGAAGAGGACAATTGTATAGATAATGACGTATTAAAAGAGTATTATTGCGATAATAATGAAATTAGTTATGAAGAATATGGCTGCGATTATGGATGCAATAGTGGAGCTTGTATGGTTGCGGAAATTGAAAATAAAAAAGATATGACAAAATATTCAGATAAAGAAACTTTTTTAATTTCTGATTTAGATTGGCATGAGGTTTTGCCTCTTGTGCCTGTTACAACATGGACACAGCAAGAGGGTGTTGATGAAGGAGATTGCCAAAGAGGTTATGAAACTCCTGATGAAGTTTGTGCTTATCCGACGCTGGTTTTTCATGCAAAAGATTTTATTGAAACTGTTTATAATGAGCCAGTTACAGAGAATCCTTATAATCAAGACTACCCTAAAATATCTGGAGATAAAATAGTTTGGCAAGATTATAGGGAGAGCAATTATGAGATTTATGTGTATGACTTAAATAGTCAAATAGAAACAAAGATAGCAGATGGGCAGGCAAGCCGTGGTGATTTGGATATAGATGGTGACAAAGTTGTATGGATAGATAGCGAAACTACAAGTTTTGATATTCATATGTATGATTTATCGACAGATGAAAAGACATTAATACCTATAGGTTCTGATTATAAAACAGATATTTCAATTTCAGGGGATAAGATAGCATGGATTATGGGGCCTTTTAGTGGTTTTGATATTTATGTATATGACCTATCCACAGGTGAGGAAAGTAGAATTACAGATTCCCCCTCTTTGTGGAAACGAAAAACTTCTATTTCAGGGGATAAGATAGTTTGGGGAGATTCCCAAGATGCCCGTATCCATGTTTATGATATTTTAACTAAAGAGGAAGATTTAATTTTGACAGGTTCTAAAGAAGGAACCGCCCCATTTATTTCAGGGGATAAAATAGTTTGGGATGATTACCGGGATGGGAATTCTGATATTTATATGTATGACCTATCTACTAGTCAAGAGACAAGAATAACATCTGATCCTAGTACTCAAGCACATTCTTCTATTTCAGGGGATAAAATAGTTTGGGATGATTACCGGGATGGGAATTCTGATATT
>CAZBOY010000012.1:0-3070 GCA_964493655.1 Candidatus Woesearchaeota archaeon | reverse complement strand
TATATGTATAATAAAGATGGAATTATTATTTATCATAATGGGCTTGATATAGATTCACCGATTTACTTTATGCAGCAGTATTCTCCAAGCAGAGTTATGATTTCAGCTGAAAATTTTGAATCTGATTGCGATGATAGAATTGATAATGATGGAGATGAATTTATTGATGATTATGATTCAGATTGTGAGCTGGTTGGTTTATTAATTGTTGAACCAGAACTTGGAGCTGGTTTAGATTCTAGTCAGATACAAAGAATAACTCCAGATAATTACTTAGATTATTGGGAATCTTATGGAGAGGTTGTTTGTGTTGAAGATGATTATGAACTTGTTTTGCTTGGTTCTACTTATGCTTCTTTAATTAATGCTCCTTTGGTTATTGAAGGAAATGAACCTTCTGGTTTAGATTTAGTTGGAAAGAATGTAATTTGTATTGGTTCTGTAAGTGTGAATTGTGATGAACAATATACCTTAGAAGAGTTGCAGCAGAAATATGTTGATGAAACAAATACTGATAAAATAATGCTAGTTAATCCTGGTGATTTGGATATTAAAGTAGATTATGAGTTTCAACCAGAGAAATCACAAGGTTCAATTTATGAGATATATGGTAAGACATCCTTAGTAGCGCCAATTTTAGCAAGTGTTAAACATGAGATAATTATTCCTATAGGGGAAAATACGGCAGAAGCTATCAACAATCTTCTTGAAACTAATGCTCATGAATGGGGGATTGAAAAAGGTTTTCTTACAGTTATTGGTACACCTGATGCAGTAGAAAGCTCGATTATGATGTTATCTGGAGGGATACTACAGAAGGCTTATGCTGATATCATGGAATACAGTATTCTTGATGATGATAAACTTTTTGATTTAGTGCCAGGAAGGATTTTTGGGATTTCAATGTCAGATGTATCAAGTTATATTAGTAGGGTTATTTTTTATAATCAGTTGGAAAAATCAGATTCGATTGTAAGTTTGGCAACAGATTTTTCAGTGGGGATAGTCTCTGTAAAAGCTTACAAACAACTTTTTGAATTAATCAGTTATGATAGTAGTGAAATAATAGGCTATGATGATGAGCGCCCATTTATAATTACTTCTGAGGATTATTCTGACAAATTTTTTATTTTCTATGATGATCATGGAACCGGTAATTGGATGGGAATTAATGCTATCCAATTTCCTCTACTTAAAAATAGTCTTATATTTGGGCTAGGATGCAGTACATGTTATTATCGTACTTATAAGAGTCCTTATCTTGTATGTGCTCAATCCTTAAGAAAAGGAGCAATTGGGTATTGGGGGATGATTGAAGGAGGTGGTTCTATCAATCCACAAGCATTTGTTTCAAATATTTTCACGGATAAAACTTTAGGGGAGGCTTACTTAGCATCCAGTTCCGCTGATTTTTTAAATTACGGTTTATTAGAAATTTTTAATTATCTTCAGAAATTTGGCTTGATTGGCGATCCTACTTTAAAGATGAATCCATCCTATATTTTGCCTTATTCTGAAGTTAATAAAATTGGAGAAGACACATATGAAATTAATTTAAAAGTTGCACCAATTCCTACTGAATTGTTTTCTCATGAAGGGTCTTTAAATGGTGAAATGAGGGATATAACTGTACCTGCTACAGTAACACCAATATTCTCTAGCAGAACAAATGACAATTCCTTAGTGATATCTTACTCTAAGCAGTATTATCGCTTTGATTCTTATACACAAGAGGTTATTACAGAAGAGAAAAACAACTTAAAATTTGCAATAAAAGCTGGTCCAATACCTTTAAGCAGAGAATATACTGATATTGAAGTTTCAGGCAATTTCAATGGTCGTGCTTCGATTGAAAAAGAAGAGTTAATTGGTGGACAAAAATATGTTTGGGTGTATTTGGATAATAATAACCTTGCTCCCACCTATGATTTGCCATTCACAATTCCTGAAACTGGGGATCTATTTGAAACAATAAACTTTCAATTTGAATTAATATGAATCAAGTAAAAAATAAAGGAAAATGTATTAAAAACTTAGTTATACTTATATTAATAACTTTATTTTATTTAAGCTTTAATATGGTTTTTGCTCAGGCAACCGTGGATATTAAGATTAATGTCCCTTCTAATTTTCAAGAGGGAGACATTCTTTCTTTTAATTACAATCTAATCAATGGAGAAGATATTGAAATAATCACCAGAGCAGGGTTAGATTGTCCTCTTGTTTCTGTTCCTTCAAAGGATCAAAAAATATCTTTAGAAGCTAATCAAGTATCGACTAAGGAATATAATATAGGATTTATAATAAAGGGCTCAATTGAGCCCCAAACATGCATAGCTTATGTTCAGATACTAATTCCTGTTGAGCAAAGGGAAGAAAAAACATTTGAGATTATTACTGACCCAAGTTTTAAATTTAATATAAACTTAGATAAAAAGGTATTTGTAAAAAATGAAGAGATTAAGATTGATTATGATAGTGCGGTTTCTGGGGTAAAAATTGAAGCAGTCTTAATTTATCCGAGTGGAACAAAAAAGGATATAACTCTTCCAAAAACAATAACTGCTGATAAAATTGGGACTTATAAATTAGAAATTACAGTTTCAAAAGAAGGATATAAAACAATAATAAAGAAATTTCAATTCGGGGTTATTGAAACTAAGGCAGATTTTGAAACAATTAAATCAGATGTTAATAGTAGGGAGGTAAAAGGCAGAAAGATATTTAAGAGTATCTTATTTATTGCCTTATTTTTAATTTTTTTGGGCTTGATTATTATAAGTGTAAAAATACTTTTGAATAAACTTAATCAAGAATCAACTGTTAAAGAACCATCTAGTATCAACAAACGTGCAAAAATAGATTTAGAAAAATAGTTAGAAAAAGGAATCTAAAGAGAAAAAGAAATAAATTCTAATTAATTATCGAATACTTACCTAGTTTTGAATTAGTTGGTTTATCTTTATAGCTTTTGAAGAGCATTAAGTACAAATCTTTTACAAAAATGTTTTTAAGATTAGTGAAACTCCCCACAGCAAGCTATGGGGCATCTAAAAATTAGTTAATTTTA
>CAZBOY010000011.1:0-27291 GCA_964493655.1 Candidatus Woesearchaeota archaeon | reverse complement strand
ATATCGATAGGAAATTAATTCTTTCTTTGGTGATTGTGGGATTTCACCAAAGCCGTAAAGGTTTGAAAAGTGTGAAAAAAATTAGTTTGAACAACTCCTGCAAAAATCCGTTCGCTTCACTCACTCTCACATTTTTGCCCCACCAAAAATTTATGAAGACTACAATAAATCATCGACGGGTTATCAGTGATTATAAACTTTTTCAGCAAAAATCGGGAGTGACAGAGGAACGGAGATTTTTGCTTTTGATTTTTTTTAGATTAATCCAATAGTGAATCGCAAGAAAGATGTTTAGAGAAATTACTATTACAAATCCCCAGACCTTTTTCCAACCCTTCTAGAATTTTTACCCTTAAAACCCCGAGAACTTCTATTGAATTTTCCTCCCCCATTACCTAAACTTTTAGGTCCACTTCTAAACCCTCTAGAACTTCTTCCACCACCTCGATTACCAAAACCACCACTAGATCTTCCACTGCCAAAACCACCACCCCTATTATTTCTAAAACCTCTTCTTTCAGGCATCTTTTTTAAAAAAACTTTTTGAACCAGAGGAGTTTCTTTCAAACTTATCTTAAGTCCAGACCTCATTAAATTATCAAAATTTCCATAATCCCGACTAGAAAGAATATTCAGCACCTTGCCCGCATTTCCTGCCCTCGCTGTTCTCCCAATCCTATGTATATAATCATCCTTTGTTTTAGGGATGTCATAATTATAAACATGGGTTACTCCTGGAATATCCAAACCTCTTGCAGCAACATCTGTCGCAACTAAAATATGTGTGTTCTCAGAATGAAAACTTTTTATAATTCTAGTTCTTTTTTCTTGAGAATACCCGCCGTGAATCGGAAGTGCATTAATCCCCATAAACTGAAGATTATTTGCAACAAAATCAACATTCCTTCGAGTGCTACAAAAAATCATCACAAGTTTTGATTTTTCACTTTCAAGCAAATGTTTCAACAAAGAATATTTCAAATCATCACCAACATTGTAATAACATTGTTCTAATTTTTCTGGATCAACTAAAGACTTAGCTGAAATCTCTATCTGCTCTTTCATGTATTTTTTAGCTAAATTTATTACCTCTCGAGAAATTGTCGCAGAAAAAAGTAGTGTCTGCCTTTTTTTCGAACACTGAGAAATTATCTTTTCAACATCATATTTAAAACCCATGTCAAGCATCCTGTCTGCCTCATCTAAAACTAAAGTATTTATCTGCGACAAATCAATTGAATTTCTCCTTAAATGATCTAAAATTCTTCCAGGTGTTCCAACAACAATTTCAGCTGAACGAAGTTTTTTTATCTGATTACTAATTGAAACCCCGCCATAAACCGGAATTACATTTAATCCCTCATCTTTTGCAAATTCTGAAATCTCTTGTGCAACCTGTTCTGTAAGTTCTCTTGTCGGAGTTAATACTAATCCCTGAACACCATAATTCTTTTTCGCATTATTTATTAATCCCATTGCAAACGCAAGTGTTTTCCCAGAACCTGTTGAAGCCCCAGCTATCACATCCATCCCACATAAAATCTTAGGGATAGATTTTTCCTGTATCTCTGTCGGAACCGTGAATCCTCTGGATTCTATTGGTTTTAACAGAGAGAGGTTGCTCTCTAGTAATAGTTTAAATTTTTCCATTTTCGAAAGTTGTAATCAGCAAGAAATAGCAATCGTATTTCTTTAACAAATTAATCTATAAAATAGACATTTAATCTTACAATGATTCACAAGAAAATTAGTTTATAAACCTATGTAAGATGATTTTGATAAAGAATTACTAAATCTAAAATATAAGATTAAATTTATTAATCTCTACATATTTTTGTAAAAGATTTATTTTTACTGTTTTGCAAAGCTTCTGTGGAAAATTATCCTTATCTTATTTATTTTTGGAATAATTTTCTTCAAGAGTTGCCAAGATAAATAATTATGATTTATATCGTCGATGATTTCTCAGATAATAAAAATCAAGATTTGTAAGTATATTTATGTTGAGCAGACAAAATAAAAATCCCAGATAAATTTAAATACTAGTTTATACTAATATATTTAACTTAAAACCTTAAGGAGAAAAAGAAAATCATTCATTTAATTCTATTGGAATTTTTAATACATGTAAAAGGGGGCAATTAAAATGGCAAAGAAAAAGGCAAAAGCTAAAAAGAAAAAGAAATAAACTAACTAAATATTTTTTATTTTTTTATTTTTTTTAGATAAGTTTAAATAAACTTTTTACCTATATTTTTTATAGATTTTGAAACAATTGTTTGGTATTTATTTCTTATTGATGCACTAGGTGTAAACCTGATTGTTTTGTTTTGGAAAAAATGGTGGAAAAAACAAAAATTTTCTAAGTGGATTCCAATGAATGGTTGATGGACACTGCTTTATTTAATTCTTATTATATGGGTTGGTTGCGCTCTTTATCGTATGGGGATTTTATCTGGGTGAAATCCTCTTTTCACTAATAAGTTACAACAAACCGAAAGATTTATAAATAACCAATCTTTAACTATATTATCACCTCTTTTTCCCCAGAAGAGGCGAGTGGGGCATACTAATTTTTATCGCCTTGCGAGCCTCTTCCAGGGTTATACTCGCGATATAAAGAAGTGAGGCAAAAAAAGAGAACAACGCAATTTGCGAAATGTTTATGTGCCTTATTCACTTCTTTTCATAATGTTTATTAACTCTTTACAATCATAATTCTTATGGAAGAAAAAGGGGGAAAAATTTTCAACAACAGTATAAATCAATCTCAATTCTACGATTTAATAACTGGCGAAGAATTAAGCTGGCAAGGAATTATTTTTGATCTTGTGCGCACCGAACAACTCGACCCATGGGATATTGATCTTGGAACTCTTGCTGATAGATATATAGAAACAATTGAAAATATTGAAGATACAAACTTCTTTATCTCATCCAAAGTTTTGCTCGCATGTTCTTTGTTACTAAGATTAAAATCAGAAATTCTTGTTAATAATTATATTACAGATTTAAACGAGGTTCTTTATGGAAAAAAAGAAGAGAAGAGATATGAACATGAAAAAATTGAAATTGACGAAGATGAAGTCCCTGTTTTGATTGCGCGAACACCCATGCCAAGATTTAGAAAAGTTACTCTGGATGAACTAATGGGTTCTTTAAACAAAGCAATTGAAACAGAAACCAGAAGAATCCGTAGAGAAATAAAACAGACAAGAGCTGAAAAATCAGCACTTGTTGTTCTGCCTAAAAAAAATCGCATACCACTTAGATCAAGAATAAGTATTATTTTCAAAAAAATCACCGCTCACCTAAAATCCCCAGAAAAAGTTCGGATGAGATATTCAATTCTCGCGTCTACAAAACAAGAAAAAATCCAATCCTTTCTGCCAATCCTGCATCTTTCTAATGATGAAAAACTCTGGCTCTACCAAGAAAAACATCTTGATGAAATTCATCTAGCTCTGCAAAAATTACATTCTGATTTGGAGAGAGAAGAATAATTTTGGATCTGCTATATACTGAATAACATAAATCTTTATTAATGATCTTATTGGTTGTTTTTTATAATTAAAGATTGGCTTGAAGAAAGGGTAGATCGTGGACAATATGTAGAATTAAGTAGGGGTTCTTTATCCAGTGGTGTGGATAGAAAAAATGAAGTTCTTCATAGAAATTTGCATGAAACTCTCTTGAACCGGGGTTTTGGATATAATGGTCCTATCGGGGTTGTTCAAGGCGCATATGCTGGGGGGGTCTATATCAGTCCAAATGAACTTTTTCAATTATATTTATCTGGAGAACGTGGAAGGTCTTGTACCAAGATAGAGTTTCAATTAGACTATAGACATATAAAAAGAAAGTTTGGCAGAAGAGACTCAAAGAAACCTTTTTCAATTAGAGAATTAAAACGAATTGCTCAGTTTGCAGATAACCTTAAATGGAACGAACAAGAGGAAAGTTCTTTGAAATACATTGATGGGCACTGGCCATTTAATCATCAAACGAATAAATTGGATATTGGATGGATTAGACTAGGGAAGGGAATTACCAAGGTTGTTATTCCAGAAACATTAGAACTAATGAGATTTTTTCAAGAAAGATTTAGTAAATAAATTTTATCAGCAACATTTAATTTTTAATAAACTCTCCAGCCCCAACAATCTTTTCCTTCCCATCCTTCATATCCTTAACCTTGAATTTTTTACTTTTAACTTCCTTCTCCCCGACAAAAATAACTTTTTCAATCCCAAGTGAATTTGCATATTCTAATGCTTTAGATGGTTTTCCATAAAACAAAATTGTTGACTTTCCACCCGCCCGCAATTCCTGTGCGATTTTTATTGCTGCTTTATCCTGATTAATTGAAATTATCATATACTGAATTTTTGGGAGTTGTATTTTCGCCAAAGCAGTTAATCTATCTAAACCAAAAGAAATTCCTGTTGCTTGCGTACCCTCAACTAAAAAACTCCCCCCTGCCGTAATGGTCTCCTTCATCTGTTTTGTTTTGATTTCAAAAACAGAACCATTGTAATAAGATAAACCCCTCGCCAACGAAGGCTGAAAATTAATTTTTATTTTATAATCTGCACAAAGTTTTTTTAGTAATTTTATTTCATCATAAGAATCATATTTTTCAAAATACTTTTCAGGTTTTTTAAAAATTTGAAGAACTTTCTCTGCATTATATTTTTTCAAATTGCTTTTTATCTCTGATTCTGATAACTTGTCTAATTTATCAATCTCTTTTATAACTTCTTGTTTTTTCTTAACACCTTCTTTATCAAGAATTTCATTTAGTAATTTTCTGTTGTTTATGTTTATTGTTATGGGAATATTTAATTTTTTGAAAATATCTGAACTTATTGCTAAGATTTCTGCCTCGTCTTTTATTGTTGAGCCAATTATATCAACATCACATTGGGTGAACTGCCTGAATCTATTTGATGATACTGGTTCATCTCTAAATACTGGGCCAATCTGATATCTTTTGTAAGGCAGTTTTTTGTTTTTCGCAATTCGTTTTAACTGAAAAGTAAACTCATATCTAAGTGCTAGTTTTCTTTTTCCCTTATCTTGAAGTTTAAAAATATCTGACACTGCTTCATCATCAGGATTTTCCCCTCGAACAAATTCTTCATATTCTACAATCGGAGTTTCAGCTGGTTCAAACCCGTAAACTCCAAAAGTTTCCTCTATGATTTTTTTTACTTCTGCTCGCTTCTGAGCTTCTCCTCCTATGAAATCACTAAAACCTTTTACTGTTTCTGTTTTCATTTTGTTACCTCTTTAAGGGTGAAAGCCGAGAATCGAACTCGGGCCTCACGGACCACAACCGTACATTCTGCCACTAAACTACAATCACCATAGTTAAGACACAAAAAATTTTGCTTTTGACATTTTTTCTTAGGATACCGAGAGCAAAATTTTTTCAAGCGGTTTCTTGTGGTCTCAAATTCCCTTGAACTACCACAAGCTTCACTTGTGCCCATGTTATTTAATTGGAAAGTAGGTATAAAAATGTTTTTAGAAAAAAAGTCACAGCTAGAAAAATCCTTTTCTACAGTTGTGGGGAAACCCCCAAATTTTAGCTATCATATTAATATCATTATTTTTGGATTTATAAATTTATCTAAACCTGATAAAAAACAAACGCCCTCTCTTTGAGGGCGGCTTTTCAAAAAAAAATTCAAATCTTAAAAGATTTACTCAGCCGCGTCTTCAGACTCTTCTTCTGCAGGAGCTTCTGCTTCGGCAGGTTCTTCTTCTGAAGATTCAGCTTCTTCTGTTTCTACAGGTTCATCTGTAGATTCAGATTCTTCTTCTGCTTCAGGAGCAGTTGTTTCTTCTTCTGTGTCTTCCATAAAAAACAAATAGAAAAATCTTTTATAAAGGTTTGGGTTTGCTTATTCCTTCTCTTTCTTAGAAAAAAATTCAGTAAAATGACACTTCCCACAATAAACTCTATTTGGAGCTTTCATCAAAAAAACTCCAGGCCCGCAACGAGGACACGACCTTTCTTTAGTAATTTTATCACCCTCAATTTTATACATTTTATACTTTTTTGAAGTTGGCTGATTCTTGTGCGCCTTCTTCCCCTTTATTTTTGATTTAATTACCATTTTTCACTTCCTCCACCTTTTCTTCAACTTTTACTTCTTTAGGGGTTTCTTCTTTTTGCTCTTCTGTGGGTTTTACTTCTTCTGATTTAGTTTCTTCTTGTTTTTCAGCTATTTTTTGCTCTTCTTGTTTCTTTGCTTCAGCTTCTTTTTGTTTTTTTGAAAGAACTTCAATTTTCTCCTTAGCTTCTTTAGAATCATAAACAAAAACTTCAGCAATAAACCTCCCCCTTCCAAAGTGCCCGCTAATTTTTTTCACAACAGTTAATTCAGCATCTTTTCCAATTTCATTTTTCACATCTTCAAAACTTGGATTTGCTAGAGCTTCAATCTCAAGAGTAATCTCTTCCCGATTCAAAAAGGGATTTTTTTCTTGTTTTAGAATTTGTGTTTTCATTTTGTTTTGATTGCAAACTCCCCTTTTTGTACAACCTTCATATTTTTTGCAATTTTAGAATCCTCTGTATTAAAAATATAAACCCTGCCTTTAAATGATTCAGTTGTAGCACTTTCACCACAATCCGGACATTTATCCCCCTCAAACACTTTCCTACAATTCAAACATGCTTTTGCTTTTTTTACCATTTTATTTTTTCTTTCCCTTTCCCTTAACAGCTTTTTCTTCAGCATTTACTGATTTAATTGCATCTTTTTTTGCTTTCGCCTTATCTCTTTCAATCCATTCTATTTTTCCTAAACCTGGTTGTCTCATTGTCAAACCTATTTTTGGTTCCTCTCCCTTATATGAAATTGCAACAATTCGGGCAATGCACATATCCCCAACATTAAGAGATTTTTTCCCATCTTTTCCAGTTAAAGATCCGGTCTTAGAAAATGAAACATAGTCATCCATTGTTTGAGAAATGTGAATCATGCCTCGTACCACCCCCATATCAATAAAAGCCCCAAAATTCGTAATCTCCTCTATAACTCCATAAACAAGTTCCTGTAATTCTGGCTTAAATACAACTAGTTTGAACTTGGACCTGTAGTAAGCAGCCCCATCTCCAGGGATTATAATTCCTTCCTCAACATCCATTACCTCAAGAACATCAACAACTGTCCCAAGTTCTTTGTCTTGAAAATCCGAATAAGTTGCAATTAGCTGTTCTTTCACAGCGTCGGCTGTGGAAAGTCCGAACAATCTCGGCTCAACTCTTACATGGTCCTCAACATCAACTAGATAGAACATAATTTTATCACTCAAAATTGGTTTATAAAGTTTACGAGATGCTGTTTGGTTGTAGATAAATGGATATATCTTGAATCTATTTAGTAATTTAGAAGATGTTCGTTTAGGCTTTAAGATTAATGCTCTGCAAAACCCATGAAGAAATCCAACCTTGTCTTAGATAATTGGTTGGATTTCCGCGAAAGTTGCCAACATAAATCTCCCACCCCACACAAGTCGATAAATAATTTGATAATTAATAAAAATCTAAATTATTATTTGTAAATCTGTCCTATTTAAATCTTACTAAATCAACTCTAAACTCTTCCCACCACGAATAGTCAAAATTTTCACACCCACTCTTGATTTAAGTTTTCTGTCAAGTGTCGCAAGAATAACCTTGTGCTGATTCACATATCTCGCAATCCCTTCATCAACAACAGAATGTTCAAGCTTCACCTTTTTATAATCCAGGTTTTTTATTATTTCAAGAGCAATTTTCGCTTGCTGTTTTTTTGCCCCCTGGCTTTGTGAGATTCCAGCAATTTCTTGAATCACCTTATCTGGGAGAAGCCACTCAATTCTCTGGTCAAAAATCTCATTAGCCAAAGCATCAAAATCTATTTTTTCTTTTATACAGGTCAAGATAAAATTTGTGTCTAAGAGTATTTTCATAATAAATTAAAATTAACAAGATTTATATAACTTCCTTATTTAATTATTTAATGGAAGAGGTGAGCAACATAATCCGAGTTCTCCGAGAAACAAAAACCGCGATAAATGAAAAAGATTCTTTTAAAATTAAAAAACTCTCAGACCAGACAATTCATACTGCGACAATTTCTCAAGACCCAGATAATATTGTTACTGCGGTTTTGGTTTATTCAATTGGGAAAATTATTGAAAGAGAGCACTACCAGAAGATGCCTGGCTGGAAAAAATTTTACCCCTTGTTATTAAAAAATCTTGACTTAGCGATTATAGCTTTGGAAAAAAATGATGTTAAAAGATTTAGAGAATCTATAGGGCAAATCAAACATTCCTTAAATGAAATTTCAGAGAACCTTGCAATTTATATTAAACAGGTTTTCCAAAAAGCAGAAATAAACAAGGCCTTCAAAATTTACGAACACGGTTTGTCTGCTCAGCAAGTTGCAGATTTGCTTGGAGTTTCTTTATGGGATCTTGCTTCCTATATCGGGCAGTCGCGCGTGACAGAAGCAAAACTAAATTTCTCAATGCCTGAAAAACAGAGAATTAAAATTGCCGAGGAGATTTTTAAAAAATGAAATACCTAATCTTCGACGCAGGCCCTTTGATCTCTCTGGCTATGAACGGACTTTTAGATGTTCTTGAAAAATTAAAAAAAGAATTTAATGGGGAGTTTATAATAACAACACAAGTTAAAAAAGAAGTTGTTGATCGGCCGGCAAGGATAAAACAATATGCACTTGAATCTTTCAGGATGAAGGATCTTCTTGATAAAGGTGTTCTAAAACTTGCTTCAAAATTTGTCGCAAATAACCAAATTGAAAAAGAAACAATGAGAATTTTAAAAATTACAAATAGTGTTTTTCAAACAAGGGGTGAAAATATAGAACTTGTTCAAGAAGCCGAGGCATCTTGTCTTGCATTTTCAAATCTTTGCAATGCAGAAAATGTAATTGTTATAGATGAACGAACAACGAGAATGTTGACAGAATCCCCTCAAAATTTGCAAAAACTAATGGAGGGGAAACTTCATACAAAAATAAAACCAAACAAGAAAAATCTCGAGCAACTAAAAAACTTCAAATTTATCCGTTCTACAGAACTTGTATATATTGCCTATAAGAAAAATTTAATTCCACTAAAAGATGGCAAAGAACTTTTAGATGCCCTCCTCTATGGATTAAAATATAAAGGCACTGCAATTTCTAGTGGCGAGATTGAAGTTATGAAAAGTTTGGCTAAGGGTTAAATATCTTTAGGATACAAACGATCATAACGTTCTCTTGGCATGAAACTAGTGTCCCCAAATCCTCTTAATGGAGTGATAACTCTTATTTCTCGACAAGCTATCCTTTCAATTCCTAATTTACGAGTTCTTCTGTTACTTATTCTACCACAACATGCTTCCCCAACATGCTCTGGATGTATTGAAATATAAATGTGACTCCCATCATTATCTTTACCAACAATATGACCTGCAACACTTTTCCCATGTGCTTTTTCATCTTCAGCCCAAGTTACACTACAAACATCCCCAACACCAAAAGGAAGAAAAAAAATTGAACTATATGGTTGTACTTTTCTCATATTTTTAGGATAAAGTTTCAATTTATAAATATTTAGGGGATGAATTATATATACTATTAATTAGTCAGCATCTATCCAGCTAAAAAACAAAAGAGAAATTTAGCACAATAATTTTTTAAAGTAGTGCTAAATTTCCGCAACAACTTTAAAGTTAAAAAATCTACAACTAAAACCATGTGAGTAAATTAATAATTATTAATCAATTTATATTTCTCCTAGTTCTCACCAACACACAAAACCACACATTTTAAAAATACAAATTTCCAAGCATTTATACGGGGGCATAGTTTAACGTTAAAATAGTCGGCTCCAGAAATTTATTGCGAGAACCCGACAGCTGGGGGTTAAATTCCTCCTGTCCCCATAGTTTTATAAATCTTCTCAACAAATTTTGCTCATGGAAGCAATAATCCAAATCAAAGATTTAAAAACAGCAACAAACCAATTGGAATTTATCAATTTTCTTATGAAAAGAGATTTTGCAGAAAGACCTTTTAATGAATCTATTAGTAAACTTCAACATTTGCTAAACTCAATTGAAATTGTTAATCAAGCAGGTACTTTGTTAGATATGTCTTCTCAAAGCGCTTTTAAAAGAGTTTGCAAAGATATTTTTTATCAAGTATTTCCGATTATTGGAAAAACATTACGACTTTATGGAGCTCTTCCAAAACCAATAAGATACTCGATGTGGGATGAATTTGAGGTTTATCAATCTGCAGTAAAAGATTTTTATGAGTATATTAAACTCTGTCGTTCTTCAAAAAGAAATTTACAAAAAAACCCATTTGATCCTAGTGGTTATGATGATCACTTTGGAGAATCTTTAGTTTAAGGATAATATTACAGAATTAATTAAAAATTATGAAATGTGATCTTCTGCTCTAATTCACAACTTTTATAAATCACCAACTCGTTTATATAATATGGTAAAAAAGAGGTTATCAGATAATTTAAAGAGTTCATCAAAACCAATGTCCCTAAAACAAAGAGATGATTTACTAATTGAAAATTTTGTCGGCTTGCAAAAAGCAATGACTAATCTATCTATGAAATTTGAATCTCTTTCAGATCAGCTCTCCCAACTACTGAAAGTTTTCGAACTCTCTGCAAAAAATATTGTTGAAGACGGCCCTGTAGATTATAAAGAACTAACAAGAAAAATAGACTCTCTTTTAGAACAAAACAAAACAATCGCACAGGGTTTAGTTTTACTTGAGGGTAAATTTAATCAGGGTTCCCCTGGCGGATTTTCAAGACCCAGACCTCTTCCTAGAATATGAACCTTCAAAAAATAGCTGATTCTCCACTTGTAAAGTCAATTATTCTATCAGTCCTAAATAACTCTGAAAAATTTTCTTATGAAAAAAAATACATGATTAACTCAGAGCTTATCCCAAGAGTTTCAAAAAGATTGATAGATAAAAAAATTCTTTCTGAAGGAAGAACAATGATGAGACCCTCTCCTTTTTCCCAAGGACAATTTCCGCAACAGATAGCCCAGATTACACCTAGGATAACTCGGCCGGCGACAACAGTTGACATCCTGACAAAACAAGAAGGCTATGGAAAACTTCAGCCTCTTCTCATTGACCCAATGGTGACAACTATTGAATGTTCTGGAGCAGACAAACAACTTACAATTATGATGGCTGGACAGATTTTACCAACAAAAATAATTCTATCACAAAAAGACATAGAAGATGTTTTAAAAACAATATCTGAAAAAACAAAAATCCCCCTTGTCGAAGGTGTTTTCAGAGCAGCAGTTGACAACTTTGTAATCAACGCAGTTGTTTCAAAAATGATTGGCTCACGTTTCATAATAAAAAAACAAACACCTTACTCGTTGTTGGAAAATCAGAGAAGATAATTTTTCTGATGATAAAATGCCGAGGAGTAATTCAGTAATTAAACCAACACCTTTATAAAATCAATTTTTTATAGAATTTTATGGAAGACCAAATTACAAAAGAAAAAATAAAAAAATATTTTAATCTAACAGAACCAGCTCTGAAAAAAGTAAAGAAAAACATAATTAAAGGAAAAGAAAAACAAGCAGAGGAAATTATAAAGATGGTTGAAAACTATCTTAGTGATGCACATCATTTTGAAGGCAAAGAAGATTTAATTAATACTTTCGCAGCCATAAATTATGCACACGGTTGGTTGGACTGTGGCGTAAGACTCGGCATCTTTGACGTCGATGATAATCGGTTGTTTACTGTGAGGTAGAAGTTTCTCCCCCATTAAACCCAAACCATTGTAGGAATTCTTCTTTAATAACATCCCCAATATCTTCTTTTAATTTTTCATATTCTTTTCTGAAAGAATCAAGCCATTGGGGATAATCTTTAAAATGAGCATGTAATAATAAAGGACTTCCAATAACAACCCCATTAACTTTTAATGGTTCACTTAATTTGTATCTTTCCCATTCAAGATTTTCTAAAGAAATTCCGGCTCTTATTATTGGTTTAATTGGTTTAACTCCGGGTAATGATACTCCATCTTCTAAATTAGCAAGAGTCATTATTGGATCTCTAAAAATTCCATTAATCACGCTTGATTTAAATCTTGAACCATAGCAATAACGCTCGCTTCCAAATCTTGAGCCAGCATAATAAACCGCCATCATAACTCCTAGAGGTAAATCTAAGATAAATGGAACCTTTCCTTTCATCATTTCAATAATGGATTCTTCAAATTTTGTTTTGGTTGCAAATTTTATAAATTGCATTGGCCTTCTCACATTGTATCTGAAAATACTAAAATTAAATTCTGGATTATCTATTGGAAAGTCATGCAATAAACAATCTATTGTTTTAGCCATTTGGTTTTCCCTTAAATCACATGATTCAGTTCCAGAAACACCTTTTATTTCTCTGAAAATTCCCTCTTTATGATTAGTTAAATCAGGAGCATATCCTTTTCTTTCAATCATCTTAAAAAAAGTAGTGGTTTTATCTGTCTCTTCACCCCCCCAAATCCCCCAAGCAAGATCCTGAAAAAATTGTCCGAGATAAGGATTTGCAATTCTTGATTTCATATATTGGGTTATCTTAGGTTCTCTATCTTCATTAAAAAGAGGAATTGTTTGTGTTTTATCTAATCTGAATTGCAAATCCGCACAATGAACTAGAAATTTCTTTTTATGTAATGGCCCTATTTCTTTAACAAGTTTTACAAGTCCTTTGGTTTGACCAATAACATCTGCCATAAAATTATGGTTTTTGGTATCTTAAAAACAAATAGGGGATAGAACATATAGTTTTAAATAATAATCTTCCTTAATCCCCTCATGAAAAAGAGGCACAAACTTTGGGTGATTTCACTTGGGGGAAGCAGAATTGTAACTGAAGAAGGTGTTGACTACAACTTCTTGGAAAAATTTGAAAATGTAATTACCTCTCACCCAACACATAAATTTGCAGTTGTCACAGGTGGAGGAGCAACTGCTCGCAAATATATTTCTGCACTTAAAAAATTAGGGCAAAAAACAAAAAAACAATCAATCTCAGGGATTGCAATCACAAGAATGCATGCTAATTTTCTCTCTCGCTTGTTTGGTAAAAAAGCAAATGAAACCCTCCCAAAAACCATGAAAAAAGTAAAAAATCTTTTAAATAAAAACCAGATTGTTCTTTGCGGCGCCTTAAGATATAAAGATAAAAATACCAGTGATGGAACAGCAGCAGATTTAGCAGGATTTTTAAAATGCCCATTTATAAATATCACAAATGTCCACGGATTATATACTTCAAATCCAAAGACAAACAAAGACGCAAAATTCATTAAAAAAATCTCCTGGAAAAATTTCAATAAAAAAGCGCAAAAAATAAAATACACCGCCGGACAGCATTTTGTCCTAGACCAAAGTGCTGCAAAAACAATTATGAAAAACAAAATCCCTACTTATATTGTAGGTTCTTTAAAAGATGTTCATAAAATCATCAAGGGTAAAAACTTCAAGGGAAGTTTGGTTAGTGGGTGATTGAATAATAAAAGATTAAAATTTATTAATCTGACAAAATATTTGTGTGAATAATCTGTCTTAATGTTTTGCAAGGACTTTGCGAAAATTTTCACAAATAATAAAATAAATAGGTGAAAATTTTTTCAAGAGCTCCCAAGATAAATAAGTCAACTCACCAGTCGAATGATTTTTTATATTGTTAAATTATTAGTGGAATTTATTTTTCCCCGAGGATATTTCAGTAAACATTAAAAAGAAAAACAATAAAAACTCTCCTTTACTAATTTAATTATGAAAATAAAAAAAATAACCTCAAAATCAGAAACAAAAAAAACAGACAAAGAAGACACCTATCTCATAAACGCCGATGAAAAAACAATTAGGAGTATTATCGCATCCTTAAAACAAAAGAAAATAAAAAAGAAAATCGCAGTTCTTGGGCGAGATGATGATTTTAATCGTCGGATGATTGAAAAAACAGAAATTGACTTTCTTGTTTCTCCAGAACGTGGAAAAAGAAAAGACACTCTGAAACAAAGAGATTCCGGGCTTAACCATTTTTTAGCAAAAGAAGCAAAAAAGAAAAACATAGGGATTGCAATTGATTTTGACGAAATCAATCAAATCAAAGACAGAAAAGAAAAATCCTTGAGACTAGGAAAAATTATCCAAAATATAAAAATATGCAGAAGAGCAGGATGTAAAATTCTTATTTGGGGTAATACAGACGTTTATGCCTTGAGGGCTTTTGGATTTAGTTTGGGGATGAGCAGTGGGCAGGTTAGTGAAGCGATTAAAACCTAAAACCACATCTAAGCCCAAAATAGCTTTCTTTTAAATCTGTCCCCTTACCAGAAAATTTTCCTTCAAGTCCTACAGACCAATTTTTATTAATCTTATAATCTATTCCTGGACGAACCCATGTTGTTTTTGTATTCCGATTGTGGGATCCAAGAATATCTGCATAAAATCTTTCTGTATTTAAAAGTCCGTACCAATCTACAGTATCTGTTTCTTGAAAATACCACGCAGTGAATTTTCCAAAAGATTTTTTTGTTGGTTTTCCTTGCACATATGCACTAATACCTGTTTCCCGGTGAGATTCAAAGTTACTTCCATTTACATGTTGAACTGCCCCCCCGAGCCCTAGATTCTGGTTGCGTATAGGGTAAGAGCTTAATCTTGCTTTTGAAAGTCTCGCACCATCCCTAACTTCGTTAAGCAGGAAAACATCCGAGTCATAGGGAAGTTTTCTTACAAATCCTTCCACCCTCTTAATTGAACCCCCTTGTCTTGGGCACATAACTATTACCTTTCCATTTATTGTTGGTGTTTGAATTTCCGGAAATCCACATCCTCCCCCAACTAAGGCGGAAATAGCAGTAGCTCCGAAAAGAGCAAGTCCCCTTCCCGTATTCGCTATTTTTTGTCTTAATGTTTTCATCTTTGTTTTCCCTTATGTTTGTTGTAACTATTGGATAGTTATGTTATTTAAACAATTGTCCTCCAATTTTGGAGTAGCATAGGCTTTGTGTAAATAGTGCCTCTTGTGTAAAAAGTCAATTTTTCTCCGTTTCATAACAACAATATTTATAAACTTTATAAATAATCTAATTGTATGGACAAAAGAACAATAAATCTAATTCTGTTTATAGTGGGAATTACTATAGCATTAACTTCTGGTACTTTGTTGTTTTTAGGAATTCTTTCATCATCTGTAAGTGCCATAATTGGTATTGTAGGGATTGGTCTTCTTGCGACATCAAATTTTAGATTACTAAAATAATAAACTCTTATTCTGTGTAAAAAGTCAAGGTTTTTTAAGACTTCTTACACAAAGCAAGTAGCATAGAAATATTTAAATAATCAAAAAAATTAATTAAAATATGGAAACAGAAATATTAGAGGACATTGGGCTTACAAGGTCTGAAATTAAAATATACCTCTCCCTGCTTGAACTCGGAATAAGTACTGCCGGCCCGATTATGAAAAAAACCGGCCTGCAAAATTCAGTTATTCACGCAACCCTTCCAAAACTTGCGGAAAAAGGATTTATCTCTTTTATTAAAAAAGGGGGTGTGAGGGAGTATTCTGCTACCGACCCTAAGAATCTCTTGAAATTTATTGATGAAAAGAAAAGAAAATTTCAAGGCAAGAGGCTGAAGTTTACAAAGGTTTTCAGGGTTTTAAAAACATGTACTACAAACTCCTAGAAGATGCAGAGAAAGGAGACGAATTTTTGTTTTTCTCTCTTTATTCTAAAATTTCTGAAGAAGTTGAAAAAGCATATAGTTTCTATAAATTAGAGTACCAAAAAGAAAGAGAAAGAAAAGGGATTATTGTTAAGGGGCTTGCACCTAGGGAAATAAAAAAATTTCTTTTCACAGAAAAATGGCAAAAAAAATCCATTAAATTTGCTGATTTTCCAATACCTGTAAACATTTCAATTTTTAGAAATAAAATTGCATTTACACCTTGGGAAAAAGTCCCAATTTGTTTTTTAGTTCATTCTCAACCCCTTGTTGATTCTTTCAAACATTATTTCTATTCCATCTGGGATAATTTGAAGTTTGAAAAAAATTAAAACTTATAACCTAAAAATCTTGTTTTATATTTATAACTTTATTACAAAGAAACCTATAAAAACCTCAAATCATTAGCAAGATAGAAAAAGATGGTGTTAGAAACAATAACTAGTTTTGTATCTAAATTTGTGTCAGAAATAACTACAAATATATCTACTCTTCCGACTGAACAAGTGATTATATTTGACATTGCGATAATTTTAATTGTTGCTGCGATTTTTGCTTTTATTGCTAAAATTTTAAAGCAACCACTCATTCCAGTTTATGTCCTTGCAGGATTGGTTATTGGCCCTGTCTGTTTAGGATTAGTAAAACATGTGGAGTTGATTAAAGCTTTTTCAGAAATAGGGATTGCGTTTTTGCTTTTTTTTGCCGGAATTGAAATATCTTTTAAAAAAATCAAAGAAGCAAATCTAAAAAAAATAATTCTGATTGGAACTCTTCAAATTTTATTTATTTTTCTCATAACTTTTTTAAGTGCAAACTATCTTAATCTAACTTCTCTCCAAGCAATTTATCTCGGAGTGATACTTTCTTTTGGCTCAACAATGGTAGATGTTAAACTTCTTGCAGACAAGGGAGAATTAGTAACCATGCACGGCCGGCTTGTCCTTGGAATTTTACTTTTGCAGGACCTTGTCGCAATAATTGCAATTGCGTTTTTCATGGCAGGAGGATTTGCACTAACACCTTTTCTAATTGCAGTTGGAAAACTTTTAGTCATAATTGGTATTGCAATCTTGCTCCAGATTTTTGTTTTAAATCGCTTGTTTAGATTTGCCGCTCGCTCAACAGAATTGCTTCTTCTATCTGCCCTAGCTGTTTTATTCTTGTTTGTAATCCTAACATGGTTGTCTGAACTTTCAATTGTTATCGGAGCGTTTATCGCCGGTGTTTCTCTTGCAAATTCCCCATTCAAGGTTGAATTAGAATCAAGAATCTCCCCCCTAAGAGATTTCTTTGCTATTTTATTTTTCGTAGCACTAGGAATGCAAATTGTTTTCCAAGGAATATCTAGCAGAATTTATTTATTGCTTTTCCTACTCGCAGGAGCACTTGTACTAAAACCAATTATAACATTTATTTTATTAAGAACTGCAGGCTACAGACCAAAAACAAGCTTCTTAACTTCAGTCTCACTAGCACAACTTTCAGAATTTTCATTAATAATCGCAATGCTCGGGTTTTCTCTAGGGATTATAGATGCCCCTATTTTGTCAACAATAATTCTTGCAACAATAATCACAATGGCGACAACAACATATCTTATTGAATACAAAAACACTCTTCACAAATTTTTTCTTAAGCCTCTGAAAATTTTCGGATTTCTTCCAATAAAAGAGGCTGTCTGTTACACAAACAAAAAACCAAAAACAATCCTTTTGATTGGTGCACACAGAATGGGAAGCATCATCTTAAAAAAGCTAATGAAAGAAAAAGAAAAACTTATTGTTCTTGACTACAACCCGGAAATCATAAACGCCATGATAAAGAAAAAAGTATCCTGCATCTACGGAGACCTTGGAAGCATTGAGATTTTAGATAATCTTGAGTTAAGAAAACTAAAAAAAATAATAAGCACAGTTCCAGATTTCGAAGATAACCGCTGGTTATTAAGAAAGACAAAACAAATTAATAAGGAAATAAAGGTGATTGTAACTGCAACACGAATAAGTGAAGCACAGGACCTTTACCAGGCAGGAGCAGATTATGTAATTCTCCCAAAGGTTCTTGCAGGAGAAGAAATCCTGGATGTTTTAAGTGAGAGAGATTTAGGTAAAATCAGGGCCAAGCACAAAAAAGAGCTCGATGAGATACATAAGATTTTGTACTAAGATTTAAATAAAACCATCTTTTAATAGATATATGAAGATAGTTTTGATATCCTGCTCGAGCAAAAAACAGACCACCAAATCAAAAGCAAAAGATTTGTATCAAGGCCCTTTATTCAAGTTAAATTTAGCTTATGCTAAATCCTTAAATCCTGACAAAATTTTTATACTTTCTGCAAAATATAACTTACTTAATCTTAATGACGAGATTGAACCTTATGATTTAACATTAAATAATATGAATGATAAAGAATTACAAGGATGGGCTGAGGAAATTTTAGATAAATTAAAAAATATCAGTAATCTAAAAGAAGACAAATTTATTATTCTAGCTGGTGAAAATTATAGAAAATATTTAGTTCCTAAAATAAAAAACTATTCTATTCCATTAAAAGGTTTAGGAATTGGCAAACAATTAAAATGGCTAAAAGAAAAATCAAAAACAAATAATTGCGAAAAAATTCATCTGCTTTTTAACAATTTGAAAAGATTTAAATTTCCCTTTAATGATGAAGACCTCCCAAAAAATGGGATTTATATTTTATTTGAAAAAGGAGAAGAAGCTCATGATGTGGATAGAATTGTCAGAGTAGGAACTCACACCGGAGATAATAATCTGAGATCAAGATTAAAAGAACATTTCATTAAAGAGGTTAAAGATAGGAGTATTTTTAGGAAGAATATTGGAAGATGTTTACTAAAAGGGGATCCTTTTTTAAAAGATTGGGAGTTAACGCCTTTGATTCGAGAAGTCCGAGAGAAACATCCCAATATTGATTTTAAAAAACAAAAACAAGTTGAAAAAGAAGTTAGTGATTATATTCAAAAAAATTTTAATTTTGTTGTGATTCCAATTGAAGACAGAGATAAACGATTAGAGCTTGAATCCAAAATCATATCAACAATATCTTTATGTAAAGATTGCAAACCCTCTAAAAACTGGTTAGGTCTATCTTCACCCAAGGATAAGATAAGGGAGGGGGGCTATGGTTGGTTAATGAATTATATAAAGAACCCCTAAATAATGAGGTCCTTGAAGAACTAGAAAGGTTAACCCATCCAAAATCTTAAAAACACCAAACTTCTAATCAAAACATGAATCAGCAGGAAATCATAGAGTCACTCTCTCCAATAGAAAGAAAGGTCTTTCCGCATGTTTCAGAGAACTCGCAGACCTTAGAAGAAATCTCTGAAAAATCTGAAACAGACAAAACAACAACAATGCGTGCTCTGAGTTTTCTTAAAAACAAAAAACTTGTAGAAACACAATCTAAAACAACCAAACAAATCATCACAGGAATTAATGGGATTTATTACTTGAAAAAAGCTCTCCCTGAAAGACGACTCTTAATTGAATTAACTAAAAAAAGCCCAATCCCTATCCAAGAAATAAAATCACTTTGTGGTTTTAATGATAATGAAGCGAAAATTGCAGTTGGTGTTCTTAGAAAAAAAGCCGTTATTGATATAAAGAATGGTCAGGTTAGGGTGACAGCATCAAGAGATGAAATAACAAAAAAAATGCTAGAAGAATCTTTTTTAGAGTCTCTTCCAAGAGATGTCGATACCTTAGAGCCACAAGAAAAACTCGCTCTGAAAAACTTGGAGTCAAGAAAAAACTTAATTGAGATTCATGATAAAAAACAAATCCTTGTTAAACTAACAGAACTAGGTAAGAAAATCCCAAATAAAAATTTAGACCAAAACTTAATTGAGCAGTTGACATCAAAAATAATTCAGACAAGTTCGTGGAAAGGAAAGAAATTCCGGAGATATGATGTTGTTTCTCCAGTCCCTAAAATTTATGGTGGCAAAAGACATTTTGTAAATCAGGCAATTGATTATGGGAAAAAAATTTGGACAGAAATGGGTTTCAAAGAAATGACTGGAGACTTAACAACAACAGGTTTCTGGAACTTTGATGCTTTATTCACTGCACAAGACCATCCAGTCAGAGAAATGCACGACACTTTTTTTATTAAAGATGTAATTGGAAAACTTCCTGAAGACCAAAAATTAATAGAGGGTATAAGAAAAGAGCACGAAGGAGGAATTGATAATAGCAAAGGTTGGCAGTATAAATGGGATGAGGAAGAAGCAAAAAGAGTTTTATTAAGAACACACACAACCTGCCTATCTGCAAGAACTTTAAAAAAAATTGCAGAAGCCAAAGAATATCCTGCCAAGTATTTTGCAATGGGCTGGAATTTTAGAAATGAAACAGTTGATTGGAGCCATGGGTTTGAATTACTGCAAACAGAAGGAATTGTTATTGACAAAAATGCAAACTTTAGACACCTGCTTGGTTATCTAAAACAGTTTTGCAAGAAAATGGGTTATGATAAAGTAAGATTTAGACCTGCACATTTCCCGTATACAGAACCAAGTGTTGAAGGAGATGTCTGGGTAGAAGAAAGAAAAGAATGGGTTGAATTAATTGCCGCAGGAATTTTCAGGCCAGAGGTTGTTGTGCCTCTTCTTGGAGAAAACATTCCGGTTCTTGCATGGGGTCCTGGTTTTGGAAGAATGCTGATGAAATATTATGACATCAAGGATTTAAGAGAACTTAGTGAAAACAATTTAACTAAATTACGGGAAATGAAGTTCTGGATTTAAAATGAATCTACAACAATACCAAGAAGCAGTAAAAAAATTAGCAAAAGAATTTGAAAACAAAGATTTAGAAATAGCAACATGGGGATTGGGCATAGCAGGAGAAGCAGGAGATGTTGCTGGCTGTATAAAAAAAACAATTACCCATAAAGATGACCAGTTACCAGGGATAAAAGAAAATTTAGGCGATACAATGTGGTACATTGCTATGATTTGCAATTCCTTTGGATGGGATTTACAAGAAGTTTTAGAAGAAAACATAGCTAAGTTGCAAAAAAGACACCCCCAAGGATTTACAGAAGAAAATTGTCAAAAAGATGAAAGGAGAGATTGGATGGAAAAATGAAAATTTTTATAATATGCAGTAAACACCATTATCATAAGGTTCCTGAAATAAAAGAAGATTTAGAAAACAAAGGACATATTGTTACTCTCCCAAATAGTTTTGAAGACCCTATGCTAGAACTTAGGATTTTAGAAGCAGATAAAAAAGCTCATAGCGAATGGGTTGCTAAAGCGTGGGATGAAAGTGAAGAAAAGATTAAAGACAATGATGCAGTACTAGTAATAAATTTAGAAAAAAATAATCAGCAAAATTATATCGGTGGGGCAACTTTTACAGAAATATTTATGGCATATAGAATGAAAAAAAGAATCTTTATGTTTAATGATATCCCAGAATCAAATTTTAAAGATGAATTAACTGGGATGAATCCTATAATATTAAATGGGGATTTAACAATAATAAAATGAAACAAATTCAAGATAAAGTAAAACAATTAAAAAAAGATTTAAAAGAATTGGGAGTTGAGATTTAAAATGGAAATAAAACAAGCACAAAATAAAATAGAAGAATTCGACACAGCAAGAGGCTGGGCAGGTGACTGGCACTTGAAAGATTTGCTCTTGAACATAACAGAAGAAGTCGGAGAAACATGGAACTTAATAAAATGGGTTGACGAAGAAAAACAAAGAAAAGTCGTGCAAGAGAAAAAACAAGAAGTTGCTGATTTTGTCGGAGATGCCCTGTTCCTCCTTTTGAAAATTGCAAATAAAACAGGTGTTGATGCCGAAGAATCCCTGAATAATACCTTGGAGGAATATGAAAAAAGAATGCCTTCTGAAAAAATGAAACAAGTCAAACATGCAAATAAATTAGCTGGGGGGGTGGATGATAAAGATGGAAATTAAAGAGATGCAGGCACAAGCTTTGCAGATTGTAGAAGAGTATAATAAAAAGCATGGAATAGAACATCATAAGGAAACAGTGTTTCATCATTTAGTTGAGGAGATTGGAGAGTTGGCTAGAGAGATTGCAAAAGAAACAAATGATTGGAGAAAAGAAGGATTTAATAAAGAAAAATTAGCAACTGAAATCGTTGATTGCATCTCACAACTTTTGTATCTTGCTAAAGATTACGATGTAGATATTGAAGAAACTTTCAAAAAGAAAATAATTAAATTGCGGGAGAGGTATGAATTAGATGGAAATTAAAGAACTTCAAAATCTGATGAACAAGACTGTAGATTTATTGGATAAAAAATTTAATTGTAAGCATAGGGTTAATAATACTTTTCTTCACTTAATCGAAGAGATTGGAGAAGTTGCTGATGAGATTAATAAACCAAATATTAGAAATAAAGAAACAGATATCGAAAATTTAAGTGATGAAATTGCAGATTGTGTGATATTGCTTACTAAACTTGCAGTTGTTTATAATATTGATCTTGAGGATGCTATTAAAAATAAAATTGAGAAATTAAAACAAAGGCATAATTTAAAATGAAAATAGCAATTTGTGGAAGTTTAAACTTTACTTATGAGATTAAGGAAGTAGCGGATGAATTAAAAAATCTTGGTTTTGATGTTTCAATACCAATAAGCTCTGAGAAAATTCTAAGGGGGGAACTTTCATTAGATGAAATTAAGAATGAAAAGGAAAATGGAAAATTCTCAGATAGAGCAATAAAATATGATTCGATAAGAGCTTATTGGAAAATTATCCAAGAATCTGATGCTGTTCTAATTGTTAATTTGGATAAAAATAATATTGAAAATTATATTGGTGGCAACTCATTTCTTGAGATGGCTTTTGCACATGTTCTTAATAAAAAAATCTTTTTATTGAATCCTATACCTAAAATGAATTATGCGGATGAAATAGAAGCAATGCAACCAATAATAATAAATGGAGATTTAACAAATTTAAAATGACAATCCTAACAATGAACCGCGCTGAACTAGAAAAGAAAGTTGGAAAAATAACAAAAGAAATAGAAAACAAAATCTCAATGATGGGAACCCCAATTGAATCTGTAACAAGTGATGAAGTAGCTGTGGAGATTTTCCCAAACCGTCCGGATTTACTTTCTCTACAAGGTTTCTCACGAGCATTATTACAGAATCTTGGAAAAAAAGGTGTTGCTAAATTTAAAATAGAAAAACCTGAAAAAGATTATGTTGTTGAAATTGACAAAAGTGTAAAAGAAGTAAGACCTTACACTGTTTGTGCGATTGTAAAAAACCTGAAATTTGACGACGAAAAAATAAAGGAGATTATAGATATCCAGGAGAAACTTCACCTCACACTCGGAAGAGACAGAAAAAAAATAGCAATAGGAATTTATCCACTTGAAAAAATAAAGCTCCCAATAAGGTATTTAGCAAAAAAACCAGATGAGATAAAATTCATGCCTTTAGAAATGAACAAAGAGTTAACCGGAGCGCAGATTTTAAGACAGCACCCAACCGGAAGAGATTATGCACATTTATTAAAAGATGCAGAAGTTTTCCCAATTTTTATAGACGCAGATGACAAAATTTTGAGCATGCCACCAATTATCAATTCACATGAAACAGGTAAAATCTCAGAAAAAACAAAAGATGTTTTTATTGAATGCTCTGGTTTTAATCTACCTTATCAAAAAAAAGTAATCAACATTTTAACAACTGCTTTGGATGAGATGGGTGGGAAAATCTATTCAATGGAAATCCAAGATCCTAAAGAAGGAAAATTTCTCTCACCAAATTTAGAACCAGAAAAACTTGAATTTAAAATCAAGGATATAAACAAAACCCTCGGGCTTGAATTAAATGAAAAAGAAATCAAGAGTTATCTTGAAAAAATGGGAATTGGATTTGAAAAAACAAAAGAAAAAATCTACGCATTAATTCCGGCATACAGAGCAGATGTACTTCACTGGGTGGATTTAGCAGAAGATATTGCAATTGCCTATGGGTATGACAAATTTGAACCAGAGATTCCAGAAATTTCAACTATTGCAGAAGAAAGCAAAACATCACTAATCAAAAAAACAATTGCAGAAATTTTAGCCGGCCTTGGTTTGTTAGAAGTCTCCTCCTTTCACTTATGCAAGAAAAAAGACATTAAGAAAATATATTTTAATATTAAAAATGAAGAACTCCTTGAAGTTGAAGATTCAAAAACAGAATATAACACACTCCGGATTGATTTGCTCTCAAACTTGCTAAAGGTTTTTTCAGAAAACTCTGATGCTACATATCCCCAGAAGATTTTTGAATTAGGTAGAGTCTTTTCCAAAGATGAAAATAAAGAAACAAGAATAAAAGAAACAGAAAAACTTGGTATTGCACTCACAGGCGAAAAAGCAAACTTCACAGAAATAAAACAAATTTTAGATTATCTTTTCAGAATGCTTGATAAAAACTACAAAATTGAATCTTGTGAAAATAACAATTTTATCTCTGGAAGAGTTGCTAAAATAAAAGTTAATGGAAAGGATGTCGGGTTCATCGGGGAAGTTGCCCCAAGAATAATTAGAAACTGGAAATCAAAAATGCCGGTATCTGCTTTGGAGATTGATTTAGATTGGGTGAGGGGGATAGAACGTGGCTAGTGTTGAAGATTTTTTAAGTTCTGAATTAGGAGAGAGCATGCATACTGCATTGAGTTTATTAATAGGCCAGAAAATAACTTCTTCATCAGAGAAAAGACATGTTGGAAAAATAATTGTAGATGCTGATAAAGATTTTTTCTATTTAGACTGTGGAGATAAAGTCTCTAGAAATTTTTGGGGTAAATATGAAATATTTAACCCAGAACTTAGTTCTGTAGCAATATAATTTAAAAACATCACTCTTATATAATTTTAATCGCCGCCTTAGCTCAGTTGGTTAGAGCGCGACATTGGTACCTTAGGAAACCAAGGTTTCCTGAAGTTCACCTTCCTTTTAGGATGGTGGTTTCAACTTCACTTAGATGGTGAGCTTCGCTCACAAATAAAGGAACCAAAAATGTCGAGGTCCTGAGTTCAATCCTCAGAGGTGGCTTTTCGTTAATTTTATTTAAGAATGATATCAGAAAAGTCGCCGAGGGGCAGGGGGTGGCTTTTTGATTTGGTTTCTAAACATTTTTAAGGTTCCGTTGTGTAAATATTCTATGGGTACAAAAACCAAACTTAATGATAAAGGTTATCTTGTCTTTCCAAATCTTAACAAACCAGATAAGTTAGTCCACAGATGGAAGGCTGAAGACAAATATGGTATAGATGCTGTCAGGGGCAAGGATGTCCACCATATTGATAAAGACAAACAAAACAATGATTCTTCTAATCTGCTTTTGTTAAGTAAGGAAGACCATTACAATCTACATCAATGCGAAAATAAAAAAGAAATATTAAGTAATATGATTATAGCCCTTGCAGTTTTGTACTTTGTAATGGGATTTCTCTCTGCTTATGTTTTTACCTTATTACAATCAACAGGTATGACTATGATGAGATTAGCAGTATTGTTTATCTTAGTCCTTGCAATAGAATTAAGGTACAATTTTATATCAAAGACCATAAGAAGACCTAATGAAAAAGTTTTTAAAAAATAAATTTCTTATTTAAGAATAAATAAATAAAATACTTCAGCCCCCATTACTAACAGCATCACCAACGATTTTTACAATATCATCCTTAGCTTCCCACAAATTCACAACCGAATGCCCCACCCATTTTCCATATCCTATACCTGTTTTAACTATCCCTATTGGAGTTTTCAAATCCATTTCACTTGAATTGTAAAATTTCATAAAAGAAAAAAAGATAATCAACCCAAGAATGATTATTATGATTAATTTTATTCTTTTTCCACTATGTTCAAGTCTAAATAAAAGAAGTGAAAGTAAAATAAAAACCAGTAAAAACACTACAAACATTATATTTATCATAACTAAGATAAGTTCTTTGTCTATAAAAATGTTTTTATATGCTGTTTGATTGTGATAATAAAGAAGATGGTGAAGAAATTTAAGATTTTTCTATTCAGGCATGGCCAGACATTTTATAATAAAAATAAAATCTTCACAGGATTTAAAGATTCAAAACTAACTCCCTTAGGCTTTAAACAAGCCAGAATTATTGCAAAAAAACTTAAGAATAAAAAATTCCAAGTTGCTTTTTACACACGACTAGGAAGAAGCAAACAAACCCTAAAACCTGTTTTAAAATTTCATCCTGAATGCAAAAGACTAATCCAAGATAATAGGATGATAGAGAGAAGTTATGGCTTTCTTTCTGGAAAATCCCACAAATCAATAATTGAAAAATATGGAAAAGAACAATTTGACAACTGGCACCGAAACTTCAACTCCCGACCACCAAAAGGAGAATCATTTGCAGATGTTGAAAAAAGAGTAAAGAAATTTATTGTTTGGTTAAAGAAGTTTATGAAAAAAAACCAGGTTAATGTCGCAATTTCCGCCCATGGCAATTCTATAAGATTATTTAGGAGAATTTGGGAAAATCTTTCTGTAAAAGAAACTGAAGAGATGTTTGTTCCTTATGACAAAGTCTTTATTTATGGGGTTTAAGACTTTGTTGTATGAAGAATCTTTTGTTCGAAACTGAAATTTCGGACAAATGAAAATTCAAAAGAATTTACTTTGATTCAATTATGATAAAGTTTTTACTTATGAGGTTTGAAATGAAAATTATAATCTTTTCTAGTTCAATTCTTCATGTACGCGCAGGTAACCTATGTCCTACCCTAAAATAATCTAGAAAAATAAAACCCCGCCGCCGCTCTCACTCCGTTCGCTAAGCTCACTCACGTTCGAGCTAGGGAAGTTTATGATCTCAATAATAAATCATCGATGGGTTATCAAGTCATTAATAAATTTTCTTTGGGGCAAAAATGTGAGAGTGAGCATAGCGAACGGATTTTTGCAGGAATTATTTTAGATAATTTTCGGTTTACCCCCAGACATATGTCACTAGGTTCTACACTAGTTTAATTCTTCATCTTCTCTAAAAGAGTTATTTTGTGGGGGAATTTCTTGATTTTCTCCTTCACTATATTCAGGATTTTCAATTAAATTTCTCAGAGCTTGTTCTCTTTTTTTCTTTTTGTGATATACAAATCCGATTATAACAAAAGCGATAAGTATCGCAGTTATCAAGAAAAATAAAATGCTTCGGAGAATATTTTTTTTATTGAGATTATTTTCTATTCCCCCTAGTAAATCTAGATAGTTTTCTGTATCTCCTTGTCCGGATAAATTGGTTGAATAATTCCCAGTTAGATTTGTACCATTTAGATTTGTACTATCATCTTGCCTTCTAGAACTACTGCTTCCACCCCTATTGTTATTTCCACCATCCCCTGTATCAGAAGCTACAGGAAGACTTAATTCAATAGCTATGTTTGAATACAAACTTATATTAG